>CACDSX010000044.1 GCA_902555655.1 uncultured Pelagibacteraceae bacterium | reverse complement strand
CTAAAATGACCGAAACATTAATAATTATTCGTACAAAAAATGAAGATAGATGGATTAAACCTTTAATAAAAAGTTTGGAAATTCAGACTTACCAAAATTTTAAAATTTTGGTAATTGATAACAATAGCAAAGATAGAACTATTGATATTTTAAAGGAAAAAAAAATTGAATTTTTAAAGATTAAAAAATTTTTACCAGGAAAAGCGATCAATATGGGTATTAATCATTATAAAAAAACAAAATATATAGTCTGTTTGTCTGCTCACTGTTTACCAGAAAAAAAAGATTGGTTAAAAAATTTGATTAAACCTTTAAAAAATCCAAAAACTATCGCGGTATACGGAAAACAAATTCCAATGTTTACAACAAATTCTCAAGATTACAGAGATCTTAAACTAATATTTGGCCAAGAAAAAAGAATACAAAAAGTAGATTATTTTTTTCATAATGCAAATTCAGCTCTAAAACGAAAAATTCTAAAAAAATACCCCTTTAGTGAAAAAGCTACCAATATGGAAGATAGAATATGGTCCAAAAATATTCTTTCATTAAAAAAAGGATATCAAATTGTATATCAACCTAAGGCCAGTGTTTATCATCATCATGGTTTACATCACTCAAATAAGGAAAAAAGGCTTAATGGTGTTGTTAAAATTATGAAATCTATCGAGGAGGATAATTTAGTTCCTGATGTTCTTAAGCCTGAAAAACAAAATATTTATGCTTTTGTTGTTGGGAGTACTCTGGTTAAAGATGAAAAACTTTTCTTCAAAAAAAATTTAAAATTAATAAAAGATTTAAAAAATAATATAAATATTAAAAAAATTATTATTTTAGTTGATGCAAAGCTTAAAAAAAAAATTAATAAAACTAATTCAAATAAGTTTATTTTCATAAATAGAAACAAAAAAAATAAAAAGCAAAAAATTATTGATTTGATTAAGATGGTATATTCAAAATTTAAGGGTTTTGATATTGATTATTTGATGTATTTTAATCTTGACTATATAATTAGGCCAAAAAATTTTATTTCAAAATTATTGACCACTCTTACAAAAAAAAATATTGAAATCTCTACTTTTGCTTATGAAGTTGATACTAATATTTGGGAGTCTAGAAAAGGTAAATATAAGTCTAAAAGTTCACAGCTTGGTTATGACAAAAACTCAAAAATATTTTTTAATACACTTTATGGTTTAGGTTCATTATTTTTTTTCAATTCTTTAAAAAAAGACACTCAAGAAATGAAAATTGAAATGCTAAAATTGAAAAACCCATTATTCTTACAAAGATTTTCAAGAGCGGAGTATGAAAGTTAGAAAAAATATAAATATTAAAAGGAAACTTATAAATTTTTATAAGATTCTAGCAGTTAATGGAATTAGTGATCTAACAGCTAATCACGTTTCAGTATTATCAAATGACGGAAAAAGTTTTTACACAAATCAACATAAATATTTATTTTCACAAATTAATGAAAAAAATTTGATTCAAGTAAATCTAAATGAAAATAGAAAGGAAATTTTAAAAAAAGTTAATAAAGCAGGATATCAAATACATAGATTTCTACATATGTCGAAAGCAAAACCTAAAGCTATTTTACATTCTCATTCTATAAATGCTGTTGCAATATCTACTTTAAAGAAAGGTTTTATCGAAAAACTTAATCAATCAAGTATGCGTTTTTTTAAGAAAGTAAAATATGTTAATTACTCTGCAATGGTATTAGATGAAAAAATAGGAAAAGAAGTTGCTAAAGTTGTAGACAAAAAAACTAAATTAATAGTCTTGAAAAATCATGGTAATATTATAATAGCAGACAGTTTAGAAGAATTACAGCACTTAACTTTTCATTTTGAAAAATGTTGTGAAATTCAACTAAAAGTAATGAACTCTGGATATGATTACAACCTCGTAAAAAATAAAATAGCATTGAAAACTTCATCTCAACACTCTCAATTTGGACCAGTAGGAAAGATGTCTTGGAATGCTCTGATTAAAGAAATTAAAAAAAAATAAATTACCTAAGATTTTATATGAAAATAGCATGCGATCTCTATACAAGTAGTATTAAATTTCAAAAAATAACAAATAAAACTCTTAAAAAAATTAAAAATAATTTTAAGAGTACGGATATAATTAACGTAGACTCTGAAAAATTTAAAAAATATAA
>CACDSX010000043.1 GCA_902555655.1 uncultured Pelagibacteraceae bacterium | reverse complement strand
AACCATGATGAAATCGATGTTGCTATTGGAATTATTATAAAACCAACACTTTTAAAATAATAGAGACTTATAAGTATATTTAAAAAAACAGATATAAGAGAAATATAAAATGGTGTTTTAGTATCATTGTTAGCAAAGAAAAAAGTTGAAAAAACTTTGATTAATGCAAAAGCCGGGAGACCAAAACCAAAGTAATAAAGAGCTTTTGCAGAATTGTTTACAGCTACTTCATCAAATGAACCGTACCCAAATAATGCAGAGATAATTTCTTCTGAGCCAATTAACAAAGCTATAGATGCTGGTAAACTCAAAAACATACTCAATTCCAAAGCTTTATTTTGAATTTGTAAAATTTTTGTTTTTTTTTTTAAATAAACGTGTTTTGAAAGTTGCGGTAAAACAACAACGCCAATAGCTATTCCTGCAATCGCCAAATTTATTTGGTAAATTCTATCCGCATAATACAAATATGATACTGCACTAGTTTGGAATGACGCAATTATAGTACCTACAAGAATATTGATTTGTGTAACGCCAGAAGAAAAAATACTTGGCAAAAGTTTTTTAAAGAAAAGTTTTACTTTTGAGTTAATCTTAAATTTAAAATTAAAACTTAGTGAATAAAAATTTTTTACAAATTTATACAAAAAAACTAATTGCAAAAATCCAGCTATAGAAACACCATAAGATAAATAATAAATTAACTCATCGTCTAAATATTTAGAAAAAAATAAAATTCCAATTAAAATTAAATTTAAAATTATTGGTGCTGCTGAAGCTGCTGCGAATTTATTATGAGAATTTAGTATCGCACCAAAGAAAGAAGATAAGCTTACAAACATCAAGAAAGGGAAAGTTATTCTTGTTAAATCTATCGCTAGCTCAATTTTTTCAGAATTTTCAACAAATCCAGGTGCTATCAGGCTTACGAAAGCTGGCATAAAAATTTCAGCTAACAATACTAAAAAAAATAAACCTAAGAATAATAAGTTAAAAATCTCATTAGCAAAAATATTAGATTTTGATTTATTATTTACTAATTCTGAAGAATAGCTTGGCACAAATGCGGCATTAAATGTTCCCTCAGCAAATAATCTTCTGAAGGTATTTGGTATTCTGAAAGCTACAAAAAAAACATCTGCAAGAATACTAGTGCCAAGAAAAATGGCGATCAATACATCCCTTAAATAACCAAGTAATCTGCTGATTATAGTATAAAAACCAAAAGTCCCTGTTGACTTAACTAAATTCATAAATCATATTAGTCTTAATTTTACCCCATTTGTACACCTAATTAACATAAATGAAAAAAACAAAAATTGATCATTACACTGATAAAGAAGCTTTAGATTTTCATAGCCAAAATAAACCAGGAAAAATTGAAATTTCATCTTCTAAGAATATGACAACAAAAAGAGATCTTGCACTTGCGTACTCACCTGGTGTAGCCGCTCCGGTACGAGCTATTAGCAATAACCCAGAGGCTGCTTTTGATTATACTAGTAAAGGTAACCTTGTTGCAGTAATTAGTAATGGATCTGCGATTCTAGGTATGGGAAATTTAGGTGCTTTAGCTTCAAAGCCAGTAATGGAGGGGAAGGCTGTTTTATTTAAAAGATTTGCTGACATTGATTCTATTGATTTAGAAATTGAGTCTGCAGATCCCAATGAGATTATAAACAGTATCAAAAATTTTGCTCCAAGTTTTGGTGGAATAAATCTTGAGGATATTGCTGCTCCAGATTGTTTTATTATTGAGGATAAATTAAAAGAAATTTTAGATATACCTGTTTTTCACGATGACCAACATGGTACAGCCATAATAACGACCGCGGCACTTATTAATGCACTTGATATTACTAAAAAGGCCTTGGATAAGATTAAAATAGTAGTAAATGGTGCTGGAGCATCTGCGATGGCTTGTACTAACTTGTTTAAAAAGAGTGGTGTTCCACAAAAAAACATCACTATGGTTGATAGAAAGGGAGTCATTTTTAGAGGAAGAGATAATTTAAATCAGTGGAAGTCAAGTCATGCAATTGAAACTAAAAACCGAACATTAGATGATGCAATTAAAGATGCAGATGTATTTCTAGGTTTATCTGCTAAGGGGGCATTAACTAAAGATATGGTAAAAAAAATGGCAAAAAACCCTATAATTTTTGCCTGTGCAAATCCTGATCCAGAAATAACACCTGAAGAAATTGAAGAAGTTAGGAATGATGCAATCATAGCAACTGGAAGATCTGACTATCCAAATCAGGTAAATAATTTAATTGGTTTCCCTTATATTTTTAGAGGTGCATTAGACGTTCGTTCTAAAACAATTAATGAAGAGATGAAAGTTGCTGCTGCTCACGCAATTGCAAATTTAGCAAAAGAAGATGTACCTGATGAAGTTGTAGCTGCGATGGGTGGAGAAAGACCACATTATGGAAAAGATTATATTATTCCATCAACGTTTGATCCAAGATTAATTAGTGTAATCCCCGCCGCAGTCGCTAAAGCGGCAATGGATACAGGAGTTGCGAGAATTAAAATTGATGATTTTGATACTTATAAAGAACAACTTAAACAAAGACTTGATCCAACTGTAACAATTTTGCAAGGTGTAAATAATTATATTAAGAAGAAACAAAAAAAAATTATTTTTGCTGATGGTGAAGATGAAAATACACTTAAAGCAG
>CACDSX010000042.1 GCA_902555655.1 uncultured Pelagibacteraceae bacterium | reverse complement strand
GTTCATTTTATGGCTGAGACAGCAAAATTAATGAGTCCAAATAAAAAAGTTTTGTTACCAGACATGAAAGCTGGTTGTTCTTTATCATCATCTATTACAGGCAAAGATGTGAGACTTTTAAAAGAAAAATATCCAGGGGTTCCTGTGGTTTCATATGTTAATACGTCAGCAGATGTAAAAGCAGAAACAGATGTATGTTGCACTTCTGCTAATGCTGTTAAAATTGTAAAATCACTTGGAGTTAAGAAAGTAATTTTTTTACCTGATGATTATTTAGCAAAATATGTTGCTTCTCAAACAGATGTTGAAATTATTGCATGGAAAGGCATTTGTGTGGTTCATGATCAATTTAATGAAAAAGAAATTAATGATATTAGAGATAAAAATCCTGGAATTAAAATTATAGCTCATCCAGAATGTCCTCCCGAAGTTATCAAGGCAAGTGACTTTGCTGGTTCAACTTCAGGAATGATTAATTACGTGAAAGATAATCAACCTAAAAAAGTTATGATGGTAACTGAATGTTCAATGAGTGATAATATTCAAGTAGAAAATCCAAATGTTGAGTTTATTAGACCGTGCAATCTCTGCCCACACATGAAAAGAATAACTTTACCAAAAATCTTAGACTGTCTAGAAAATGAAACTGGTGAAATTATCATGGACCATGAGACAATTAATAAGGCAAGATTGTCAGTAGAAAAAATGGTTGCTATTGGTAGATAGCTTTTTGTGTCAAAAATAAAACTTAGTGAAAATTTTATAAGAAACACTGTTAAGCTTGCACTTAATGAAGATTTATTTCCATCAGGAGATATTACTTCTAATCTTGTTGAGAATAATAAAATAATAAAAGTAAAATTAATATCAAATCAAGATGCTATAATTGGTGGTCTTTTATTTGCTAAACATGCTTTTTCTTTAGTTGATAAAAAAATTAAATTCTTAATTAAAAAAAAAGATGGTTCTTTTATAAAGAAAAAATCATTAATTGCTACAGTACAAGGAAAAGCCCAAAATATATTAATTGCAGAGAGAGTTGCTTTAAATTATTTGTCTCATATTTCAGGAATTGCAACTAAAACAAACCAGTTTGTTAAATTGGCTGGTAAAAAATGTAAAATTTGTTGTACACGTAAAACAATTCCAAATTTAAGAGTAATTCAAAAATATGCTGTAAAATTGGGTGGAGGAACAAATCATAGATTTAATTTAAGTGATGAGTATTTGATTAAAGACAATCATATAGCTTCTTCAAATATTAAAAGTTTAGTCTCTTTAGCTATTAAAAATAAAAGAAGAAAAAAAATTACAGTTGAAGTTGACAATTTAAAACAACTTAAACAAATAATGGGTCTTAAATTTAATACTGTTTTATTTGACAATATGAATATTAAAAATTTAAAAACAGGTGTTAAGATTGCAAAGAAATATTATGAAACTGAAGCTTCAGGAAATATAAATCTCAAAACTGTTAAAACAGTTGCTGCTACTGGGGTAGATAGAATCTCAATTGGGAGTATCACTCATAGTGCTCCAGCTATCGATTTTAAATTAGAAATTTAATTAACAAATTTTGAAAGATCAGGTTTAAAATAGTTAGGTCCTTTCATAACTTTTCCCGACTCATTATAGATTGGCTTTCCATTTTCATCCAATTTACTCATATTAGAGTTTTGAACCTCCTCAAAACATTTATCTAAATCAATACCAAATGCATGCCCTGCTCCATAAGTAACATACAAGATATCCGTAAGTGCATCTGCTACTTCTAGTAAATCATTATTTTTCATTGCCTCTGTAAGTTCCTCAAGCTCTTCTTTAATTAAATCGATCCTTAATTTATTGATTTTATCTGTACTAAATGCGGGTTTATCCTTTACATCTTGACCAAAAGTTTTCATGAAAGTTCCAACCTTACTAAAATTTGACATATTGCTCCTGTAAGTTTTATATATTTGATGTATATTTATAATAATTTATTAATTACTTATTAATCAATGAAATTAAGAAAAGAATTCGATAGTATTGGATCAATCAATGTGCCTAATGATAAATATTGGGGTGCATCTACTCAAAGATCAAAAAAATATTTTGATATTGGTGAATTTTTAGTTAGGCCAATTTTAATCAGATCTATAGCGATAATCAAGAGAGCTGCCGCTATAGTGCATGGTAAAGAAAAACAAATTTTACCACATGTTTCAAAAGCTATTATCAAAGCTTCTAATGAAGTTATATCTGGTAAATTAGATGATCATTTTCCTTTAAAAGTTTGGCAAACAGGATCTGGTACTCAAACTAATATGAATGTTAATGAAGTTATTGCAAATAGAGCCATAGAAATTTTAGGTGGAAAAAAAGGTTCAAAAAAACCAGTTCACCCCAACGATCATGTAAATAAATCTCAATCTACAAATGACGTTTTTCCAACAGCAATGCATATAGCAATAGCTATTGAAACAAAAAACAAACTATTACCTTCATTAGAGTTATTAAATAAGGAATTAAAAAAGAAAGTATCTCAATTTAAAAATATAGTTAAAGTCGGAAGAACTCATTTACAAGATGCAACACCTTTATCTTTGGGACAAGAATTTTCAGGATATCAATCTCAATTAGAAGATTGTATTTTTAGAATTAAAAATGCGTTGAAAGAAATATATTTCTTAGCTCAAGGAGGTACTGCAGTCGGAACTGGAATTAATAGTAGAAAGGGCTTTGATAAAAAAATTATAAATGAAATAAAGAAAATTACCAAATTACCCTTCAAACCAACCAAAAATAAATTTG
>CACDSX010000041.1 GCA_902555655.1 uncultured Pelagibacteraceae bacterium | reverse complement strand
AGAAGAGGAAGAATTAATTGCTCATTAAATGACAATGGAAAATGGCGTTGGTTTGGTACTCAATTTACGATAAGACCTAATTAAATTAAACTTTCTAATTCAATGCTCGATGGAAGAAGCTTAGCATCATCAAAATCTTTTAAATTATTTTGTTTTATTATTTTTTTTAAAACTTCAACATATTGGTTTCCTGTTTCTGCATAGTTATTCAAATATTCAGATAAAATTAAACTATCTAACAGAAGTCCTTGATCTCTTAATTCAGCTCTAGCTTTTCTGAATTCTTTATATGATTTATGTGTATTTAAATTTCTTTGATATGCTCTTACTGATGCCTGTAGAACGTTAAACTTCATAACTTTATGTCCCTCATTTTTTTCTGCATCTTTAGGTTTCAAACCTTCGCCTGACCAAGTCCATTGACCAAATAAGGCATTGCCCTCTTGAGCAAATCGAGAAGTTCCCCACCCAGTTTCTTTAGCCGCTTGAGCAAGTGCTAATGAAACTGGAACTTCATCCATTCTTATTTTTAAAATTGATAAATCCTTAGATGGAATTCCATACTGTTTATATTTTTTTTCAAGCCACTTTTTTTCTAAGCTGGTATTATTATTTTTATTAATAATACTAAAAAGTCTTTTTCTATCTAATCTAATATTGTTATTCTCTTTTAAAATTAGCGGTAAAACAATTTGAATAAAAAATTCTTTTCTTTTTTTCGTATTTTCAATCATTTTAATTTCATTAGGAAGTAATGTTAAAGCTACTGGCTTTACTAATTTTTTTTCCCTAACATCTTTGAGAGTGTAATTTGTATCTTCAAACAATTGTTTTATTGTCGAAGCATCCAATCGAACAGTATCTGTTTCTAAATCATTTAAGCTAAAAATATCAATTAATAAATCCTTTTCATTTAAAACTTTATTTTCATCATTCTTATTAACTGCTCCGTTGTTAAGGGTATAAGCTAATATCGCTTTTGATTTATTTTGATATTCTAAGTTATCTTTTAAAGCAAAATTTATGAAAATTGGCATAGAATAAAAAAAGAAAATTACTATTAGAGCACTCAAGAAAATTCTTGGAATTGATCCTAAGTTTTTTTGATCAAAAAATTTTAAAATATTTAATTTATTATTAATAAATCTTTTTTTCATCTTTTTAGACTGCCTCAACCCCTTTTACGTCTGGTATATAATGGCATAAAAGATTTTGCACACCTTGTTTCAACGTCATTGTAGAACTCGGACAACCAGAGCAACTACCTTGTAATTGAACTTTCACAATACCATTTTTAAATTCTTTAAATTTAATATCACCTCCATCTTTAGCAACAGCGGGTCTTATTTTTTGATCTAAAATTTTAACAATTTGTTTTTCAATTTCTTCTAGATCTTTTGTTTCATCATTCAAACCTTTTTCAATTACACATTTTTTCCCACTAGAATAAAAATCATTTATTAACGAGATAACAATATGTTTAACTTCATCCCAAGTGACATTAGTTTGCTTGTTGATAGATATAAAATCTTTACCTAAAAAAATACTCTCTACCCCATTTACAGAGAGTAAATTTCGGATTAATTCATTGTTTGTTTCATCCTTATTTGTTATTTCAAAAGATCCAAAATTGGATACAGGTTTGCCAGGCAAAAACTTTAATGAATTTGGATTTGGAGTTATTTCTGTTTGTACAAACATAATTTGTTTATAATCAATAATTTCAAAATTGAAACTCGATAATACAAATATTTTAAAAACCTACAATTTCGTGAATTTTTTTAATTTTTTCAGCCGATATGATTTCCGCTTTTTTACAACCTTCTGTGAGTATTTCATCCAAATAATTTTTTTCACTAAGTAATTTTTTAATTTCATTAGAAATGGGAGTAATTTTATCAATCAAAATCTGAGTTAAACTTTCTTTAAATTCTGAAAAATTTTTTTCTGCAAATTTTTCAACAGATTTTTCTAGAGTCAAACCAGTTAAGCTTGAATAAATACCAATTAAATTTTTTGTCTCTGGTCTGCTATCTAATTCTTTTATCGTTGTCGGCAGTGGCAATGCATCTGTTTTAGCTTTTTTAATTTTATTAATAATTTGTTCCTTTTCATCAGTTAAATTAATTCTACTTAAATCTGATAGTTCAGATTTACTCATTTTCTTTGTACCATCTTTAAGACTCATAATTCTTGAAAATTCTTTTTGTATTAACGGTTCAGGTGATATAAAAAAATTGTCAGTCTTAAAATCATTGTTAAATTTTTGCGCAATATCTCTACACAATTCTAAATGCTGTTTTTGATCATCCCCAACAGGAACATGCGTTGTATCATAAAGTAAAATATCTGCCGCCATTAAAACGGGATAAGAGTAAAGACCTATACTGGCTTTTTCCTTATCCTTACCAGCTTTCTCTTTAAATTGAGTCATCCTATTTAACCATCCCATTCTTGCAACACAGCTTAATATCCAAGCCGCTTCAGAATGTGCACTCACTTTTGATTGGTTAAAAATAATACTTTTTTGTGGATCAATTCCACTAGCTATAAATGTTGCAACTGTTTCTCTAATGTTATTTTTTAATTCTTTTGGATCCTGATTTACTGTTATGGCATGCAAATCAACAACACAAAAAATACATTTATTTTCATCATCATTGTTTAATTCGACAAAGTTTTTAATTGCACCCAAATAATTACCCAAATGAAGATTACCAGTAGGTTGCACACCAGAAAAAATTTTTTTTTTCATAAACTAATACTTTAGTTGAAGATCATTATAATTAAAAGC
>CACDSX010000040.1 GCA_902555655.1 uncultured Pelagibacteraceae bacterium | reverse complement strand
TTTAAGAGTCATAAAAAATGATACAAAACACGTGTTTTTTGCGAGATCTATTTTGTTAAGAGGCAATATTAAAAAAGATAGTATTTCCTTACCTTCGAAAAAAAAATTTCTAAAATTAATTAAAAATTTAAGTAAATTTAAAAGTAATCCAAAAAAAGCATCAAAGATATTAAGCTCTATTTATAAAGAAGATAAAAAAATTAGTAATTTAGCGAAAAAATTAACAAAAATTTAAATTCTTGTATTAATATTATTTTCACTCAAATATTTTTTTAAAGATAGTGGAGTTATTTCTGTAAAGTGAAAGATGCTTGAGCAAGATAAAGCATCTATTTTTGAAGATAATATTAAATCAAGAACATCTCTTTTATTACCAGCTCCACCAGAAGCAATTACTCTGAAATCGTAATTTAAATTTGCGTATGAAATATTTTTTAAGTCATAACCATTCATCATTCCATCATGGTCCATTGATGTTAGCATTACTTCTTTTACACCTGTATCATTTAATTTTTTTAAATATTCTTTTAATTCTATATTAGTATTAATTGATCCTGAGCAAATAAAAACAAAAAATTTTGAGTTTATTTTTTTATAATCAACCGAAACAACTATACTTTGAGTTCCAAAAGTTTTTATTGCATCTTGTATAAAGACTGGATCTTGAAAAGCTTGGGTATTTACACATACTCTGTCAGCTCCAACTTTATATAATTCCTCGATATCGTCTAAGGATTTTATTCCACCACCGACAGTAATAGGCATGAAACATTCATCGGCAAACTCATCTATCAATTTAAAATTAATATTTTTATTTTTAGTTGCTCCAATATCTAAAAATATTAATTCATCTACTTCTCTCAGTGAATATAATCTTATTGCTTGAAGCAAGCTTCCTGATACTCTCCAGTTGTTAAATTTTTTCCCTCTAACTGCAACATTATCATTATAAAGGACTGTGGGAATTATTCTTACTTTACTCATTTAATTTTAAAAAATTTTCAATTAATTTTAATCCGTTTTTATGACTTTTTTCAGGATGGAATTGAATTCCAAATATTAAGTCTTTATTTATTATAGCTGGGAACTCAATATTATATTTTGAGGTTGCCAAAATATTTTGTTTATTTTTACAATTAAAATAATAACTATGGACAAAATAAAAATCTCTTTCATCCAATACATTGAAAAAAAGTTTATTTTTTTTATCTTTAAATTTTACAGAATTCCATCCGAGATGAGGAAGTTTATTAGGGACCTCTCTTAATATTTCTACATTACCTTCAATTAAACCAAGTCCTTTAGAATTATTATTCTCAGAACCATAATCACTTAATATTTGCATACCCAAGCAAATTCCAAGTATTGGCATTCCTTTTTTTGCACTTTCAATGATTTTTTGTCTCAAATCTAGTTTATCTAGTTGTTTGATTGCATAATCATATGCGCCTTGTCCAGGTAGTATTATTTTTACAATATTATCAAAATCTTTTTTTTCTGAGGAAAATATTACTTCATACCCTGCAATCTTGACTGCTTTTATCACAGAGTCTACATTTCCTGTTCTGTAATCCACTACTAAAATTTTTTTTGACACTTATAAAATTGTTTTAAGACAATGGATCTTTTAAAATTAAACTACCATCATCTTTCTTAATTAATTTTCCTCTATTATCACATTTAAATAATTCTTTGTTTGTGAAATTATCACAAATTTCTTTAAATTCGCTCATGCTACAATCAATATTACTTAGAATTTCCTCTAAAGGTATTCCAAGATAAGATAATGGAAATTTTCCACTTTTATCATTGTTTATTTTTATTGCCTCTTTTCTAGAAAGTCTATCCCTTCTTATGTGCCAGCAACACCAGTCAGTCACTCTATCATACCCATATTTTAAAAATTTAAAATAATCATGAATTCTCATTTGTGCATTATCTAAATTTTCATAATTGACTATTGATCCTTCTACTTCTCTTTCATAACATTCGAAACCATTTTTAATTGCTATTTCAGCATTTTTATGACCATCCCATTCAAAAAAATATCCTAAAAAAATTCCTTTTATTTTATTTTTTTTTAATTCAGATTCTGCTGGATAAGTATATTGAAATAATTTTTTTTCAGGAATATTTAAAATATCTTTTAGATCACTAGTTCTTAATCCTAATAGCCCTCCAAATTCTTCTAACCATTTTCTGTCAAGATCAACCATATTTTCATTTTCTTTTGGCCCACCATTTTCATTCTGAGAATTTTCACCCCAAACAATTAACGGAATATTAAATTTACATGCAATTCTTACTGGAATTGTAAAAATTGTAATATGTTCAGCCCAAGAAATATCACCAACTGTTTTAAGGGAAAATTTATTTATTTTATTCCTTAAAATAGGATCAGTAGAAACCTCTATGTGGTCAACACCTAGTTTTTTTATATTTTCAATATTTTTTCTTCCAATATCTGTCAAAAAATCGGTTTTTGCAGTTACACATAAAGGATTGCAATTATGTTCTAACAACTTAATTACTTGGTACGTACTATCTTTACCTCCACTGACAGGTACAACACAATCATAAGTATTATTTGTTTTGTAATTAGTTAGAATTTTGATAAATTCTTTTTTTCTTTCTGACCAATCTATCTTTTTTCTATTTAAAAATGCATTACAACCTTGACAAATACCATTTTTATCAAATTCAAGATCTGGTTTTGTTGAAGGCAAGATACATTTTTTACAATATTTAATACTCATTTTAATTGATAGCTACATACTTTTTAGAATATATATACTTTAGAATATATATTTTTTTATAAAAACTAACCTATTTTAAAATTGTGAAAAAAACTACACCTTTTATAATTGCCGAGATTTCAGCAAATCATAATGGTTCATTTTCAAAATTAAAAAAACTTATAGATAATGCAAAAATAAATGGGGCTGATGCAGTA
>CACDSX010000039.1 GCA_902555655.1 uncultured Pelagibacteraceae bacterium | reverse complement strand
TTAAAAAATTTATTTTGAAACACTTCTAAGTTTTTTTTGTTTATAGAAGGGTAATATATTGGTTGAATAGATTTTTCTTTTAATAAGCTTTCATCAAACCATTGGTTAAATGTTATTATTGATTTCTTTTTTGGAGATACATCAGTATATAAAAGCGATGTAATCACACTTTTTAAACTCTCATCGAAATCTGATATTATAACAGAGTCAAAATTTACATTACCTATAGTGTATTTTTTTTTAAGTTTTTCTAGTTGTTTTTCTTTATCAACTAATTCTGAATTTTCTACCCTTTTAATTTCATCTAATAAATTTTGTTTTCTAATTTTATAGTTTGTAATTTTTTCTATTTGGGCTGTAAGTTTAGTTGGTTCTGTGTCATAAATATAATGTTTATAAAACCTTATTTTTGATTGTTTTATTGCTTTTTTAATTTCTATTTCATAATCAAGTTTTGGTGTTAAAAAAATAGTTTTTTTAATGTCATTTAATTTAATAAATTTTTTTATAGTATTAAGTTGAGAGGTTGCATTAACACCTCCACTGATTACATTATTAGGTAAATTTAAAGTTTTATTTGTTAAAGATACAAAAATTATATCCTGAACTTCATTTAAGTAGTCAAGGTTCTTATAAAATACAGGACCAATAATTATTTTAACTCCAATATTTTTTAGCTCTATGGCTGATTTGAGAGTTTTATTTGGATCTGAATTTGTATCTTTTGGATAAATTTCTAATTTGCCAGAATTTATATCTTTTAGTGCAATCCTAGTTGCTTGTAATATTTCATGTCCAATTTCATTATCTTCACCAGTTAATGGTACTAATAAACCAATCTTAATTTTTTCCTCTAAAGCAAGCACTTTGGTAAATAAGAACAGAAAGCTAAAAAATATAAAAATAAGAATTTTAAAAAATTTATCCATTTTTCATGATACTATAATATCTTATTTGAATTATGGTTAGAAATTCTCAGCCTCATAAAAAAGAAACTAAAAAAGGACTATATTTAGTATCAACACCAATAGGAAATTTAGACGATATCACGTTAAGGGCTATTGAAATCTTAAAAAAATCGGATTTTATATTATGTGAGGATACAAGAACTTCTAAAATTTTGTTAAAAAAATACCAGATAAATTCCAAATTAATTTCAAATCATAAGTTTAATGAAAAGAAAAATATTCTAAAAATATTAGAATTATTAAAAAAAGGATTAATTATATCTCTTATTTCAGATGCTGGAACACCTAGTATATCAGATCCAGGTTCAATTTTGGTTAATGAATGTATAGAAAATGGTATTGGTATTTATCCATTACCTGGTCCTTCATCTGTTACATCGGCTATTTCAGTAAGTGGTTTTTCTGATAAATTTTTTTTTTACGGTTTTTTTCCAGAGAAAAAAAAAACATTAATTGATGATTTAAAATACTTATCCAACCTCAAATCTTCAATCGTATTTTTTATTTCACCCAAAAAAATTAATCGAATAATTCCATATTTAAAAAAAAATTTTTCTGGTCGAAAAATTTTAATCTGTAGAGAAATGACAAAATATTTTGAAGAATTTATAAGAAGTGAGGTCGATACACTCAAAACATTTGACTCCAATTTAAAAGGAGAATTAACAATAGTAATTTCGGAAAATAAAATTGTTAAAAAAGATTCCCTAAATTTAGATGAATCAGATAAAAGAATAATAAATCAAATGATTAATAAATTAACTGTAAAAGAAATTGTAAATTTGATTAATCAAAGGAAAAAAATTTCAAAAAAAGAAATTTATGATTATTGTATTAAATTAAAAAATGAAAATTAAGACTCAACTAATATTAATATTAATATTTGCTTTGTCAGGATGCGTTGGAGTATCTTCATCGGGAATTTTTGGTACTGGTGTGAGTGTAGCATTGGATCCAAGATCAGTAGGTACACAAATTGATGACTCAATTATGCAAAAAAATTTATCTGCCAGAATAATTTTGTTGGATAAAAAGTTTATATTTTCAGTAAATTCAAAGGTTTTAGATGGAAGGATTTTTTTAACTGGAAAAGTGGATGACCCAGAAGAAAAACTTAAGTTAACTAAAATGGCCTGGGAAACTGATGGAGTTAGATCAGTCAGAAATGATATAAAAATTAAAGAGCAATTTAATTTTAAACAATCTGCAAAAGATATTTTAATAACTTCACAGTTAAGAACTGCTTTAATTTTAAACAAAAATATCAAAGCAACAAATTATCAGATTGATACATATAAAAAAAAAATTTATCTATACGGTATAGCAATTACTTCTGATGAAAAAGATGAGGTAATTAATGAAGCGAAACAAATTTTAGATGTTGAAGATATTGTTGTAAGTATTTTGCTAGTAGAAAATCTTAGAATACAAAAAAATTAATTCATTTTTTATAGTCGATTACATCAGCTGAATAAGCTGCAATAGATGCTAAATTAATAATTTCGGATGTTGAGGATCTGAGCGGTGCTATTTCAATGGGTAATCCCAATCCAATTAATAATGGTCCAATAACTTTAGCTCTACTCATAGACTTTATCATTTTATATGAGATTGCTGCACTATGTTGACTAGGCATTATTAATACATTTGAATTTCCTACAATTTCAGAAAAAGGATAAAGCTCTTTGTACATTTCTTCTAAAGCAACATCAGGCTGCATTTCTCCATCAAATTTAAAATCAACATTGCTTTTTTTTAAGATCTCAACTGCATCACTTAATCTCTTAGTTCTATCTGTTGCTGGTTCTCCAAAAGTGGAATGTGATAAAAAAGCAACTTTTGGATCAAAACCAAAAAGCCTTACTACCCTAGCTGCTGATTTTGCCATTTCTGCCAATTGTTTTGCATCAGGATATTCTATTACCGATGTATCACAAATAAATATTGTTTTGCCTCTGTTTACAACTAAATTTAATCCAAACATGATTTCCCCAGGCCTTGAATCTACAACTTTAATTATTTTTTCAAGAGAGGAAGAATATCTTCTAGTATTCCCTGTTACCATAGCATCACCATCTCCACAAGCAACCATGCATGATGCCCATACAACTCTATCGTTTCTTATAAGTCTATCACAATCCCACTCCAACATTCCTTTTTGTCTTTGGAGTTTTTTAAATAAATATTTTACATAT
>CACDSX010000038.1 GCA_902555655.1 uncultured Pelagibacteraceae bacterium | reverse complement strand
TTAATAGTTTTTGCCAAAGTATTAGAAAGCTCTGAATCTTCACAAGCCATATTGTTTAAAGCACCATGAGGCTTGATATGACTTACAAGTTCCCCATGTTTTGTAGCGATATTTTGTAAAATGTCATATTGATCTATTATTAATTTTTTTATTTCTGATGAAGAAAGATTAATTCTTTTTCTTCCAAAATTTTCAGGATCATCAAATGATGGGTGTGCACCTATACTTACACCATTGGCTTTTGAAATTTGAACCACCTGATCCATAGTTTCTTCATCACCCGCATGATAACCACAAGCAACATTTGCAGAATTTACTATTTTTAGCAAATCTGGATCGTGTTTATTTGAATGATGTTTTGATTTTTCCCCTAAATCACAATTTATATTAATTTCCATAGACATGATTGTTAAGTATAACATGACATGATTAAAAATATATCAAATCTTGGTGACGCAGCTTTATATTGTGATTTTGGTAATGAGGTAAGTAGGGAGATTAATTCCTCAGTAATTAGATATTATAGAAATATAAAAAATAAAAATATTAAAGAAATCAAAAATTTAACTCCCTCTTATAATAAATTAATTATTTCGTTTGATCTAAAAAAAACAAATTTTAAAGAAATGAAAAAGATTATTGAAGAAATTACTATTAACCAAAAAGAAGTTTTATCATCTAAAAAAATTAAAATACCAGTTTGTTGTGATAAATCTTTTTCATTAGACATTGAAAGACTAGAAAAAAAATTAAATTTAACCAGAGATAAAATTTTTGATTGTTTTTTTGATAATGAATACTTTTGTTATATGACTGGATTTATAGCTGGTATGCCATTTCTTGGAGATCTAGATAAAAAGATGCAAGCGAAAAGACTTGAAACACCTAGAGTAAAGGTTCCAAAGGGATCAGTTGGATTAACTGAACAATTTGCAAACATCTATACTTTCGAAAGTCCAGGGGGGTGGAATATCATTGGCAATACACCACTTGAAATCTTCCATACTAATAAAGAAAAAGAACCAAACTTAATTAATCCAGGAGATACAATTATTTTTAATAGAATAAATATTGATGAGTACAAAGATTATAATGAATAGAAATTACTTTAAAATAATTAGAGCAGGTATAAATACAACTTTCCAAGACAGCGGAAGGAATAACCTTTATCATATTGGCATTCCTTTTAGTGGTGCAATGGATAATAGAAATTATTTAATTTCGAATAAACTAGTTGGAAATTTGATAATTAGGCCTGTAATTGAATTTGCTTACCAAGGACCTCTACTGAAATATTATGGTAATAAATTAAGTTTTACAATCACTGGTGATGTGACTTTTAAATTAAAAAAAAATGATCAAATTATAGAGGGAAATTGTTATGAAACTTATTTTTTAGAGAATGGAGATGAAATAGATATATTATCAACAAATAGATGTGTTTATGGGTACTTATCTATTAGTGCTGAATTTAAAATAAATTCTCAATGGGGAAGTTTCTCCACAAATACAAAGGCTAAAATTGGATCAAATAATGGAGAAAAATTAAATAATGATCAGGAAATAGAAATTTTTAATATTCATTCAAATTTATCAAAAAAAAAATTAAATTATCTAAACACAAAAATAGAAAAAATTAGAGTTATCAAAGGCACAAACTTTAATTATTTTTCAGAAGAAAGTAAAAAGAAATTTTTCAAAAAAGAGTTTACAGTTTCCAAATTATCAGATCGAATGGGAATGAGATTAGAAGGAGAAAAGATCGAAAATATTGTTAATACAAATATTAAATCTGAGGGATTATTAAAAGGAGTTATTCAAGTTCCTGCAGATGGCAATCCAATTATTATGCTGTCTGATCATGGAACAATTGGAGGCTATCCTAAAATTGGTGTCGTTATAAGTGCTGATTATGATAAATTAGTTCAAATACCTTCAGGTTCACAAATAAAATTTCAAGAAGTTGAATTAACTGATGCAGAAACATTATTTAAGTTGTATGAAATTGAAACACAAAATTTAATTTCACAAATACAATGAATATAATTAGAAATCTTCCTGGACCACTATTAATATTTTTAGGCGCTTTGAGCTTAAGTTTTGGTGGATTAATTGTTAAATCTTTTGAGGGAGCAACTTTATGGCAGATTTTATTCTGGAGATCAGTTTTTTTTTCTCTAACAGTTTTAGCTTTCCTAATAATTTCTTATAAAAAAAAAATATTTAACGCTTTTTACCTATCTGGAATACCTGGATTTATTGCTGGTTCAATACTTTCACTTGGATTTTGTGGTTATGTAATAGCGATGTACAGCACTACAGTAGCAAATACAAATTTTATTATTTCGTTGCAAATATTGTTTTTAGCAATTTTTGGATATTTTTTTCTTAAAGAAAAAATTTCTTCAGTAACTTTACTTTCAATTATTTTAGCAATAATAGGAGTTTTAATCATGGTAGGAAACTCTTTATCACCAGGAGAAATGTCTGGAAATTTAGCAGCATTTTCTATGCCAATAACATTTGCAGTTTTAATAATTATTGTAAGAAAATATCCAACAATTGATATGGTGCCAGCTCAATTTATTGCAGGTATTTGTTGTTGTCTGATTGGTTATTTTGTTTCAAATAAAATAATGATTTCATATCATGATATTTTTTTAGGATTTTTAGCAGGGTTTTTCCAGGTCGGTTTTGGATTTATTTTTATAACAATTGGTGCGAGAACTACTCCATCTGCAATGGTGGGAATAATAATGTTATCCGAATCTGTATTAGGACCAATCTGGGCTTTCTTGTTTGTTAGCGAAAGACCTTCTATTTTTAGCTTAATTGGAGGTGCAATAATTCTTTCAGCTGTATTATTGCAGTTTTATACACTTTTAAAGAAAAGAAAAAAAAGTCTTTCTCATTGACATTTTTGATAAGGTATAAGACTATCTCCTCACGGGAGAGACTACACAATTTTGTAGCGCCGAAGGAGCAACCACCCAGGAATCTCTCAGGCAAAAAGGACCGTAACATATTAACTCTGGAAAGAGATTAAGTTCTCGCCGAAGGAGCAAAACTCTCAGGCAAATATACAGATGGGTAGAAAGAGTTAATATGGAAATAAAAAAAACATCTTTATACAAATTACACCAGATCAACAACGCAAAATTTGTTGAATTTGCAGGCTATCAAATGCCAATTCAATATTCTGATGGCATTGTTGAGGAGCATAAATTTACAAGAATGCACTCAGGTATTTTTGATGTTTCACATATGGGTCAATTATTTATATATGGAGAAAACAATTTAAC
>CACDSX010000037.1 GCA_902555655.1 uncultured Pelagibacteraceae bacterium | reverse complement strand
TATTTACTTTTTTTAATTCCATAATTTGGTGGGCGAAGAGAGAATCGAACTCTCACTTCTTGCGAAACACGATTTTGAGTCGTGCGCGTCTACCAGTTCCGCCATTCGCCCTTAATTGTTTAATAATTTATTAAATAGTATAAGAACTATAATTATAATAAAACCAAAAAATGTTTAACACACTTTACAAAAAATGTTTAAATTTAGCTGCTCATCAAAGTTCTAAATATTACTTAGCAATAGTCTCTTTTGTTGAAAGTTCAATTTTTCCTATACCACCAGATGTGATGATAGCACCAATGGTTGTTTCAAGGAAAAAAGATTTTTTAAAAATTTTCATTATTGCAACAGTATTTTCTGTTTTAGGTGGAATATTTGGTTATTTAATTGGGTTATTTTTCTTTGATGCAGGAATGCAAATTATGATATTTTATGGTTACGAAGGTAAACTAATAGGTTTAAAAGAGAATCTAATTAATAGTGATGGTTTTTATGCATGGCTTGGAATACTTTTTTTAGCTGGGTTCACTCCTTTACCATATAAGGTTTTTACTATCGCTAGTGGATTAATTGGATTCAACATTGTGATTTTTATCATAGTAAGTTTAATATCCAGAGGATTGCGTTTTTTTATAGTTTCTTACTTATCCTATAAATTCGGGGATTTGTTTACTCAATTTATGAATGATCATGGGTCTAAATGGTTTACTGTTATTGGAACATTAATTGTTATAATTGGACTTATAATTTACTTAATTTCAAAATCTCATGCTTAATTTTACGATTAAAAATTATTTGAAATTAGTTTTAATTATAAGTTTAACTTCTATTATTTCAGCATATTATATAGAGCATATTCTTGGCCATCAGCCTTGCAATCTCTGTCTAGTTGAGAGAATTCCATATGGGCTATCCATTTTTGTAATAGTAATAAATTTCCTTTTAAAAAAATATCAAAAATTTTTGATCTTATTGCTAGCTCTAATATTTATTTTTTCTTTTAGTATTTCAATCTATCACTTAGGGATTGAACAAGGTTTTTTTCAAGAATCAGCTATCTGTGGATTAAAAAGTACTTCTGAAATCCTCTCAAAAGAAGAATTATTGAAACAATTGAACGAAAAAACTATAAGTTGTAAAGATGTGACATTTAGAATTTTTGGATTATCCCTCACAACTATTAATATAGTTCTAAGTTTATTTTTAACCATTTTATCGATAAAAATTATTATAAGTTATGAAAAATTCAAAAATTAGAACTGAAGAATTTATTAGAGTTGATCATGCTGGTGAAAGAGGAGCTGTTAAAATATATGAAGGACAATTATTAGCACTAAATACTTTTATTAAAGATGAAAATTTAAAAAAAACAATAGAGGAAATGAAAGTTCACGAAAAAGAACATTGTGAATTTTTTGAATCTGAAATAAAAAAAAGAAAAATTAAACCAACGAAATTTTTACCTTTGTGGGATTTACTAGGTGTGGGCCTGGGTTTCAGCTCTACTCTACTGGGAAAAAAAGCGGCAATGCTATGTACAGCGTCTGTAGAGGAAGTAATTGATGAACACTATCAAAATCAAATTAATGAGTTGGGCTCAGATGAAAAAGTTTTAAAAAATAAAATTATTAAATTCAGAGAAGATGAATTACATCATAAAGACATAGCTTATGAAGAAGGAGCTACCAAAAAAGGGTTATATTCAATAATGGATAAAATTATAAAAACCGGCTCAAGATTAGCAATTAATATTTCTGAAAAAATTTAAGTTTTAAGCTTCTAATTCTACATCCCAATATAAATAGTCCATCCAACTTTTATGTAAATAATTTGGTGGAAAGTTTTTACCATTTCGATGAAGATCTTCAGTCGATGGTTGGTACGGATACTGAAAAAGTTTCATTCCAGAGGATTTTAATAATTTTCCTCCTTTTTTCACATTGCAAGCAGAACAAGCTGTTACAACATTATCCCAGTTAGTTTCTCCACCTTTTGATCTTGGTAACAAATGATCAAAAGTAAGTTCTTCCCCACTACCACAATATTGGCAAGAAAATTTGTCTCTGAGAAAAACATTAAATCTCGTAAAACTTGGCTTTGATTGTGGAATGATATAATCTTTTAAGGCAATGACACTTGGTAATTGCATATCAAATGATGGACTTCTTACAATTCTGTCATAAGTATTAACAATTATTACTCTATCTAAAAATACTGATTTAACTGTATCCTGCCAAGACCACAAAGATAATGGATAATAGCTTAATGGTCTATAATCAGCATTCAAAACTAATGCCGGGCATTTTTCTAATGAAACATCATGCTCAATAAAGTTATTCATTAATAAAGCTTAACTTAAATAAAAAATTATTTCAATAACTAGCAATTATAAAATTTTTTTCATAATATAATTTAACGCTATACTTGATGCTTCAGTTGGAATATTATGGTCGCAGTTTTTTATTAAATGAGTTTCAATCTTAATATTATTTCTTATAAAAAAATCTTTTGCCTCTAACATAAAACTTGCCTGGACAACTTGATCAGAGTCTCCATGTATTAGTAAAGTATTAGTAGAAACTTTAATTCGAGATTTTAGATCCTTTTCATCAATAATTTTACCTGAAAAACCAACTATACAATTGAACTCCTCATCGGATGTTAAGCCTAAGTTTATTGACATCATACAACCTTGACTAAAACCAGATAAACAAATCTTATTATTTTCTAAGTTAAATTCATTTTTTATTTCATTAATAAATATCTGTAATTTTTTTTCAGCTAGAATTGATTGTTCTAATATATAATCCAAGTCATCCTTTGTTAAGTCAAACCATTGAAAGCCTGAGGGATTTATTGAACATTTTTCATGACCATTTGGACAAATAAAAACTGTATTTGGCAAATACCTTTTCCAATTTAATGATAATGCACTAATATCGTTTCCATCTCCTCCATACCCATGAAGTAAAATAATTGCATTTTTAATTTCAGCATTATTTTCTGGTTTTATAATGGTTGTGTCTAGACAAAATGTCATAGTTAATGATTTATGTTTTTTATTTTTTAAAACACCCTACAATACAATTATGATTTCTGGAATATTTGTTAAAGTTTTATCTATAACTTTATTAATTGCTGTTGGAATTGTTCTTTTACTTGGAATTGGTACATTGTTCAAAGGTGGTGAAACAAGTAAAAAATATTCTAATAAATTGATGCAATTAAGAGTTTTGTTACAATTCATAGCTATAATTGCTTTGGTTGGCTTTGCATATTTTTTTAAAGATTAGTTATAACCAATTAACCAATCTATAAATTTTGGATCCTCAAAATCAATTGAGCCGACAATCCTTGCAAATTCATATCCTTCCTTATTGATCAATATTGATGTTGGAATGCCCCTCAATCTAAATGTTTTCGCTAATGTTATTGAAGAGTCAAAATATAATTCTAAATTTTGTATCTTTAAATCTTTAAAAAAATTTGAAGCTTTTTCTACATCATCTTGTCCAACATTAATTGCAAATATTTTCAAATTATCTAAACTTTTATGTGTTTGTAATATATCTAATGAAGGCATCTCTTTTTTACAAGGTGCACACCAAGTTGCCCAAAAGTTTAATAAAATCATATTTCCATGATAGTCTCTTAATCTTATTTCTTCACTTTTATCGTCTAAAAACCTTAAATCATCATATTTTTTTAATTCTTTATTAATTACAATATTTTTAAGATCAAATACTTCTTCAGCAAAGCAATTAGATAGTAAAAAAATAAATATTATTAAAAATCTCATGTTAAATAGGTATAATTAATTAC
>CACDSX010000036.1 GCA_902555655.1 uncultured Pelagibacteraceae bacterium | reverse complement strand
AATTTATACTTATCAGGAAATGATTTACAAATTTTATTAAAAAAAAATTCTTTTTTCCTGAGTTTTTTAGACCAAGCCTTCTCGTTAGAGAAGACATTTACATTAATCATTTTTTGAATAAGCTTTTACTATTTTTGATACTAATGGATGTCGAACAACATCTGAGTGGTCAAAATCAACTACTGCAATTTCATTCAAATGACCTAAAAGTTCTTTGGATCTTACAAGACCTGATATATTTTTATTAGGTAAGTCAATTTGTGAAGGATCCCCATTTACTACAATTTTTGAATTTTCCCCAATACGAGTTAAAAACATCTTAATTTGTGTGTCAGTTGCATTTTGTGCTTCGTCCAAAATAGCAAATGAATTTTTTAATGTTCTTCCTCTCATAAAAGCTAAAGGAGCAATTTCAATATCACCAATTTCAATCATTCTTTGGATTTTTTCGAAGTCGAATAGATCGTAAAGAGAGTCATACAAAGGCCTTAAATAAGGATCAACTTTCTCTTTCATGTCTCCAGGTAAAAACCCCAAGCGTTCACCTGCTTCTACTGCTGGTCTTGACAATATTATTCGCTCAATTTTTTTTTCTAATAACATTGTAAGTCCTACAGCTACAGCTAAAAAAGTTTTGCCAGTTCCAGCGGGACCTGATGAAATAATAATGTCACTTTGTCGTAAAGCCCTGACATAATCCTTTTGTTTTTCTGACCTAGGAATAATTGATTTTTTTGGAGTTTTAATAATGTCTGTTACATTATTATTTTTAACCTTTTCATTAATCATAAAATTATCTACTGATGAAATTATATCTTTATTTTCAATATTGCCGTTATTAATGAATTGATTTGCTAAAAATTGTATAGCATTTTTTATAATTTCATTATTTTCTGGACTAGATTTAATTAATATTGAGTTTCCTCTAGAGTATAAATTTGATTGAGTAATTTTTTCAAGCTCTTTAAGATTTTTATTAAACTCTCCCACAACGCCCATCAATAAATCGTTATCATGAAAAATAACACTTAAAGAATTATTATCTGAATAAACAAATTTTAGGGATGAACTGATATTTTTTTTTATAAAACCACTCAATTGTTAAGCTACCTTTTGATTTGAAATTTTAATTTTTTCTGCAAATAAAGTACTTCTATTACTTTGTTTAATTTTAACTTGTACAACTTTTCCAATATCATTTTTATCACCATTAAATATTATTGATGTCATATGTTCTGAACGTCCAAAAACTTGGGTCTTGTCCTCTGTTAAATTCTCAACTAACACGTTTAATATTTTGTTTTCAAGAGATCTATTCATCCTTCTTTGATTTTCAAACAATAGATTTTGAACTTTTTCTAATCTTCTTATTAAAATTTTTTTGTCAATAAGTTTTGAATCTGCAGCTACTGTCCCAGGTCTTGGACTAAAAATAAAAGAGAATGAATTAATAAAATTAATTTTATCAATAAAATTAATTGTATCATTGAAATCTTCTTCCTCTTCACCAGGATATCCAATAATAAAATCACTAGAAAATTCTATATTTGGATTTATTTCTTTGAGTTTGTAAAATGTTTTTAAGTAATCATCTATTGTATGCTTTCTATTCATAAGTCTTAATATTTTATTTGATCCACTTTGTACCGGTAAATGAACTAAGGGCATTAATTTTTTTGTATTCTTATATAAATCAATTAAATCTTCTGTCATATCTTTTGGGTGAGATGTTGTGTATCTAATTCTTTCTAATTTAGGAAAATTTTCAATTTCTTTTACTAGATCTGATAATTTATAACTTTCATTATTATAAGCATTTACGTTTTGACCTAATAGAATTATTTCTTTGGTGCCATTATCAACTAAATATTTTGCTTCATCTAAAATTTGAGTAAATGGTCTAGAATATTCTGGGCCCCTCGTATAGGGAACTACACAAAAATGACAAAATTTATCGCAACCTTCCTGAATTGTTAAAAAAGAAGAAACCTTATTAGTGTCGTTTTTAATTTTACTTAAATACTTAAATTTAGAAATTGGATCAAATTCAGTTTCCTCTATTTTTTTTTTATTATGTATATGTTTCAAAATTGTATCATTTATTTTATGATAAGACTGAGGACCTATCACTAAATCTATATACGGTTCCCGTTTTAACATCTCTTCATTTTCAGCTTGAGCAACACATCCTGTAATAATTACTAAAGGTTTTTTTTTTGATCTAAAAATTTTTTTTACTCTTCCTATCTCATGATAAACTTTCTCTTTTGCTTTATCTCTAATATGACAAGTGTTTAATAGATAACAACTGGCGTCCTCATAATTTTCAGTTTTTTGAAATCCAATTTTTTGAACTGTATTGAAGATCCGATTTGAATCATATTCATTCATTTGACAACCAAATGTTTTGATAAATATTTTTTTGTTCATATTATTGGGATTTTTTTTTAATCCCATATAATTCAAGCTTATGATCCACTAAATTGTAACCATACTTTTCTGCAACTTTTTTTTGAAGTTTTTCAATTTCTTCGTCAACAAATTCAATTATTTCACCAGACTTAACATCAATTAAATGATCGTGATGGCCTTCATTTAATTCTTCATATCTAGCCTTGCCTCCTTTGAATTCATGTTTTGTAAGAATACCTGATTCTTCGAAAAGTTTTACAGTCCTATATACTGTTGCGATACTTATTTTTGAATCTATTTTTGATACTCTATTATATAATTCATCAACATTAGGATGATCTGATGATTCTGACATTACTTTTGCTATGATTCTTCTTTGGTCGGTGAGCTTAACACCTTTGGATAAACATTTTTGTTCAATAGTATCTGACATAGTTAACTTTAACTTATATAAATAGGATTAATCAAATTTTTTTTAATTTTAAATTTATCGCATAGAATAGGAATATTTTCATATTTTATTTTTTCAATCCCTGAAAAATCGCGAAAACTATAGCAATAATAATCAATTTTTTTTACCAGATGAATTGCTTTTATTGTAGAAAGCGAGTTTCTAATACCAGCGAAACTACCTGGTCCTCTATTTACATATATTCTAGTAATATCATTTATTTTAATGTTTTTTGAAACTAAAAATTCATCTATCAAAATTATTAATTTTTCAAAATTAATTTTAGTATTTTCATGTGTTATATAATGACTAATATCCTTACCTATGATCATAAAAAAAATTTTATCATTTGCAGCATCTATTATAAGTTTATGCATTATACAATTTTCATTTTTAGTTAATTCTAATTCAGAAGAAAATAATAGCAAATATTATTCAAAAGATAAGGGTATTTTATCATTAATGTATCATAGATTTAACGAGAATAAATATCCTTTGACAAATATAAAGATGGAAGTTTTCCATAAACAAATGCAAATAATTAAAAATTTAAATTATAAATTTTATGACCCAAAAATTTTAATTAAAGATTTTAATAAACCAAAAAATGAAAAAAAAATTCTAATTACTATAGATGATGGATTTAAGTCATTTTATGACGAGGCATGGCCTTATTTAAGAGAAAATAAAATTCCTTTCATACTTTTTATATCTACTGAACCTGTAGGAAAAAATGGATATATGAATTGGAATGAAATAAGTGAAATTGCTAACTCAGAATTTGGATATATTGGACATCATTCACATACCCATGAATACTTGATTGATATGAATAAAAAAAAATTCGTAGAAGACATTGAAATCGCAACAAAAATTTTTGAGGATAAACTGGGCTACTCTCCATTAATTTTCTCATATCCTTTTGGAGAATATTCTCTTTATATGAAACAATATATTTCAAAAAATTTTAAAATTGCTTTTGGTCAACATTCAGGAGTTATT
>CACDSX010000035.1 GCA_902555655.1 uncultured Pelagibacteraceae bacterium | reverse complement strand
TTTGAAGCTTTTGAAATACCTTTAATTCTTAAGATTTCAACTGCCTTATCTAAATCTCCACCTGACTCTTTAATTGCCAAATTACAATCTTTAAAACCAGCACCCGTTGCTTCTCTTAGTTTTTTTATTTTTTCTATATCGCTCATTTTAGTTTAACTTCTTCTCTTTCTTTAAAGAAAATTTATTTTCTAATTTATCTCTATCAGTTTCTGCAACTGTTTTTGATTTATCAGTTTTTTCTTTTTTTTCTGGATTTTTTTTAGTCTCTATTGATGGGGCAGCTTTTTTTGCACTTTCAATAGTTTCTTTAATTAAATTACAATAAAGATCAATGGACCTTCTTGCATCATCATTGCCTGGAATTGGAAAATCAATTCCATCTGGATTTGAATTACTATCAAGTATGGCTATTATCGGAATACCTAATTTTACCGACTCTTGAATTGCTAAAGACTCGTAGTTTGTATCAATTATAAAGACTAAGTCAGGAATTTTTTTCATTTCAGCAATTCCTCCTAGAGATCTTTGTAGCTTATCTTTTTTTACACTCATCTTAAGAAGTTCTTTTTTAGTAAAACCTCTATTTTCAGCTACTAAATCTATCTCCAACTTTTTTAATTTTTTAATTGAGTTTGAAATAGTTCCCCAATTCGTCAACATTCCACCTAACCATCTGTAATTAACAAAATACTGATCTGTATCTTTTGCAACTTCAGCAATTGCCTCCGAGGCTTGTTTTTTTGTGGAAACAAATAAAATTTTACCATTATTTGCAATAACTTCATAAACTTTTTCAAGTGCAACTTTTGTTAGCTCTAATGTTTGAGTTAAGTCGATAATGTGAATTGAGTCTCTTTTTCCAAAAATGTATTTCTTCATTTTTGGATTCCATCTTAATGTCTTGTGACCAAGATGAACTCCTGCTTCTAATAATTGTTGTATTGTTACGTTAGGTATCTTCATATTTATTCCCGGTTAAGCCACCACAGTAATTTCCAATTAAGGACCGGAGGTATAAAACCAACAACTGTGTGCGTGTTAATTTATTTTAAAGATGTATTTACAAAGATTTCTTTTAATTAACAAGTTAAAATTAGCTAATAATTGCTGATATTTCCTTATTTCTTAACAAATTTATAGTTTTTCTGTCAATGTTCCTCTTTTTATTTAACTCAAAATTTAGTTCATAAAATTGATCACTTAGTTTAATTTTAATTAAGGTTTCACCAGTGTTGGGTAAAAAAGTTGTAATTTCATCAAGTTCTTTTAAAGATTTAAGGTTAAAAATTACCTCATTTATTGGTTTATTAACCAAATCTTTTAGGGAAGCAATTTTTTGAACATTAATTCTTTTAAACCTATTGTCATCATTAGAAATTGATTTAACTAATGTTAAAATTAAAGAACTACCTTCTTTCAAAATTTCACGGTTAGCTTCTAATACATCTGAGAATATAAACAATTCAAAGACACTTGATAAATCAGTTAATTTTAAAACTGCATATGAATTACCTTTTGCAGTTTTTCTTTCTTGAATTTTAAGTAATGTTGCGGCTACATTTGTCTCTGTATGCTCATTATTGTTACTAAAAGTTTGATAGTCAAAGATTTTATAATCATTAAAAATATCTTTAAATTGATTTAATGGATGATCTGATATAAAAAAACCTACAGCTTCAAATTCTTTAGAAAGTCTCTCTTCAAATTTCCAGTCCTCAATTTCGCTGATTATTTTATTTTGATTATCATTTTCTTGTTCATCATTAAATAAATCTATTTGGTTTGAAGATTTATTTTCATAAATATTTTTTGAAATTAAAATAAAATTTGGTATTGAGTTAAACAATGATTGTCTATTCATATTTAAACTATCAAAAGCACCAGCTTTAACTAAACCTTCTAATTGAAGTTTGTTAATATCCTTTGGATTTACTCTATTAAGAAAATCATTGATTGATTTAAATTTTCCATTTAAAGATCTTTCTTTAACAATATTTGAAACAGCTTCATAACCAACAGCTTTGATTCCTCCAAGTGCATAATAAAATTTTTCATCTTCTGTTTTAAATTCTGCGAAACACTCATTAATGTCTGGCCTAATAATATCAATATCCAATCTTTTTAATTCTTCGTAAAACTCACTAAGTTTATTTTGATTGGATATATCCATAGTCATTGAAGCAGCTATGAATTCTTTTGGATAGTAAGTTTTTAAAAATGCTGTTTGATATGATATAATTGCATATGCTGCAGCATGACTTTTATTGAAACCATATTCAGCGAATGGCTCAATTTTTAGAAAAATACCAGCTGCTATATCTTTGCTAATACCGTTATTAACTGCTCCAGCTATAAAGCTTTGTTTTTGTTTTTCTAATTCAGCTCTTTTTTTTTTACCCATTGCTCGTCTTAAAATATCTGCTTGACCTGCAGTAAAACCTGATAGCTTTTGAGCTATTTGCATTACTTGTTCTTGATAAATGATTACACCATAAGTTGGTTTTAAAATATCCTCTAAAAGTGGATGCAAATAGTCAGGAGTTTGTTTTCCATGCTTACAATCATTATAAGTTGGAATATTACTCATTGGCCCTGGTCGATAAAGAGCAACTAAAGCAATAATATCTTCTATGTGATTAGGTTTCATTTGCATAAGAGATTCTCTCATGCCCGCACTTTCAATTTGGAATAAACCTACAGTTTTTCCTGATGATAATAATTCGAAAACTTTTTTATCTTCAAAGTTTATACTTTCAATATCGAAATCTTTAATTTTTTTTCTAATTAATTTTTGTGTATTATTTATAACTGTTAATGTTTTAAGTCCTAAAAAATCAAATTTAATTAATCCAGCATTTTCAGCAGAATACATATCAAATTGTGTTGATGGTAATAAGAGATTTGCTGCAGTGTCTTTGTATAACGGTACAATTTCTGTGAGTTTTTTATCTGCAATTACTACACCGGCTGCATGAGTTGCAAAATTTCGATTTAAACCTTCAAGCTTTAATGAAAGATCTGTGAGTTTTTTAACCCTGGGATCTTCATTAATTAGTTTTTGTAGTCTGGGTTCTCCTGCAATGCATTCAATCAAACTTTGGGGTCTTGAAGGATCAAAAGGTATCATTTTAGAAATACTATCAACAAACCCATAAGCAAGTCCCAGAACTCTCCCAACATCTCTAATAACCATTCTAGCTTTTAATTTTCCAAAAGTTATTATATGAGCCACACTGTCTTTGTATTTTTTGGTTAAATATTCAAAAACTAAATCTCTTTTTTCTTCACAAAAATCTATATCAAAATCTGGCATTGAAATACGATCAGGATTTAAAAACCTTTCGAAAATTAAATTAAATTTGATTGGATCAACATCAGTAATTGATAAACACCATGCAACTAATGATCCAGCACCAGAACCTCTACCAGGCCCAACTGGTATATCATTTTGCTTAGCCCATTTTATATAATCAGAAACTATTAGAAAATAACTAGCATATTTCATTTCAATGATTATATCGAGTTCGTGATCTAATCTATCTTTGTACTTCAAATAATCATTATTTGAAGAAAGATCATTTTCTTTTATTTGGAAAAATTTTTCAAATTTTTTTTTCAATCCATCTAATGAGTTTTTTTTTAAAACTTCGTTTGCATCCCCATCTTTATCAGAACTTATATTAGGTAAAATTGGTTTTGAAAATAATGGCCTAAAACTACACCTAAATGGAAAATTGTAATTATTTTCTAAAGCTTCCGGTAAATCAGCAAATAACTCTGACATTTCAGAATCATTTTTAAAATAGTGTTGATTACTAAACTTAATTCTATTTTTTTCATTAATATAAGTTTTTTTCTTTAATACAAATTAAAGCATCATGAGCTTCATGCATATTTTTATCAATATAAAATACTTCATTAGTTGCAATAATTGGTATTTCTAATTTGAGAGATTTGGTTAAATTAAATTTTTCAAATCCAATTTCATTTTGATCACCGTGACGCTGGATTTCTATATAAAACCTATCTTGATATTCAGATTTTAATTTTTCATATAAGTTTTCTATTTCAGAAAATTTACCTTTATCAAATAATTTTCCAAATAAGCCATTTACTGTTCCAGAAAATAAAGCAACACCTTCTGTCTGTGATGATAATTCATCAATCTCTAAATGAGGTTCTGACAAATCATCATTTTTCAGATATGATAATGATGATAATTCGATAATTCTTTTATAGCCTTTTTCATTTAAAGCGTATAATGGTAAAAGTCCAATTGTTTGATTATATTTAAAATTTATTTGTGTTCCTATAATTGGTTGGGTTCCAGATTTTGCTATTTTTTCAGCAAATTCTAAAGCGCCACATAAATTTGTAGTATCACATAGACCTAATGATCTAATTTTACTTTCTTTTGAAAAATCTTTTAATTCGTCAATTTTAATTGCTCCTTCACAAATTGAATATTGTGAA
>CACDSX010000034.1 GCA_902555655.1 uncultured Pelagibacteraceae bacterium | reverse complement strand
CGTTTTTAAACTTGAGAGTTTGATCATGGCTCAGAACGTACGCTGGCGGCACGCCTAACACATGCAAGTCGAACGAAGTAGCAATACTTAGTGGCAGACGGGTGAGTAACATGTAGGTATCTACCCTTTGGCCTGGAATAACACGAGGAAACTTGTGCTAATACCGGATAAGTCTTTACGGAGAAAGCTTTATGCACCATTGGATGAGCCTGCACTTGATTAGTTTGTTGGTGGGGTAATGGCCTACCAAGACTTTGATCAATAGCTGATTTGAGAGGATGATCAGCCACATTGGGACTGAGACACGGCCCAAACTCCTACGGGAGGCAGCAGTGGGGAATCTTGCACAATGGAGGAAACTCTGATGCAGCGATGCCGCGTGAGTGAAGAAGGCCCTTGGGTTGTAAAGCTCTTTCGTCGGGGAAGAAAATGACTGTACCCGAATAAGAAGGTCCGGCTAACTTCGTGCCAGCAGCCGCGGTAATACGAAGGGACCTAGCGTAGTTCGGAATTACTGGGCTTAAAGAGTTCGTAGGTGGTTGAAATAGTTGGTGGTGAAATCCCAGAGCTTAACTCTGGAACTGCCATCAAAACTTTTCAGCTAGAGTATGATAGAGGAAAGCAGAATTTCTAGTGTAGAGGTGAAATTCGTAGATATTAGAAAGAATACCAATTGCGAAGGCAGCTTTCTGGATCATTACTGACACTGAGGAACGAAAGCATGGGTAGCGAAGAGGATTAGATACCCTCGTAGTCCATGCCGTAAACGATGTGTGTTAGACGTTGGAAATTTATTTTCAGTGTCGCAGCGAAAGCGATAAACACACCGCCTGGGGAGTACGACCGCAAGGTTAAAACTCAAATGAATTGACGGGGACCCGCACAAGTAGTGGAGCATGTGGTTTAATTCGAAGATACGCGCAGAACCTTACCAACACTTGACATGTTCGTCGCGACTTTAAGAGATTAAAGTTTTCGGTTCGGCCGGACGAAACACAGGTGCTGCATGGCTGTCGTCAGCTCGTGTCGTGAGATGTTGGGTTAAGTCCCGCAACGAGCGCAACCCTCACTTTTAGTTGCCATCATTAAGTTGGGCACTCTGAAAGAACTGCCAGTGATAAGCTGGAGGAAGGTGGGGATGACGTCAAGTCCTCATGGCCCTTACGTGTTGGGCTACACACGTGCTACAATGGTATCTACAACAGGAAGCAAGACGGCGACGTTAAGCAAATCCTTAAAAGATACCTCAGTTCGGATTGCACTCTGCAACTCGAGTGCATGAAGCTGGAATTACTAGTAATCGTGGATCAGCGTGCCACGGTGAATGCGTTCCCGGGTCTTGTACACACCGCCCGTCACACCATGGGAGTTGGTTCTACCTTAAGGCAAGGTTTTAAACCCTTGACCACGGTATAGTCAGCGACTGGGGTGAAGTCGTAACAAGGTAGCCGTAGGGGAACCTGCGGCTGGATTACCTCCTTTCTAAGGATGAATGAAAGTAAAATTTCATTCTAAATAATATACATAGGTAATGTTGACCGTCCTCATTTCTCTTCTTAAAGTAGTGTTTCTCTTGCATGGGGGCCGGTAGCTCAGTTGGTTAGAGCACACCCTTGATAAGGGTGGGGTCGAAAGTTCGAGTCTTTCTCGGCCCACCAATTTAAGATCATGGGGGATTAGCTCAGCTGGGAGAGCGCCTGATTTGCATTCAGGAGGTCAGCGGTTCGATCCCGCTATCCTCCACCAAAACACTTAGTTATCGAAATTTGTAAATAAAATAATAAAATAATATCAATATCTATATCCGAACATTAGTAATGTTATTAGCTAATGTTCAAATAAAAATTTGATTCAACACAGAATTTTTTTCTGTGCATAAATCAAGCGTTTAAGGGCGTGTGGCGGATGCCTTGGCACTGAAAGCCGATGAAGGACGTGATATACTGCGATAAGTTTCGGGGAGCTGTATGTAAGTTTTGATCCGAAAATTTCCGAATGGGGAAACCCACCACTTTATGTGGTACTTTAAACTGAATACATAGGTTTAAAGAGACAACCTGGAGAACTGAAACATCTAAGTAACCAGAGGAAAAGAAATCAATTGAGATTCCGTTAGTAGTGGCGAGCGAAAACGGAATAGGCCAGTAATTTTGATAAAAAAATTTGAATAGTTTGGAAAAGCTAACCATAGAGGGTGATAGTCCCGTATAAGTAATGTTTGTTAAAATTCTTGAGTAAAGCGGGACACGTGAAATCCTGCTCGAATATAGGGGGACCACCCTCTAAGCCTAAATACTCTTCAGTGACCGATAGTGAACTAGTACCGTGAGGGAAAGGTGAAAAGAACCCCTATTAGGGGAGTGAAATAGAACCTGAAACCGCATGCCTACAATCAGTCGAAGCTCTTTTTAGAGTGACGGCGTACCTTTTGTATAATGGGTCAGTGACTTAATTTATTAAGCAAGCTTAAGCCATCTAGGCGTAGGCGTAGCGAAAGCAAGTCTTAATAGGGCGATTAGTTTAATGAATTAGACCCGAAAACGAATGAGCTTACCATGAGCAGGTTGAAAGCAAGGTAACACTTGCCGGAGGACCGAACCAGTTGACGTTGAAAAGTCTTTGGATGACTTGTGGTAAGGGGTGAAAGGCCAACCAAATTCGTAGATAGCTGGTTTTCCGCGAAAACTATTTAGGTAGTGCGTTGAATAAATAGATGTTTAGAGGTAGAGCACTAAATGGGCTAGGGGGAAGAGATTCTTACCAAACCTAATAAAACTCCGAATGCTAAACATTGTTCTTCAGCAGACAGACTGTGGGTGCTAAGGTCCATGGTCGAGAGGGAAAGAGCCCAGACCACCAGATAAGGTCCCCAAATTATGATTAAGTGTGAAAGGATGTGGAAATTCCTTAACAGCCGGGAGGTTGGCTTAGAAGCAGCCATCCTTTAAAGATAGCGTAACAGCTCACCGGTCTAATAGAGTTTCTGCGCCGAAGATGTAACGGGGCTAAAATCATATACCGAATCTGTGGATTTATAATTTTTTCGAAAATTATAACTGGTAGCGGAACGTTCTGTAAGCCTGCGAAGGGATACCTGTGAAGGATCCTGGAGGTATCAGAAGTGCGAATGCTGACATAAGTAACGATAAAAGAAGTGAAAAACTTCTTCGCCGAAAATCCAAGGGTTTCTGCGCAAGGTTAATCCGCGCAGAGTTAGTCGGCACCTAAGGCGAGGGCGAAAGCCGTAGTCGATGGAAATAAGGTTAATATTCCTTAACCAGATGGTAGTGACGAATCTTGTAAGTTGTAAATTCTTAATGGATTGAGTTTGCCGCGAAAAGGTTCCAAGAAATAGCTCCATCATTAGACCGTACCCTAAACCGACACAGGTGGATTAATAGAGTATATTTAGGCGCTTGAGAGAATGATGTTGAAGGAACTCGGCAAAATGCTTCCGTAACTTCGGGATAAGGAAGACCTTTTAATAGGCAACTATAATTAGGTGGCACAAGCCAGGGAGAAGCGACTGTTTATCAAAAACACAGGGCTCTGCTAACACGTAAGTGGATGTATAGGGTCTGACGCCTGCCCGGTGCTGGAAGGTTAATGCGATGGGTGCAAGCTCATTTCTGAAGCCCCAGTAAACGGCGGCCGTAACTATAACGGTCCTAAGGTAGCGAAATTCCTTGTCGGGTAAGTTCCGACCTGCATGAATGGCGTAACGATTTCTCCGCTGTCTCCAACATCAACTCAGTGAAATTGAATTCTCCGTGAAGATGCGGAGTTCGCGTAGTTAGACGGAAAGACCCCGTGCACCTTTACTGCAACTTTACATTGGTGTTAGGAAAAACATATTTAGCATAGGAGGGAGACATTGAAGCGAAGGCGTCAGCTTTTGTGGAGTCACCAGTGAAATACCTCTTTTGTTTTTCTTGATATCTAACCGATTGCCGTCATCCGGCATCGAGACATTGTATGGTGGGTAGTTTGACTGGGGCGGTCGCCTCCCAAATAGTAACGGAGGCGTGCGAAGGTAGGCTCAGAACGGTCAGAAATCGTTCGTAGAGTGCAATGGCATAAGCCTGCCTGACTGTGAGACTGACAAGTCGAGCAGAGACGAAAGTCGGTCATAGTGATCCGGTGGTTCTGAGTGGAAGGGCCATCGCTCAACGGATAAAAGGTACGCCGGGGATAACAGGCTGATACTGCCCAAGAGCTCATATCGACGGCAGTGTTTGGCACCTCGATGTCGGCTCATCACATCCTGGGGCTGGAGCAGGTCCCAAGGGTTTGGCTGTTCGCCAATTAAAGTGGTACGTGAGCTGGGTTCAGAACGTCGTGAGACAGTTCGGTCCCTATCTGCTATGCGTGTAGAAGAATTGAGAGGAGTTGACCCTAGTACGAGAGGACCGGGTTGAACATACCACTGGTGGACCGGTTGTAGCGCCAGCTGCAGTGCCGGGTAGCTAAGTATGGACGAGATAACTGCTGAAAGCATCTAAGCGGGAAACTCACCTCAAAACTAGTTCTTCCTATAGAGCCGTGGTAGACCACCACGTTGATAGGCTGGATGTGGAAGCACAGTAATGTGTGCAGCTGACCAGTACTAATAGCTCAATTGGCTTGATTTATGCACTGAAAAAAATTTTTATGTTATTGTTAATTACAATGTTATCTTCAAGTAGTTATTATACTTATTAAGTATAAATTAAATTTATTTAAAAATGTTCTTTTATAACTTTATCTAAAATGTTTTTTCTATCATTTACTAATATTTTTTTAAAAAAAAGAAATTTTACAAATTTAAATTTTGTCATAAATTTTACTTTATTTAGTAAATTTTGAGGAATAATTAATTTTATTGTTTTGAACAAAAAA
>CACDSX010000033.1 GCA_902555655.1 uncultured Pelagibacteraceae bacterium | reverse complement strand
AAAAATCAAGAAAGAAATTAAAATTTTAAATCATGATATAGAAATTAATTATGGTAAAGCCAGTGTTAAATTGACAGGTAAAGGAGACATCTTGTTACAAAAAAATATTGATGAAATATCATATTCGATTAACAATAAATATAAAGGATACGATTTTTCAACTTTAATTAAATTTAAAGATAATCCAATTTCAATTGATTTTTTAAATTATAAAAAAAAAATAGACAAAGAGTTTACCTTAAGTTTAAAAGGGAATAAAAAAATTGATGGCTCAACAAGATTTGACTTAATTTCAATAATAGAAAAAGATAATAAGATTCAGATAGAAAGTTTAACTTTAGATAATAAACTAAGGATAACAAATTTAAAAAAAGCTGATTTTAATTATTTTGATAAAGAAAATATAAAAAATCGATTTAGTTTAATTAAAAAAAACAATATCTATTACTTAGAAGGTTTTGCTTTAAATGGTGATAGTTTAATTCAAAATTTGGTTGATGAAAAAGAGAGTAAATCAAATATCATCAATAAAAATTTTACCTTAAATATAAATCTTGATGAATTGATTTTAGACCAAAATTATAAATTAAATAATTTAAAAGGAGATTTATCATTTGATAACCAAAAAATTATTAATGGGAATTTAATTGGTTTTTTTTCTAAAAGTGAAAAAATGAAATTTACTGTTAAAACAAAAGGACAAGAAAAAATTACAACATTGTTTTTAGATAAAGCAGAACCAATAGTAAGTAGATACAAATTTATTAAAGGATTTAACAGAGGCACTTTAGATTTCTACTCTTCAAAAAATGGTAATTTGTCAACCTCAACGTTAAAGATTTATGATTTTAGATTAAAAGAATTACCAATGCTAACAAAGATTTTAACTTTAGCATCATTACAAGGGATTGCAGACATTTTGACAGGAGAAGGTATTAGTTTTGATGAGTTTGAAATGAATTTTACAAACAAAAAAAATTTAATGAACATAGAGGAGATTTATGCAATAGGCCCTGCAATTTCTATTTTAATGAGAGGTTATATAGAAAAAAACAAAATTGTTAGTTTGAGAGGCACTCTGGTGCCAGCTACTACTATTAATAAAGCTATCGGATCTATACCAGTATTAGGCCAAATATTAGTTGGGTCTAAAACGGGTGAAGGTGTTTTTGGTGTGAGTTTTAAAATAAAAGGACCACCTAAAAATCTTGAAACAACAGTTAATCCAATTAAAACATTAACGCCAAGATTTATAACTAGAACTTTAGAAAATATTAAAAAAAAAAATTAACTTAAATTAATTTTGATATGTCTTTTTTTTCCAATAGATAACTTTAAATAGTTTTTTTTTATAGACTGATTATCAATTATAAACTTATCGTCTGTGATAATTTTATCATCTATTTTGATAGCATTACCTTTAACCAATCTTCTTATCTCACTTTTAGATTTTTCTAACTTTGATAAAATAATAAGATCAACTATGTTTATTTTATCATTCCACTCTTTTAGTTTAATTTTAATTGAGGGTAAGTTAGAGCCAAGTGAGTTTCCTGAAAAAGCCTCCTTAGCGGCCTTTTCGGAATTTTGAGCAGCTTTTTTACCATGAAGCATCATAGTAGCTTCATTTGCTAATAATATCTTTAATTGATTAATATTATTATTTTGTAGATTGTAAATTTCATTTGTCTCAAGGTCAGTAAAAACTTTTAGAAATCTTACAACATCTCTATCATCTGTGTTTCTCCAAAATTGCCAGTAATCATATGCGGATAAAAATTTTTTATCTAACCAAATAGCACCAGCTTCTGTTTTTCCCATCTTTGTACCTGATGCCAAAGTAATTAAAGGAGTTGTCAAACCATACCCTTGTTTATTAGAATATCTTTTTATAAGTTCAACACCATTTACAATATTTCCCCACTGATCAGAACCACCAATTTGAAGTACACAATTTTTTTTTTTATTTAGTTCAAGAAAATCATAAGCTTGAAGTATCATATAATTGAATTCCATATAACTTAATGATTGTTCTCTTTCCAACCTAGTTTTAACACTATCAAAACTAAGCATTTTATTTATTGTAAAATGTTTTCCAATATCTCTTAAAAAAGAAATATAATTTAAGCCTTTAAGCCAAGAATAATTATTTACAAATATTGGTTTAGTTTTTGGATTTTTGGTATCTAAAAAATTTTTTAATATTTTTTCTATATTTTTAATGTTTTTATCTATTTCTTTTTCATTCAATATTTTTCTTGTTTTATCTTTACCTGAAGGATCACCTATCCTAGTTGTTCCACCTCCTATTAACACAATAGGTCTGTGCCCATGTTTTTGAAGTAATCTTAAACACATTATTTGAAGAAGACTACCAACATGTAGACTTTCAGCTGTACAATCAAAACCTATATAACCATTGATTTTCTCTTTATCTAACAATTTAGATAATTCTTCTTCACTAGTACATTGATAGAAAAGACCCCTATCTTTAAATTCTTTTAAAAATTTATTCATAAGTTTATAGTTTCACAATATACAATATTTAATAAAAAAAAATAAGAATGGGTAAAATATATTCAGCAATGGGCCTTATGAGTGGCACCTCATTAGATGGAGTAGATGTATCTATAATTGAGTCAGATGGTAATAGAGAATTTTGCTCAATTTTAGACAGGTATTTTGAATATGATAAAAAATTAGTTCAAAAAATATTGAACATTAGGGAAAAAATTACAAATCAAGAGAAATTAAATACATACTCCGATGAAATCAATGATTTAGAGAGAAAGGTTACTTTGTTTCATGTTAAAGCTGTAAAAGAAACTCTTCGATCATCAAAATCCTCAGTAGATTTAATAGGTTTTCATGGACAAACAATATTTCACGATTCTGAAAAAGAAATTACTAAGCAACTTGGTGATGGAAAGCTGCTATCTCAATTAACAAAGAAAAAGGTTGTTTACAATTTTAGGCAAAACGATTTAGAAAATGGGGGGCAAGGCGCTCCTTTAACGCCAATTTTTCATAATGTTCTTGCAAATAAAATAAATAAAAAATTTAATTTAGGATTTCCCTTAAATATTTTGAATATTGGAGGAATTTCAAATATTACCTCTACAGTACATTGGGAAAATTTGGAGAAAAAAGATAGAATTTATGCTTGTGATATTGGACCAGGTAATTGTTTAATAGATGAATGGATTAGAAAAAATTCTAAAAAAAGATATGATAAGGATGGTTCTATAGCAAAATCTGGTACAATAGATAAATTGGTTTTTAATCAAGCTTTAGAAAATTTTACTGGAAATTCCAATTATGAAAAATCTTTAGATATAAAAGATTTTGATATTTTTTTTGCAAAAGGTCTTTCATTAGAAAATGGTGCTGCAACTATTACAAATTTTACTGCAACACTTATAGCTAATGGAATGAAACATGCTCATAAAATAGGGCAGACAGTTATGTATAAGTGGTTAGTCTGTGGAGGAGGAAGAAAAAATAAATACCTTTTAGAAAGTATAAAGAATAATTTTGATCAAATAAGTATTGAACCAATTGATCAATATGAAATAGATGGAGATTATGTAGAGTCACAAGCTTTTGCTTATTTGGCTATAAGATCTTTTTTAAAATTGCCAATTTCTTTTCCATCTACAACTGGATGCAAAGTACCAACAACTGGTGGCGAGATGACAAAAAATTTTTAGTAAAGAGCTGTTTCTTTTTTAATATACTTATCTAAATTTTTTACTAAAACACTTTCATTTTTTGAAAAAAAATGATTTGCATCTGGTATTGGTTGAAATTCAACTTTAATTCCTTTTTGATCACTTAATCTTTTGTTTAATTCATTTATATGTTCTATCGGAACTAGTTCATCCTTTTTTCCGAAAACCATTAGTCCAGAAGTAGGACATGGAGATAAAAAAGAAAAGTCGTAAACATTAGGCTGTGGAGATATGGCAATAAATCGATTTATCTCAGGTCTTCTCATTAAAAGTTGCATGGCAATTAATGATCCAAAAGAAAAACCGGAAACCCAGCATTGAGAATTATCAAAGTTTTCTCTTTCAAGCCAATCTAAAGCAGCAGCAGCATCTGCTAATTCACCTTGACCATTATCAAACTCACCATCACTTTTACCTACACCTCTAAAATTTACACGACATACTGAAAAATCATTTTCCATAAAAGTATTAAATATTTCAACAACTACTTTGTTATTCATAGTTCCTCCATATTGAGGGTGTGGTTGTAATACTAGTGCTATAGGTGATGTATTTTTTTTACTTTTAAAATATTTTGCTTCTAATCTTCCTGCTGGACCTGGTATAAATATTTCTATAATTTTGTTATCCATAATTGTTATTGATTATTATTCTCAAAAAAAAATTAGGTTTATCACAACTGCGTGACAAAATGTTAGTTTTTTTTTTATTAGATACTTGACTATTTTAGTCAGGTTTATATATACCCTCTAAAATAGCGGATTTATGAAACTTACATCTAAAGGCAGATATGCGGTAATGGCTCTAGTAGACCTAGCGAGATTTAACAATATTAACCCAGTTTCTCTCAGAGACATATCTTTAAGACAAGGTATTTCCCTAGATTATTTAGAACAAATTTTTTCAAAATTAAGAAAAAAAGAAATTGTTCAAAGTGTAAGGGGTACTCAGGGTGGTTATGTTCTTAATAAAAAAGCAAAAGAAATAAAGCTTACAAATATTTTTGATGCCGTTGATGAAAAAGTGAAAACAGTTCAATGTAAGAAAGAATTGAAAAAAGGATGTAATGGTAAACCAACAAAATGTCTTACGCACAATCTTTGGGATGAACTTGAAAATCATATTAACAATTTTTTTGATCAAAAAAGTTTAGAAGATTTAATAAAAGATAAC
>CACDSX010000032.1 GCA_902555655.1 uncultured Pelagibacteraceae bacterium | reverse complement strand
GAGGTTTTGGTGTTTCAGCATGCGCAACATGTGATGGTTTCTTTTTTAAAGATAAAGAAGTTGCAGTTGTTGGTGGTGGAAATGCAGCTGTTGAAGAAGCAATGTTCTTAACAAAATTTGCATCGAAAGTTAAGTTAATTCACAGAAGAGATAGCTTAAGAGCTGAAAAAATGCTTCAGAAAAAGTTAATGGAAAATAAAAAAATTGAAATAATTTGGGACTCTATTGTTGAAGATGTAGTTGGAGATCAAGAACCAAAAAATGTTAAAGGAATAAAAGTTAAAAATTTAAAGACAAATAAGGTAGATGAAATAAAGTTAGATGGACTATTTATTGCTATTGGCCATGATCCAGCAACTCAGTTATTCAAGGACCAATTAAAAATGGATCAAGAGGGATATTTAATTACAAAACCAGATTCTACAGAAACTAATATACCTGGAGTTTATGCTGCAGGAGATGTGAAGGACAAAACATTTAGACAAGCTGTAACCGCTGCAGGTATGGGATGTATGGCTGCACTTGAAGCTGAAAAGCATCTTTCACACAAATAAAGTGAAAAATAATTTGCATGTTTTTTTAGGTGCAACTGTAGCTGATGCTGCAGCTAGACCATTACATTGGGTTTATAATCAGAAAAAACTGCTAACTTATATTAAGGGAAAACAAGACTTTACCTTCTTAAAAAAAAATAAAAGTCCATTTTACAATATCAAGACAGGAAAAGTTTCTGGTTATAATGAGGTTGGTCAAGTCATGTTCAAAACTTTAGTTGAAGGTCATCAAGATATAGAAGAAAGGTTTAAAAAAAATATTACAAAAAATTTTGGTCCAGGAAGTATTTACTGGAAAAATTTAAATCTAAGAGCAAAATATAGAAAAGTTAAAGACTGGCGAGGAATAATAAAAGGACCTTGGATCCATCAGAATATCATTGAAACTATCAGAAATATTAAGTCTAAAAAAAAATCAACTGGAGGTAAAAAGGTAAACGAATCTGATGGTTATTGTGCTGCTCTTCCATATTTTTTATATGGCTATAATTTAAAAGACATAAAAAAGATTATCTCTACAGTAACTATTTCGAAAATAAGTCTCAAATATGCTTTGGCAAAATTTTATCTAATAGATTTAGCACTAAAAGGTTGCAAAGATCCTATAAACGAATTCATAAGGATATTTAAAAAAAATTCATATTTTAAAAGTATTGTTGAAGATATTAAAAAAGTTAAAAGATTAAAATCAAAACCTCACCCTTTAGTGGTCAAAAAATTGGGTATGGCTTGTAGCTACCCAGGAACATTTAATAGTTCAATTCATTCAATTATTAATTCAACAAATTATAAAGGGGCTATTTTAAAAACTATTAAAGCTGGTGGCTGTAACTGTTCTAGAGTTAATTTTATTGGAGCTTATTTTGCTGCTTTAAAGGGAGTAGACGCTATCCCAAAATCTTGGATAAGAAAAACTGATTTAGCTAAAAAAATATTAGACCAAAAATAAAATTGTTTATTCTAAACTTTCACAAAAAGATTTAATTCTATCCATAGCTTTTTTTAAGTTCTGCATTGAAGTTGCATAAGAAATTCTAAAATATCCATCTAGGCCGAATGCTGATCCCTGAACAACTGCAACATTAGATTTTTCAAGCAACTTTTGAACAAAATCAGTATCAGTTTTTAATTTTGTTTTTTTATTTAAAAGACCTTTGCAGCTTGGAAAAACATAAAATGCTCCATTTGGTTTTAGGCAACTAATTCCTTTGATATTATTTAAACTTTTAACTACAAAATCTCTTCTTTGTTTAAATGCGTTAGATCTCTTTTTAATAAAATCCTGTTTTCCATTCAATGCTTCAACAGCAGCTGCTTGACTTATAGAAGAAGGGTTTGAGGTGGATTGTGATTGAATTTTACCAATCGCTTTAATTATATCTTTTGGACCTGCTGCATATCCTATTCTCCACCCTGTCATTGCATAAGATTTGCTAACACCATTCATTGTTAGTGTTCTATTTTTAAGTTTTGAAAGTTGAGCTATTGTGAAAAAATTAAAATTATCATATCTAACATGTTCGTAAATATCATCACTTAAGATATAGACTTTTTTATTTCTAACTAGAACCTTTGCTAAATCTTGAATTTCTTTTTTAGTATATCCTGCTCCTGTCGGATTAGATGGTGAATTGAGGATTACCCATTTTGTTTTTTTCGAAATTGATTTTTTTAATTTTTTTGCTGTAAGTTTAAAGCCTTCTTGCTCTGTACATTTAACTATTTTTGGTTTTCCTCCGGCTAATAAAACCATATCTGGATAAGAAACCCAAAAAGGTGCTGGAATGATAACTTCATCACCTTTATTTAAAGTTGCCATAAAGGTATTATAAAGAACCTGCTTACCACCAGTTCCCACTGTTACTTGTTCTGTAGAATAATTTAATTTATTTTCTCTTTTGAATTTTTTTATAATAGCTTTTTTTAATGCAGGGGTTCCATCTACTGCTGTATATTTCGTATCACCTTTTCTAATCGCTTTAATTGCAGCATTTTTAATATTATCTGGAGTATCAAAATCAGGCTCTCCCGCCCCTAATCCGATGACATCTTTGCCTGCAGCTCTTAATTCTCTTGCTTTTTGAGTCACTGCTATAGTAGGAGAAGGTTTAATTCTTTTTAAACTGTCTGATATTATGCTCATTGAAATATAATTTTAATCTATTAGTTTTATAAATAATGCAGAACACTTATCAAGATCTAATTACAGCTGTGCAGAATAAAAACCCTGCAATAAGCCCTAAACTAGAGGGTGGAAAAAAATTTCAAATGAAAACTGATTTCAAACCTGCTGGTGATCAACCTGAAGCAATTAAACAATTAGTAAATGGTGCCAACAAAGATCAACTAAGTCAAGTTCTTCTAGGAGTAACTGGATCTGGTAAAACTTTCACAATGGCAAAAGTCATAGAAAGGACTAACAGACCTGCCTTAATACTGGCTCCAAACAAAACTCTTGCAGCTCAACTCTATGGTGAAATGAAGTCTTTTTTTCCAGATAATGCTGTTGAATATTTTGTTTCCTACTATGATTATTACACCCCAGAAGCTTACGTTCCACGCTCTGACACTTACATAGAAAAAGAAGCATCGATTAATGAGCAGATAGATCGTATGCGTCACTCAGCAACAAGATCATTGCTGGAAAGAGATGATGTTATTATTGTATCAAGTGTTTCTTGTATCTATGGACTAGGCTCTGTTGAAGCTTATAGCAAAATGACATTGAGCTTAAAAACTAATTATGATTATAATAGAGAAGAATTAATAAAATCTTTAGTAGCACTTCAGTATAAAAGGAATGATCAAAATTTTTATAGAGGAACTTTTAGAGCTAGAGGAGAATATCTTGAAATTTTTCCATCTCATTTAGAGGATCGGGCTTGGAGATTAAGTTTATTTGGAGATAAGCTTGAAAAAATAGAAGAGTTTGACCCTTTAACAGGTGATCTAGTAAGTGAGCTTAATATAATTAAGATTTATGCAAACAGCCACTACATAACTCCAAAGCCAACTATAGAACAAGCAATAATTAAAATTAAAAGAGAGCTAGAAGTAACTTTAAAAAAATTTAAAGAACAAAATAAATTACTTGAAGCACAAAGATTAGAAGAAAGGACTAAGTTTGATCTAGAAATGATTGAAGCAACTGGTTCTTGTGCTGGAATTGAAAATTATTCAAGATTTTTATCTGGAAGAAAGCCTGGAGAGCCACCTCCTACATTGTTTGAATATTTTCCAGATAATACTTTGATTTTTGTGGATGAATGTCATGTAACTGTCCCACAATTAAATGGTATGTACAAGGGCGACAGATCTAGAAAAAGTAATCTTGCAGAATATGGTTTCAGATTACCTTCATGTATGGACAATCGTCCGCTTAAATTTGAGGAATGGGATGCTATGAGAACTCAAACTGTTTTTGTGTCAGCAACTCCTGGACCATGGGAATTAAAACAAGTTAAAAATAAATTTGTAGAACAAGTTATTAGGCCTACTGGTTTAATTGATCCACCAGTTGAAATAAGGCCAGCAAAAAATCAAGTTGATGATTTAATGCATGAGTGTAAAAAAGTTGTTGCAAATAATTATAGAGTTCTCGTAACAACTTTAACAAAAAAAATGGCAGAAGATTTAACTGAATATCTTCACGAAAATGGAATTAAAGTTAGGTACATGCACTCTGATATCGATACTCTTGAGAGAATAGAGATTATGAGAGACTTGAGATTAGGAGTGTTTGATGTCTTAGTTGGTATTAACCTTTTAAGAGAAGGTTTAGATATTCCAGAATGTGCTTTAGTTGGAATTTTAGATGCAGACAAAGAGGGCTTTCTGAGATCCGAAACTTCATTAATCCAGACCATTGGAAGAGCAGCTAGAAATTTGGACGGAAAGGTAATTCTTTATGCTGATAAAGAAACTAAAAGTATTAAAAATGCGATTAAAGAAACAGATAGAAGAAGATCAATTCAAGTTGCTTATAATAAAAAACATAAAATTAGCGCTGCAAGTATTAAAAAAGAAATTAGTGATGTTTTAGAAAGTGTTTATGAAAAAGATTATGTCAAAGTTGGAACAGATGAAAATATTGGTGGAAACCTTAAAAAACATTTAAAAGCTCTCAATAAAAAAATGAAAGATGCTGCAACTAATCTTGAATTTGAAGAGGCAGCTAAAATCAGAGATGAAATTCGAAAATTAGAAGCTTCAGAATTAGAAATTGTTTTAAATCCCAAGGTAAAACAATATAATGCAAATAATAAGATTTACCCTAAGGGTAGATCAACAATGGGCTTGCCTGGTACTAGAGCTCAAAAAGGTAAGAAAAAATGGAAGCAAATAAAATAATCATCACCGGGGCAGCAACAAGAATTGGCGCAGCTATTGCAAAAAAATTATCTGGCCCAGGAGTAGATATTGTTATTCATTATAATAGATCCAAAACTAGTGCTGAAAAACTTAAAAAAAAATTAAACAAAAATAATACAAATGTTTATTTGATTAAAGGTGACCTCTCAAAAGAAAACGATTTAAAAAAAATTATCAAGTTTTCAAAATCAAAACTAAAATATTTTGACTGTTTAATAAATAATGCTTCTTTATTCGAAAATGATAATTTGAGGAATTTTACATCTAAAAGCTGGAATAATCATTTGGATGTTAATCTAAAGGCTCCATCTTATTTGATTAGAGAATTTGCTAAAAATGTAAAAGGCAAAAAAAATAATATTATTAATATAATTGACCAAAGAGTT
>CACDSX010000031.1 GCA_902555655.1 uncultured Pelagibacteraceae bacterium | reverse complement strand
AATTGCATGACCTGCAGCTATATCCCACTCACAAGCCCTGGGCTCTGCAACATATCCATCATATTCCCCAGCAGCTATTACACAAAATTTAAGCGAACTTTTCATTCGTATAAAACTTTTTACATTTAATTTTTTATAAATTTTTTCAATCTCAGGCTTTATTTTATTTGAGTAAGACACAAATTCAATTTTATTTTTATTGAAATCTTTTTTACACTGTAATTTGATAAATTTACCATTTATTAATTCAAAAGAAGAATTGTCTCCATAAGAAAAAAACATTCTTTTTTTTGCAGGCGCATATATCAAACCTGCTACTGGTTTTCGATTTAATATTAGACCAGCATTTATTGTAAACTCATCAAGGTCATTGATATAATCATAAGTACCATCTATAGGATCAATTAACCAAAAATTTTCCAAGTTATTTTTTGATTTATTATCTGAAGCTTCCTCAGAAATAATTGGGATATTTGGTGATAAAGAAATAATTTTTTTTGTAATTATCTTATTAACTTCCAAATCACCATTACTCACTGGGGTGTTGTCGGATTTAATTTCTTTTATTAGACCTTTTTTTCTAAGATCTAATGATATCTTTCCAGCATAAATAAAAGTATCAATTAGATTCTCAACAATTTCTTTTATATTAATTTCATTCATTAATTCTTATTAATTCAATATTTTTTCCATTAATTACTTTTTTCCCAACATTTTGGAAATTGATTGTAACTTTTTCTTTAATTATCGACTGAACTTGTCCTATTCCCCAATCTTTTTTGTTTGGATTGAAAACTTTGTCGCCTGGTTCAAAATCAAAAATCATTTAATTTAATTTATATTAGAAATAAGTATAAATACCATTAAATGAATAATGAATTAAATTCTATTGGATTAAATAAAAAACCATCAGACACTACTGTTGTTGTTGCAATGTCTGGTGGCGTTGATTCTTCTACAGTTGCTGGGATGATGAAAAAAGAAGGATACAAAGTAATAGGAATTACCTTAAAACTTTATGATGAAGGTAAGGAAGTCGCAGCTTCAAAACAATGTTGTTCAGGACAAGACATTATGGATGCCAAAAGAGTAGCTAATAAATTAGATATAGATCATAAAATTTTGTATTATCAAAATCAGTTCAAAAAAGGTGTTATAGATAATTTTGTTGGCAGTTACTTAAAAGGTGAAACACCAATTCCATGTGTTCAATGTAATCAAACTGTTAAATTTAAAGATTTATTTGATGTAGCCAAAGACTTAAAAGCTGATGCAATGATCACGGGACATTATGTTAAAAGTATTACAACTGGTGGCCAAACAAATATGTACAAAGCAATTGATGATAATAGAGATCAAAGTTATTTTCTTTTTAACACTTCTAGAGAACAACTAAATTATCTAAGATTTCCTTTAGGAGGACTCTTAAAAAATGAGACTAGAGAAATTGCAAAAAAATTGGATTTAAATGTTGCTGATAAACCCGATAGTCAAGATATTTGTTTTGTACCCAATGGAGATTATGCTTCTGTAATTCAAAAATTAAGACCTGATGCATTAAAAAAAGGTAATGTAAAAGATACCAATGGTAAGGTGTTAGGAACACATGATGGAATAATCAATTTTACTATTGGACAACGAAAAGGAATTAAAGTTTCTGACAAAGAAGCTTTATATGTTGTTCAAATTAATCCAGAAAAAAATGAAATTATAGTTGGTCCTCGAGAAAAATTGGGAAAAAAAATCATATATCTTAAAAATTTGAATTTATTGGCAGAAAAAAAAGATTTTACAAATAATATTTTTGTTAAAGTAAGATCTACAGGCAAACTTCTTAATGCAAAAATTAATTTTACTATTGAGAATTGCGCAGAAGTAAATTTAGATATACCAGAAGACGGTATATCCCCAGGACAAGCTTGCGTCTTTTATAACAAGGATAATTTAGGGTACCGAGTTTTAGGTGGAGGTTGGATTACAAAGTAGTATTTTTTTTCCACATTAAATGAGTGAGAAGATAAAATACTATAACACCCAAAAAGACATTCCATTCAATAGCGTGTTTTAAAAATTTAAAATTATCAAAAGGCAGGAAAGGTAAAGTAATTATTGAAATAACTATCAAAAAAGTAATAAGAATTCTTTTAATTTTTAGGAAACCAATATTTATGTAGTCATTAAGTTTGTCTTTTATTTCGTAAAAAAATCTAATTAAATAAGCTTGTGCTATTAATTCAAATATAATGAATGATAACATGACTACTCTTCTGAACAGTTTATAAAGATCATTATCGAATTTTATTCCTAGAAATATCGAATGTAATGTAAGTAATATTGCTGATGATACTCCAAAAAAAATTATTTTTTTTGTATGAATATAGTTTTTATCAAATCTATTGATTATATTTTTTGTATTTAACCAATATCGAATTAGCAGATATGAGGTAATAAACATTGCGGGTTTAAATATTATATACAAGGGAAATTCTCTAACTGTTCTACTTATTGAAACTCCTCCATCAAAATATGGAAAAGTTGGAAATATTGGAACTCCAGGCTCTAATATTTGATGAAAATTAGTAACTATGAGTAGACAGCTATTTACTGATATAAATGGGATAATAAATATCCATACAGAGATTGATCTAACTTTATCAACACTGTTCATAATCAAAAATTATTTCTTCTTATTTTTTTTTCTGGCTCTTCTCTTTTTTGAGCCCATTTTTCTTCGGCCTCGATGTTTCTTTGGATAACCCATTATTTCCTTTAGTTATAATTTAATTGAAATTATGGCTCGGATATAGCATTGTCCTTTAAAGTTATCAAATTTTTTATGTCTAAATCTTTTAAGACTTTTTTAAAACATACAGCAAAAGACTTTCATAATCAGTCAGTAAATCCACCAGTTGTTCGAGCTTCAACAATAATATTCAAATCAATGAGTCACATTCGAAAAACGCAAGCAAAAGCACAAAAAAATCCCACTGGAGGACATTATGATTACGGCAGACAAGGAACCTCTACAACATACATACTACAAAAAATTTTAACTAAGCTAGAAGAAAGTTATCATGTTTTTACAACACCCACCGGTTTTGGAGCAGTTTTTTTATCAATTTTTAGTGTTGTAAGACCTGGTGATGAATTAATGGTAGCAGACCCAGTTTACTCTCCAACAAGACTTTTAACACAAGATTATTTAAAAGATTTTAATATAAAAACAGTTTTTTATAATCCTCATGATTTAAAATCATTAGAAAAAAATATTACAAAAAAAACAAAATTAATATTTGTTGAAAACCCCGGAAGCAACTCTTTTGAATTCCAAGATTTGGGAAAGATTATTTCGATTGCAAAAAAAAATAAAATTTTGACTGCCATTGATAATACTTGGGCTACACCATATTATTTTAAACCAATTAAATTTGGTTTTGATATGTCAATTGTATCGGCAACTAAATATTATTCGGGCCATTCTGATGTCATGGGTGGTAGTTTGGCTGTAAATAAAAAAGTATTTAATAAAGTTAAAGCTGCTGAGAGAATTACTGGTTTAAGATTAGGTCCTGATGATGCATATTTAATTACTAGGGGACTTAGAACACTTGATGTAAGACTAGACAGACATAGAGAAAATGCAAAAAAGATTGCAGCTTTTTTATCAAAGAATAAAAAATTTAAGTTATTATATCCATACAAGAGGGACTCTTACAATTTCAGAATGTGGAAAAAATATTATTCAGGTGCGTCAGGTCTTATGGGTTTAAAAATAAAATCCAAAAATATTAATTCTGTTAGAAAATTTGTTAACTCTTTAAAACTTTTTGGATACGGTTATAGTTGGGGTGGATTTGAAAGTTTAGTGCTGCATCAAGAATATAGAGAAACAGGTAATAGAAAATATTTAAGTTTAACAAAAGAAGAGCATCTTGTTAGATTACATATAGGTCTTGAAGATCCGAATGACTTAATAGCTGATATTAAACAAGCATTAAGACATTTAAAATGATTTCAAAAAACTTTTTTAAATCCAAAACTGCAATAATAACATTATTTGCAGCGTGCTTTGTTGTTTTAATTTCACTTGGTGTAAGACAAACTTTTGGATTATTCTTTATGGATTTTAACGAAAGTTTGAATATTAGTAATACTGCATTTGGTTTCGCTATTGGAATACAAATGCTGATGTGGGGTTTGACTGGTCCAATATTTGGAGCCATTGCAGATCGATATGGTGGCCACATTGCTATAATTTCTGCGTTTATATTTTACACTCTTGGTATATATTTTTTATATACTGGCCCTAATACTGGAATTTTCTTTCAGATCCATATGGGATTATTAATTGGAATTGGGCTAGGCGGTACAGCGATTAGTATTCCAATGTCAGTTGTAGGCAAACATTTTCCATTATCAACAAGAACAATTGCTATGAGCTTTGTTACTGCAATAGGATCTTTTGGTTATTTTATTTCTCCAATTTTTACAAATTATTCTATTAATGAGCATGGTTGGAATCATACTATATTTATTTTTTCTTTATTTTTACTAACGGGTATTGTTGCTGCATACTTTGTAAGATCGCCATCTAAAAATGATAGTATAGAAAAAGAGTCTAAACAATCAATTAAGGAAGCTCTAACTGAAGCTTTCAGAACCAAAAGCTACATATTACTTGTATCAGGTTTTTTTGTGTGCGGTTTTCATATTACTTTAGTTGGAACACATGTACCAAAATATGTTATTGATAGAGGATTAGAAGATTGGACTGCTGCTGCAATTTTATCTTTAATAGGTTTATTCAATATTTTTGGCTCATTATTAAGTGGATATCTTTCAGCAAAAATGAGTAAAAAAATAATCCTTAGTGGAATTTACTTTTTAAGAGGCATCTCCATTATACTTTTCATATTTTCACCTGCAAGCAATGTGAGTGCATTTTTATTTGGAGCAAGCTTTGGTTTCTTATGGTTATCTACTGTACCAGCAACAAGTGGTATTGTAGCCCATATGTTTGGAACAAAATATCTTGGTCTTTTATATGGAATTGTATTTTTAAGTCATCAAATCGGTTCTTTCTTTGGTGCATATTTAGGAGGTTTGTTTCATGATTTATATGGCTCATATGATTATGCGTGGTATTTAGCAATTGCATTATCTGTTTTTGCAGCAATAATTCATTTACCAATTAAAGAAGAACCAGTTTTAAGATTAAAAACAGAATAAATTGAGCAAGCAAAATCAATTAGCAGAAATAAACAACTCAGGTAAGGCTTATATAATTTATAAATCTAAAAAGGGTTTCAATTTATATA
>CACDSX010000030.1 GCA_902555655.1 uncultured Pelagibacteraceae bacterium | reverse complement strand
GCATACAAAGCAATAGGGATAAAAGAAGTGAAAGAATATCTCAGTAAAAATATAAAAAAAGATGAACTTGTTGATAAAATATCAATAAAGACTAGACAATATGCAAAAAGACAAAGTACTTGGGGAAGAGGCAACATGCTGGATTGGAACAAAATAAACCCAAATCGCTTACATATATTTTTAAAAAAACTTTAGATATTTCTTACTTAGCCTTGACCAATTAGTACAACTTCAGCTAGATTGCATAAATGTCTAAAATATATTCTGGAGCTGAAATTGTATTTAAATGTCTTGAAGACCAAGATGTTGAATTTATTTTTGGATATCCAGGGGGTGCAGTTCTACCAATTTATGATGAATTAAAAAATCATTCATCTATAAAACATATCTTGGTAAGACATGAGCAAGGAGCTGGTCATGCAGCAGAAGGGTATGCTAGATCTTCTGGAAAACCGGGAGTAGTTTTAGTTACTTCAGGCCCAGGAGCTACTAATGTTGTTACAGCTTTAACAGATGCTTATATGGACTCAGTTCCACTTGTATGTATTTCAGGACAAGTCCCCACACATTTAATTGGAACTGATGCTTTTCAAGAATGTGATACAACTGGAATAACTAGACCATGTACAAAACATAATTGGTTAGTAAAAGATATAAAAGATTTATCAAAAATTTTACACGAGGCCTTTAAAGTAGCAACAACAGGAAGACCTGGACCAGTACTAGTTGACATACCTAAGGATATTCAATTTGCTAAATCAAATTATTCAAAACCAAAAAAGGAAAAAAAATTTAATGGCAAAGCTCATAATAAATTTAGTCAAAATGAGATAGGTGAATTAGTAAGTTTGATTTCTAAGGCAAAAAAACCTGTAATTTATACAGGAGGGGGAGTTATAAACTCAGGTCCAGAGGCAAGTAAAACATTAAGAGAATTTGTTAGATTAATAGGTTTTCCAATTACGTCAACTTTACAGGGACTAGGTGCATTTCCTGGTGATGACAATCAGTTTATAGGAATGCTAGGAATGCATGGAACTTATGAAGCTAACAACGCTATGCACGATTGTGATTTATTAATTAATATTGGTGCAAGATTTGATGACAGAATAACTGGTAAGATAGATGAATTTTCACCAAAATCAAAAAAAGTTCATATCGACATTGATCCTTCATCTATAAATAAAATAATCAAAGTAGATTTAGCAATAGTTGGAGATGTTAATGAAGTAATTAAGGCAACTATTAAGAACATAAATAAAAAACAAAATGCCTTGAAAGATTCTAATAATCAAAAAATATCAAAATGGTGGGAGCAAATACAAAAATGGAGAACTAAAAATTCTTTAGGTTTCATTAATAGTGAAAAAACAATTAAACCCCAACATGCTGTTCAAAGATTATACGAATTAACAAAAAATCAAGACACTTTTGTAACTACTGAGGTTGGTCAACACCAAATGTGGGCTGCACAACATTATAAATTCAGCAAACCCAATAGATGGATGACATCAGGTGGTCTTGGAACTATGGGCTATGGTCTTCCTGCTGCTATAGGTGTTCAAATAGCCCATCCAAACAAACTTGTAGTTGATATTGCTGGTGAAGCATCAATTTTAATGACTATGCAAGAGATGTCTACAGCCGTTCAATATAACTTACCTATAAAAATTTTTATTCTTAACAACCAATACATGGGGATGGTAAGACAATGGCAAGAATTACTTCATGAAAAAAATTATTCTGAAAGTTATTCAGAAGCTTTGCCTGATTTTGTTAAATTAGCAGAGGCTTATGGTTGTAAAGGAATTAAAGCTGAAAATCCTGATGAATTAGACAATAAAATAAAAGAGATGGTTGATCATAAAGGACCAGTAATATTTGACTGTCACGTTGATCCAAATGAGAACTGTTTTCCGATGATTCCTTCAGGTAAACCTCATAATCAAATGATATTAGGACCTAATGATAAAGAAGAAAATAAAATTACAGGAAAAGGAAAAGCGTTAGTTTAATGGCAAATCCTAAATCAGCATACAGTATTCCAACAAAGAAAGGTAAATTAGATACACATATTTTTGTTGTGTGGGTAGATAATGAAGCTGGAGTGTTGGCTAGAGTAGTTGGTTTATTTTCTGGAAGGGGGTATAATATAGAGTCTTTGGCAGTAGCTGAAGTTGACCAGACAAAAAATATTTCTCGAATAACAATTGTTACAACAGGGACACCACAAGTGATTGATCAAATTAAATTGCAATTAAAAAAGCTTGTTCCTGTCCATAAAGTGGCTGATTTTAAAAGAGAAGATAAAAAAGTGATTTTTAAAGAGATGGCTTTACTAAAGGTTGTTGGAAACAAAAAAAAGATAGAAAAATGTCTGAAAGCCTGTAAAAGCTTTAATCCTGTAATTTTAGATAAAACAAAACTATCTATCGTAATTCAGATAACAGCTTTGAGAAGAGAGATTGATAAAATGAGTAAAAAATTAAAACCTTTAGGCCTAACAAGTGCTTCAAGAACAGGGGCTATAGCAATGACGAGAGGTGCTGAAATTTTTAAATAAATTTAACAAGGAGAATAGAAAATGAAAATGTTTTATGAAAAGGATACAAATGTAAATTTAATTAAAGATAAAAAAATTGCAATTTTTGGCTATGGTAGTCAGGGACATGCACATGCATTAAATTTGAAAGATAGTGGAGTAAAAGAGGTTGTTGTTGCTTTAAGGGAAGGTTCGTCAAGTATCTCTAAAGCAGAATCTAAAGGTTTAAAAGTTATGAATTTGTCTGATGCAGCTGAGTGGGCTGATGTTGTAATGATTTTAACACCAGATGAATTGCAAGCCGAAATTTATAAAAATCATATTGATCAAAGAATTAGACCTGGAACAAGTATTGCATTTGCTCACGGCTTAAATGTTCATTATGATTTGATAAAAGCTAGAAAAGATTTAGATGTGTTTATGGTAGCCCCAAAAGGCCCAGGTCATTTAGTAAGAAGTGAGTATGAAAAAGGTGGGGGCGTTCCTTGTTTATTTGCGGTACATCAAAATGGCTCAGGTAAAGCAAGAGATTTAGCAATGTCTTATGCATCTGCTGTTGGAGGCGGAAGATCTGGAATTATTGAAACAACTTTTAAAGATGAAGTTGAGACTGATTTATTTGGTGAACAGACAGTTCTTTGTGGTGGGTTAGTTGAATTGATTAAAAATGGTTATGAAACTTTGACGGAAGCTGGTTACGAACCTGAAATGGCTTATTTTGAAACAGTTCATGAAGTAAAATTAATTGTTGATTTAATTTATGAAGGTGGAATAGCAAATATGAATTATTCTATTTCAAATACAGCAGAATATGGAGAGTATCAATCTGGTCCAAGAATTATAAACAAAGAAGAAACAAAAAAAAGAATGAAAGAAGTGTTAGCTGATATTCAATCAGGTAAGTTCACAAAAGAGTGGATGGATGAATGTAAAAATGGTCAAAAAAACTTTCTAGCAACTCGCGCAAAACTAGCTGAGCATCCAGTTGAAAAAGTTGGTGCAAATTTAAGAGCAATGATGCCTTGGATTAGTAAGAAAAAATTAGTTGATAGTGATAAAGGTTAAATAATAAGTAAAATATTTATAAACATTTTGCAATTTCTAATGGAGATTGTATTATAGTCTTTCCAAATTTTAATGGTTATGACTGATAAAAATAAAGTTTTTATATTTGATACAACGATGCGTGATGGTGAACAATCACCAGGAGCATCTATGAGTCTTGAAGAAAAAATCCAAATTTCTAGAATTTTTGATGAACTAGGAATTGATATAATTGAAGCGGGTTTCCCTATTGCTTCACCAGGGGATTTTGAGTCTGTCAAAGCAATAAGCAAGATTTTAAAAAATTCTATACCTGCTGGTTTATCTAGGGCAAATAAAAAAGATATAGATGCATGTCATGAGGCTCTAAAAGCAGCTCCAAGATTTAGAATTCATACATTTATTTCAACAAGTCCACTTCATATGAAACACAAGTTAAATAAAACTCCAGAGCAAGTTGTTGATGCAATTAAAGAAAGTGTGACATATGCAAGAAAACTAACTGATGATGTTGAATGGTCATGTGAAGACGGAACAAGAACTGATATGGATTTTATGTGTAAAATTGTTGAACTAGCTATTAAGTGTGGAGCTAAAACAATTAATATTCCTGATACTGTAGGTTATACAACTCCTTCAGAATTTACAAAAATTATTACAACATTAAAAAATAAAGTACCAAATATTGACAAAGCTATTTTATCTGTTCATTGCCACAATGACTTAGGTTTAGCAGTGGCAAATTCTTTAGCAGGAGTTTCAGCTGGTGCGAGACAAGTTGAGTGTACAATAAATGGAATTGGTGAAAGAGCTGGTAATGCAGCTTTAGAGGAAATTGTAATGGCAATCAGAACAAGAAATGATTTATTGCCTTACAAAACTGACATTAAAACAGAATTACTAAGTAAAGCATCAAAAGTAGTATCTAATGCAACATTTCCTGTACAATTTAATAAAGCAATTGTTGGAAAAAATGCATTTGCACACGAAGCAGGAATTCATCAAGATGGGATGCTTAAAAACAGAGAAACATATGAAATCATGACACCTGAAAGTGTTGGGGTTAAAAAAACTTCTTTAGTAATGGGAAAACATTCTGGAAGACATGCATTTAAAGAAAAATTATCCGATCTTGGATATGTAGATGTCACAGATGATGTAATTCAAACAGCATTTGGAAAATTTAAAATATTAGCAGATAAAAAAAAACATGTTTATGATGATGATATCGCAGCATTAGTAGATGATAGTATGGTTTTAGAGAAAAATATTATAAATTTAAAATCCTTGAAAGTTTTTGCAGGAACCGGTGAACCTCAAAGAGCTGAAATGACACTCGATGTGTATGGAGAGGTTAAAAAAACTTCAGAAACTGGAGATGGGCCTGTAGATGCTATATTTAAATGTATTAAAATTTTGTATCCACATGATGTGAAACTTTTATTATACCAAGTTCATGCTGTAACAGAGGGAACTGATGCGCAAGCAACAGTAAGTGTTCGAATTGAGGAAAACGGCAAAACAACAGTTGGACAAGCAGCAGATACAGATACATTGGTCGCGTCAGCAAATGCCTACTTAAGTGCATTGAATAAAATGATAATTAAAAGAGAAAAAACTGCTCCTGCTCTTGAGCAAGAGAAAGAAAAAGTAAGAGGAATTTAAATGGGATTATTAGATAGAATAAAGAAAGTTTGGAGCCAAGATATGGCTATTGATTTAGGAACTGCTAACACTTTAGTGGTTGTAAAAGGTCAAGGAGTAGTTTTAAATGAGCCATCTGTTGTTGCAATAGTTGACCAATTAGGAAAAAAACAAGTTCTGGCAGTTGGTGATGAAGCAAAAACAATGTTAGGTAGAACTCCAGGAAATATTCAGGCAATAAGACCATTAAGAGATGGTGTAATTGCTGATTTCATAGTTACAGAGGAAATGATTAAACACTTTATAAAAAAAGTTCATAAAGGAAGTAGTTTTGCAAATCCTAGAATTTTAATATGTGTTCCAACAGGATCTACACCAGTTGAAAG
>CACDSX010000029.1 GCA_902555655.1 uncultured Pelagibacteraceae bacterium | reverse complement strand
TAATTTTCCACAAAATCTTAAGTGTAATCACTTTTCGATAGATATAAGTTTTATTTGTTTGCCCCTAAGCTATGTAAGAGAGTTAGAGAATATTATTAATAAATATCAGATTTCATTAAATCGAATAATTAGTAAAAATTACATGGAAACTTATTTTTTAAATGAAAAGATTAGTTTGAATGAAATGGCTAGAAATATTATCAATGGCCACAATCTAAATGAGGTTGTATTAACGACAAAAAAACAGAAAAATAAGTCCTTTTTTGAGAAATTTTTTCATTTTTTTAATTAATTTGTATTTTACAGTAACATTTGTTGTGTTCTATTTTATTTTATTTGCATCTAAATACTCTGGTGTCATATTTAAACCAAAAAACAATCAATTTTCCAATATCTTTAAAAGGTATTGGGCTTCATAGTGGTAAAGAAGTAATTCTAGACATAAAACCAGCCCTACCTAACACTGGTATTATCTTTAAAAGATCAGACTTAAAATTAAATAATGTTATTTATCCTAACTTTAACAACGTAACTAACACATCTTTAAATACCACTATTTCAAATGAGTATGGTGTAAGAGTGTCAACTATAGAGCATTTAATGGGAGCATTATTTGGTCTGGGGATCGATAATGTATTAATTGAAATTAACAATGAAGAAGTTCCAATTCTTGATGGATCTGCAAAAGAGTTTGTTTCACAAATTCTAGAAGTGGGTATCAAATCAAGTGAGGTGCCGATAAAGATTATTAAGATTAAGAAAAAAGTTGAATTCCATGATGGTCAAAGATTTATTTCAATAGAGCCATCAAAGTTAAGTTTAAACATAGAATTTGAGTTAAAATATGATAATCTAACTATTGGTAATCAGAAAAATAAGATTAAGGTTTATGAGGATGATTTAACCGATATTTACAACTCCAGAACATTTTGTCTATTTGAAGATATTGAAAAAATAAGAGCTATCGGGTTAGCTAAAGGAGGAAGTTTAGATAATGCTATAGTTGTTAAGGATAAAGAAGTTTTAAATGAAGGTGGTTTGAGAAACAAATATGAGTTCGTGAATCACAAAATTTTAGATTGTATTGGAGATTTATACACATCTGGATACAGGATGCTGGCAGATGTCAAATGCTCTCAGGGAGGACATTATCTAACTAATGAATTATTAAGAAAAGTATTCGATAATCAAGAGAATTTCGCACTTCTTGAAATACAAGAGAAAAATTTACCACACACATTTATTCAAAAGAATTTGCTTAAATCAATAGCATAAAATATTTTTTCATTTAATAATAAAAGTTATGAGAATTTTTTTTGTTTTTTTGACTCTAATTTTTTTCCTTTTTTCATCAGGTTGTGGTCCAAAAAAAGATGAAAAAATTATTCTTGACAGTAAAGATTTAGAGTCTCAAATGACAGAAGCTTACAATAAAGGATTAAAAGCTTTAGAGGAAGGTGATGTTTTATTTGCTGCAAAAAATTTTAATATTGTAGAAAATATATATCCACAGTCAATTTGGGCACCAAGATCTATATTAATGGCAGCATATTCATATTATTCTCAAGATTATTATGGAGACGCAATTTCAGAACTAAAAAGATTTATTAAAACTTTTCCCGAGAATGAAAATAGTTCATATGCGTACTTTTTATTAGCAACGTGTTATTATGAGCTGATAGTAGATGAGAAAAAAGATCTCTCATCAATCTCTCAATCGAAAAAATATTATAATTTAATAATAAAGAAATATCCAAATACAGATTTTGCTTTAGACTCAAAATTTAAATTACTTTTAATAAATAATATTTTAGCATCCAAAGAAGTTTATTTAGGCAAGTATTATTTATCAAAAAAAAAATGGATCCCAGCAATGAATAGATTTAAAAATGTAATTACTGATTATGAAGAAACTGAATATGTTGAAGAGGCAATTCATAGATTGGTTGAAATTAATTATATTTTAGGGCTAGAGGAAGAAGCAAAAAAATATGCTGTATTGTTGGGTTATAACTATCAAAGTAGTGAATGGTACAAAGAGTCGTATAAAGTATTTAATAAAAAATATAAAGATCCTATTTCTAGTATTAAAAAAGATGAGGGAAATAAGATAATTAAGAAATTCAAAGAACTCTTTAAATAATATGAAAAATGATGAAGTAAAAAAAGATTATTTAAGAAAGATAAAAAAAATTACAAAACTAAATGAGAGTTATTATGACAAAAGCATCCCTTTAATTTCTGATGGTGAATATGATATTTTAAAAAAAGAGATTATTTTTTTAGAAAAAAAACATGATTTTTTGGATCATAAAGATTCACCCTTAAAAAAAGTTGGATTTAAACCTTCAAAAAATTTTAAAAAGGTTGATCATAAGGTGCCAATGTTGTCACTTTCCAATGCATTTTCCGAGGAAGATTTAATTAATTTTGAAAAAAAAATTCTTAATTATCTTAACCAAAAAAAGGGTTTTAATATTGAATATAGCGCAGAGCCTAAGATTGATGGAATATCAGCATCTTTAATATATAAGAATAAAAAATTTGTAACTGGTTTATCAAGAGGTGATGGCCAAACAGGTGAAGATATTACTGCAAATTTAAAAACAATTAAAGATATACCCTTAAATATATTTGCAAATGATTTTCCAGAAGAAATCGATATTAGAGGAGAAGTATTCATTCAAAATAGTGATTTTAAAAAGCTGAAAGATAAATTTGCAAATCCAAGAAATGCAGCATCTGGATCATTAAGACAAAAAAATTCTAATGATACAAAAAAAATTCCATTAAAATTTATAGCATATACTTTTGGATTTGAAAAAGGTATGAAAATCACTAATCAAAAAGATTTTTTGAAAAAATTGAGTCAGTGGGGTTTTAAAACTAACCATTTGAATAAGATAATTGTAGGGACTAAAAATTTAATTGAAAATTATAATCAAGTTGAAAAAAAAAGAAGTGCCATAGATTTTGATATTGATGGAATTGTTTATAAAATTAATGATTTTCAATTACAAAAACGTCTAGGTTTTGTGGCAAATGCTCCAAGGTGGGCTATTGCACATAAATTTTCAGCAAATAGTGGAATTTCAAAAATATTAGATATTGATATTCAGATAGGAAGAACAGGTGCACTTACTCCAGTAGCTAAAATAAATTCAGTCAATATAGGAGGAGTTGTCGTTTCAAATGCAACGTTGCATAACGAAGATGAAATTAATAGGAAAGATATAAGAATTGGAGATATTGTAAAAGTAGAAAGAGCTGGTGATGTAATTCCTCATATTATTTCAGTTGATTTAAAAAAAAGGAATAAAAATTCTCAAAAGTTTTTATTTCCAACAAAATGTCCATCATGTGGGTCTAAAACAATTAAAGAATTTAATTTAATAACTAAAAAAAAAGATGCTGTAAGACGATGTTCAAGTGAAGGTTTTGAATGTGAAAGAGTAGCAATAGAAAAAATAAAACATTTTGTTTCAAAAGAAGCATTTAATATTGATGGTCTTGGAAAAAAAATTGTAGAAAATTTTTGGAATAAAAATTTAATCAGGTTACCTCAGGATATTTTTAATTTGGATTATAGTAAAATTGAAAGTATGGATGGATGGGGTAAACAATCGGTTGCAAATTTAAAGTATTCAATTGAAACAAGTAAAAATATATCTTTTGAAAGATTTATCTACGCTCTTGGTATAAGACATATTGGATTTGAAAATGCAAAATTAATATCAAGAAGCTTAAGATCTTCTGAAAACTTTTTAAATTTATCAAAATCAAATAACTTTGGTGAACTATTAAATTTGGATGGGATGGGAGAAACTCAAATCAATTCAATTAAAAATTTTTTTTTAAATAAAACTAATCAAAAAGTTTTAGATGAATTGATGAAAATACTTTTAATAAAAAATAGTGTTGAAACAAAAAAAAATGGCCCATTGAAAAATAAAACTTTTATGTTAACAGGTAAATTGATGGGCATGAGTAGAGCAGAAGCCAAGTCACTTATTGAGCAAAACTCAGGCTCTATAATAAGTAATGTTACAAAAAATCTTAATTATTTAATTACAGGAGACAAACCAACAAAAAGAAAAGTTGATATGGCTAAGGACATGAATATTAAAATTTTAAGCCAAGGTGATTGGCTTAAAATGTTAAATAAACCCAGCTAACCATTTTTTTTCAGGTTTTGTAAGATATTTTGAAATTTTTAAATAAACATTTAAATGATATTTAAATAAATATTCTTTCTCTTTTTTACTTAATCTTTTTGAATTAATCAGATTTTTGTCTATTGGTGCTAAAGTTAAATTTTCAAACATTAATTTTTTTTTATGTTTTTTTACATATACTAAATTCTCTATTCTTATGCCAAATTTACCTTTTTTATAATATCCAGGCTCGTTACTAATAATCATACCTTCACGTATCTTTATTTTATTAAATTTAGATATAGCTTGAGGCCCCTCATGGACATTTAAAAAAAAACCAACTCCATGTCCTGTCCCGTGCTCATAATCAAGTCCTTCAAGTTTAAGATACTTTCTAGCAAGAACGTCAATTGATTTACCATCAGAATATTTAGAGAGATCTACTGATGCAACAGCTATATGACCTTTCAGTACTTTTGTAAAAATATTTTTTATATTATCGTTTGGTTTAGAAAAACAAATAGTTCTTGTTACGTCAGTAGTCCCATATCGATACTGTCCACCAGAGTCACACAAAAAAATATCTTTATTCTTTATTATTTTTGCAGATTTTTTTGTAGCTCTGTAATGAACTATCGCTCCATTACTTCCTGAGCCCGCAATAGTGTTGAAACTTGGAAACAGATAATCTTTATTTTTTTTTCTAAAACTTTCTAATTTATTTTGAGCATCATATTCAGTAATTTTATTTTTATTTACTTTTTGTATCCAATACAAAAATTTTGAAAGAGCAATTCCATCAGAAATATGACTGTTAATCATATTTTTTATCTCTTGTTTATTTTTTATTGATTTTAAAAAATAAATTGGATCTTCTTTTTTATAGATTTGAAATTTTTTTTTTAATAGGTTTTCGTAAAAAATTGAGCAACTTTTTTTGTCAATTATGATTTTCTTATTTCTGAATTTATTTAAAAATATTCCAATTTTTTTAGGTTCAATTATTTGATCTTTTTTAATTTTTTTATCTTTTATCAATTTTTTTAATTTTGCTAATTCTGATATAAGGTAAATTTTATTTTTATCATTTATTAAAAGTCTACAATTAGGTATAGGGCTATTCGGATTATCAAAACCTCTAATATTTAATAACCAAGCAACATTCTCTGGTGCGCTAACAAATAAAAAGTTTTTTTTGTTTTTCTTTAAAAAGGAAGAAATTTTTTTCATTTTTATTAAATGACTTTCTCCAATAATATTTTTATTCAAAGAAAAAAAGGGTTTAGATTTTAAGGAATAATTATTATAAATAGTATCAATCAAATTTTTTTCAATTATTTTAATTTTGTTATATTTTTTAAAACACTTTAATAAGAGATCTGACGTAAATATTTTCGGATCTATACCTAAAGTGAGATTCTTCACTAATCTACAATTGATAATTTTGTCATATTTTTTTATCTTAAATTGTCTCCCAGATTCTATTTTTGCTTGAAGTGTGTATCTACCATCTACAAATAGATAATTTTTTTTTTTTAAAATAATCGCAAAACCAGCAGAACCTGTAAAATTTGAAATAGTTTTTAATCGATCTTTTGATGCATATTCAGAAAAAAATTCATCATTTTTCGGTATCACATAACCGTCAATTGCAAAATTTTTAAACTTAGATCTGAGTAACTTAATTCTTTTTTCAATCATTTAATTCTTTTTTGATATCTTATCCACCCAGGACTTCTAACATTATCATTTTCATCAAAATCTTGATTAAATTCAAAATCATCTATTTCGTCTACTGTTTCATCAAAAAAAGAATTTTTTTCTAAATATTTTTCTGGTAATTCGTCAATAAACCTTGAGGCCATACTGTCAATCCAATCACCTTGATAAAATCTGTTCATTGAAAAAGATATGATTGCCTTCTTTTTTGTTCTAGTTATTCCGACATAAGCAAGTCTTCTTTCTTCCTCTAAACCTTTTTGTCCTTTTTCTTCAATAGATTTTTGATGCGGAAAAAGTCCTTCTTCCCAACCAGGTAAAAAAACTGCGTCAAACTCCAAACCTTTGGACGCATGCATCGTCATCATATTAATTTTTTCGCCATCCCATTCTTGATCAATAGATGTAGCCAATGAAACATGCTCTAAAAAACTTTCCAGTGTATCAAATTCTTTCATTGCGCTTAAAAGCTCTTTGATATTTTCTAGTCTATTTTCATTTTCCAAATCTTTTTTATTTTTAAGCATTGC
>CACDSX010000028.1 GCA_902555655.1 uncultured Pelagibacteraceae bacterium | reverse complement strand
TATAGGAGAAGATGCTGGTTATATTCATACTGCGAGATCTAGAAATGACCAAGTCATAACTGACTTAAAAATTTGGATGAAAAACTCAACTAAAAATATTGAAAATTCTTTAAATAAAGTAATTAAAACAACTTTAAAAGTTGCTGAAAAAAATATTAAGACTGTAATGCCAGGCTTTACTCATTTAAAAAATGCACAGGCTTTATCATTAGGACATTATTTAATGGCTTATGTAGAAATGTTTACTAGAGATAAAAAAAGATTTCAAAATAACATGGAAAGTCTTAATGAAAACCCACTGGGCGTTTCCGCTTTAACCGGAACTTCATTCAATATTGATAGAGAATATACAACTAAAAAATTAGGATTTAAAAAACCCACAAATAATTCCATAGATACGGTATCAGATAGAGATTTTGTTTTAGATTTTTTATATAGTTGTTCAGTATGCTCCATGCATATATCTAGAATTGCTGAAGAACTAATTATATGGAACTCAGATGGTTTTAGTTTGATCAAACTTAGTGATAAAGTGGTTACAGGATCTTCAATAATGCCTCAAAAAAAAAATCCAGATCTTTTAGAATATCTTAGAGGTAAATCCGGCCCAGTGTATGGAAATTTATTTTCCATGCTTACGATAATGAAGGGATTGCCTTTATCTTATTTTAAAGATCTTCAAGACGATAAAGAAATTGCATTTAAAACCAATGATATTTTAATAGGCAGTCTTGGGATTCTTGATGAAATATTAAACAATTTCAGCCCAGATAAAAAAAAAATGTTGGAGCTTGCGGAAACAGGATTTATTACTGCAACTGATCTAGCTGATTACCTCGTAAAAAATAATTCTATGTCATTTAGAGATGCCTATCAAAAAACAGCTGCTATAGTTAATTTAGCTGAAAAAAAAAGAAAAAATCTTGAAGATTTAACTATAAATGAATTAAAAAAAATTGAACCAAATTTAACTGAGGATGTTTTAAAAGTATTTAACATAAGGAATTCTGTAAATTCAAAAAAATCTTATGGTGGTACTGCTTTCGGTAATATAAAAAAAATGATATTAAAATATAAGAAACAATTACAATGAAAAAAATCTATTTGATAATTTTTATAAGTATACTCCTCTTATCCTGTGGTAAAAAAAATGACCCGGTTTACAAGGAACAAAACTCAAAATTATTAAATAGTATACCTGCATTAGTTTCATGAAATATAAAAAAAATGATTTTTTGATTGACAATGTTGAAGCCAAAATTTTAGCAAAGAAATATTCAACACCTTTATATTGTTACTCTCTGAATAAAATTAAGGAAAATATAAAAAATTTTAAAGAAAATTTTAAATCAATAGATCCTCTAATTTGTTTCGCTGTTAAAGCCAATCCAAACTCAAATTTACTGAGACAAATTGGAAAGCTAGGGCTTGGTGCTGATGTAGTATCTATTGGGGAATTGATGAAATCTCTAAAATCCGGTATTAGTCCTAATAAAATTGTATTTTCTGGTGTTGGTAAAACTTATGAAGAGCTTAATTATGCAATTAAAAAAAATATACTTTTAATTAATACAGAGTCAAAAAGTGAAATTTTACAAATAGAAAAAATTGCCAAAATAAAAAAAAAGAAAGTCAATATAGGTATAAGACTTAATCCTAACACTGATGCCAATACCCTTAGCCAAATATCGACAGGGAAAAAAGAAAATAAGTTTGGTGTTTCGGAAAAAATTTTTTTAGATATTGTTAAATATGTAAAAAAATCAAAATATTTAAAACTCAAGTGCTTAAGTGTGCATATTGGAAGTCAAATTCTTGATAATGCACCCTACGAAAAAATGCTCAGAGTTTTAAAGAAAATTATTAATAAAACTAAATATCGTTTTGAATATATTGATTTAGGTGGAGGAATGGGAATAGATTATGAAAATAAAAATAAAAAACTCAATTTAAATAAATATTCTTTAAATATTAAAAATTTTTTAAAGAGTTTTAAATCTAAAATTATTTTTGAGCCGGGAAGATCCATTGTAGGTAATTCTGGTTTTTTAATTTCAAAAGTTATTTATATAAAAGAAGGTTATAAAAAGGATTTTATAATTTTAGATGCTGCAATGAATGATTTAATTAGACCTGCACTATATAATGCTCAACATAGAATTATTCCTGTTAAAAAAAATAATAAAAAAGCAAAAAAAATTTATGAATTTGTTGGACCCATTTGTGAAAGTACAGATAAATTTTCAATTCTAAGAAACTTTCAAAAATTAAGTGAAAAAGATTTAATATTAATTTGTGATGTTGGTGCATATGGAATGTCATTAAGTTCTAATTACAATTTAAGACCTAAGGCGACAGAATTACTAATTCAAAATAATAAAGTTCAGGTAATAAGTAAAAGACAAAGTCTTAAAGACTTAATTTAACTTTTGAAAAAATGATTAGAAGTATTTTTTTTTCTGTATTTTTTTTTACTGGCATAATATTCGTTTCTTTGATTTTTTTACCAGCTCTATTATTACCAAGAAAAATTGTTTTATTTGGTGGAAAATTAATGGGATATTGGTCTATTATTTGTTTAAAATTTTTTCTTTCAACAAATATTGAAATAAGAGGTAAAGAAAATATCATTAAAAATAGCAAATTTTTTATTGCATCCTCACATCAATCAATGTTTGAAACTTTTTTCCTTCAAACAATTTTTAATTCACCAATTTTTATTTTGAAAAAAGAATTAGTATTAATTCCTATATTTGGATGGTATTTAAAAAAGATTGGATCAATTACAATTAAAAGAGACAAAATAACTAAAGATAATTTAGGTTTTTTCGATGAAATTTCAAAAACTATTAACATTTCTGATAGACCTCTAATTATTTTTCCTCAAGCTACCAGGGTTTTACCTACCGAAAGACCTCCATTTAAAAAGGGTGTTGCTAGAATTTATGATCAACTAAAAATTTACTGCCAGCCAATAGCAATAAATTCTGGACTTGTTTGGCCAAAAAAAGGAAGAAAAAATTCTAATAAACAAATAATAATTTCAATTCTCAAACCAATAAATCCAGGTCTAAAAAAAGAAGAATTTCTTAATACGATTGAAAGAGAAATTTATTCTGAGCTAGATAAGATCAACTAACCCTTCATCGGCATTACAACAAAAATACTATCAAAGTCTCCTGGATCCTTAATTAAAGCAGGAGATCCTGAGTCATTAAAGAATATTTCTATTTTTTCACCATCAATTTGAGATGCTACATCAAGCAAATATCTAGAATTAAAACTAATCTCTAAATCATTATCAAATCTTACGGACAACGTTTCTTTTCCGTCACCACTATTCGTATTATTAACTGACAAATTTAGAACGTCTTTACCTAACTGAAATTTTACACCATCTTTTTTGTCAAGAGAAACTGAAGCAACTCTGTCAACTGAATTCAAAAATAATTTTAAATCTATCTCTAACTTTTTTTGATTATTTTTTGGTATAACCTGAATATAATTTGGAAATTTTCCATCAATCAATTTAGAAATCAATATACTATTTTTTAATTCAAATTTAATCTTAGACTTTATATTTGAAATTTTAACATCCCCATCATAATTATCTAACAAGGAACACAATTGAAAAATCGTTTTTTTTGGTAAAATTACTGGTTCAAAATCAATCTTATTTTCTAATCTAATTTTTGAAATAGACATTCGATGACTGTCAGTAGCAACAGCCGTAAGATAATATTTTTCATCTACTTCAGTTTGATGCAAATAAATGCCACTTAAATAATGTCTAGTTTCATCATTTGAAACTGAAAATTTACATTTATTTAATAATTTTAAAAGTTGTTTTGATTTAATTAAAAATTCATTTTGATTAAAATTTTCATCAGTTAGAGGAAACTCCGAAGCGCTTATACAATTCAAATTAAAAATAGATTTTTCAGACTCAACATGTAATTTACTTGAATCAGTAAGAGTCAAGTTAATTTTTTTTTCTGAGGAAAATTTTCTTATTATGTCATACATAATTGATGATGTTGTGGTTACTTTGCCTTCTTCAAGAACTTCAACATTATTAATTTGATGAATAAAAATTAAATCTAAATCTGTGGCTGTAATACTTAATTCTGAACCTTTAATATCCAACAAAATATTAGATAAGATTGGCAAAGTGCTTCTTTTTTCTATAACTCCCTGACAATAATTTAGTGCTTGTTGTAGGTCTTGTTGATTTACATTAAATTTCATTCTGATTATTATACAATATTTGATTTTTAAGCTTGTTTATATTTTCAACCATTTCAGGATCTTTTTCCTTTAATTTCTCTATAGTTCTAACTGAATGAATAATGGTTGTATGATCTCTATTAGAAAATTCTCTTCCAATCTCTGGTAAAGATTTGGAAGTTAAAATTTTTGTTAAATATATAGCTGTTTGTCTGGGTCTTACTAGATATCTGGACCTTCGTGATGACAACATTTCATTTTTACTTATCTTAAAAAATTTACAAACTAAAGTTTGGATCAAATCAATCGTAACTTTGTTTTCAGATACATTTAATAGATCTTTTAAGACAATTTTTATTTCTGATAAATTTGGTATTTTATTATAAATCTTAGAGAAAGAAACTATTCGATTAATGGCACCAGTTAATTCTCTTATGTTATTTGTAATTTCTTTGCTGAGGAATTCTTGTATTTCTTTCGAAATTTTGACATTTTCAGCATATAAATTATTTAGATCTTCGGTTTTTTTTTCAACTATTTTTTTTCTAAGCTCATAGTCTGGCTTTTGAACATCAACAACCAAACCCCCTGAAAATCTAGATTTAATTCTTTCTTGTATTCTTGATAATTTATTAGGGGCTCGATCAGCTGAGACAATTATTTGTGAACCTTTATCTAATAAAGCATTAAAAGTGTGAAAAAATTCTTCCTGCATAGCCTCTTTGCCATTCATAAACTGTATATCATCTATAAGTAAAATGTCAGTATTTCTAAAATACTCTTTAAATTTAACCATATCATTAGACTTAATAGATTTTACGAATTGATACATAAAACGTTCAGCTGAAATGAACATCACTTTTTTATCTTTTTTTAATTTAAGACCAATAGAATTGAGAAGATGTGTCTTACCCATTCCAACACCACCATAAATGTAAAGAGGGTTATAGTTAGAAACATTTTCACAAACTTTTAATGAAGCTTCATATGCTAATTTGTTACTTGATCCTGTAATGAAATTTTCAAATCTTTTATTTGGATCTATACGATTATACTGAAGATATGAGTCTTTTATAAAAGAAATATTTTCTTGATTATTAAGTTGATTTAATCCAGTTTCCCTCTGGGTAGTAATTTCCTTCTTTTCAACAATTTTAAATTCAATTCTAATTATTTCTTTTTTATAGCTTTTGATAGACTGTAAAATCTGATCTAAATATCTCGATGTGATCCAATCACGAATAAATCTTGTTGGTACAGATAGTAAAAGATAATTATTAAATTCTTCAACAAATTCGATTTTTTTAAGCCAACTTTCATATATATCTGTGCCTAATTTATTTTTCATTTCAGATTGAATTAAGCCCCAATCCAAATTTACACTATTAATATTTTTATTTATAAAAGAATTATTCATTTTTTTGGGGAATGTTCAGTTAGAACCATAATATGATTATTGCAACAAATAATTTTAAATTGATAAAAAAAAATAAAATCTAGGATTGTGTATATTGTTAACTTTGAAAAATATTTGTTGACGTTATTTTTTTTTATGTATTAAAAAAAATAAAATCTTAAATTGAATTTTATATTTAAATAAATTTACTAAATCTAAATATTGTTAACAAAAATGATTAATTCATATATGATGCGTATGCTTTAAGTTGAATCAACCTCAAGTATAACAGTTTTATATTAGAGAAATCTTTTTGGTTATTCTTGAGACATTTCTTGCCGCATTTTGTTTCTTAATTACCCCTGTTTTGGCAATTTTCATTAATTCAGAATTCAACTTAGGTAAGAACTTTAAAGCCTCAGATTTTTTTTTGCTATCTATTAAAAGATTCATTTTTTTTAAAGCGTTTTTATATTTGCTTTTTCTAGCCTTATTTACTGCTGTTTGTTTAGATATTCTTCTAATTCTCTTGATTGCTGATTTTGTATTAGCCATATGCGCAGGGGTATAGCTTGAGAATTTATATTGGTCAATCAAATAATTGATTATTTTTGACAAATATTACAAAAGAAAGTGGATCTATTAGAAATTATTTTTTTTTGAATTATTCCCCGACATTTAAATTTTTTGCAATTTAATCCTACTCTTTCATAAACTCTAAAATCTTTTTGAAATGTACCTTTTTTGCCTAGCGAGCTCTTGAAATCTCTAATACTTGAACCTCCTGGTTTTAATACACGATAAGCTTCTGATAAAGCTTTGTTTAAATTTTTT
>CACDSX010000027.1 GCA_902555655.1 uncultured Pelagibacteraceae bacterium | reverse complement strand
CTCTTGGTTCATGTGAAATACTACCTTCAACTTTTCCCATTACACAGGCAATTTTTTTATTTAAATAACTTATTGATATCGCACAAACAAACCTTGCTTTTATTTTTTTATTTTTCCAATTTTTATTCTTTTTGTTAATTTCTCTATAAACTCTTTTAATTGCTTTGTTGAAATCAAAATTTTTACCACCCCATCTTGCAGAATAAACACCTGGTTTTTTATTTAAAATATCTATTTCAATTCCTGAGTCATCAGCTAAACAAATTAAATCTGTCTTTTTGGAGAAATATTTAGACTTTATCAAAGAATTTTGCTTAAAAGTTTTACCATTTTCTATGGGACTTTTAAGATTAAATTCTGACGTAGATAAAGTTTTGATATATTTGGGTAATAATTCCCTTATTTCTTTTAACTTTCCTCTATTATTAGTGCCTATTAATAATTTTTTTATTTTTTTATTTTTCATCTAGAAATTTAAAATTTTCTTACCATATAAGTTGATATGGAAAAAGAGCAAAACCAAAATTCTGATAATAACGTCTCAAATAAAGAGGAAGATGTTGAAGTTAATCAAAAAATAGGTTCGACTGATTCTGAAAAAATAGAAGTAAAAAATGAAGAACCTAAAGAAAAAAGCCCCGAAGAAAAAATATTAGAGTTAGAGGATAAGCTTGCAAGAACTTTTGCTGAAATGGAAAATCAAAGAAGAAGGTTTGAAAAAGAAAAAGATGAAGCTTTTGAATATGGAGGATTTGCTTTTGCAAAAGAAGCCCTTAACTTAATAGATAATCTTGAGAGATCAAAACAAGCTCTTGAAAGTGATAAGACTTTAAAGAACTCTGAAATATTAAAGAAAACTCTTGAACACTTTGATATAATTTATAAAGACTTAATCTCAATATTTACAAAAAATAATATTAAACCAATCGAAAGTTTAAATAAAAAATTAGATCCAAACTTTCATCAAGCTATGATTGAGATTGAAGATAACAATAAAGATGCTGGAACAATAGTACAAGAAATTCAAAAAGGTTTTACTATTAAAGATAGACTATTAAGACCTTCGCTTGTTGGTGTGTCTAAAAAAACTTTAACTGAGGACAAAAAAGGTGAGGAAAATAAAGATAATTCCTAAAATAAATAATGGTTATATCAACTTGTAGAATCAGATTTAACCCCTATATGAAGAGAAAGAAAAAAAAATATGAGTAAAATAATTGGAATAGATTTGGGTACAACAAACTCTTGTGTTGCTATAATGGAAGGTAGCCAAGCAAAAGTTTTAGAAAATGCTGAGGGAGCAAGAACAACACCTTCGGTTGTTGCTTTTACTGAAGAAAAAGAAAAATTAATTGGACAACCTGCAAAAAGACAGGCAGTGACGAATCCAGAAAATACAATTTTTGCAGTAAAAAGATTAATTGGAAGAAACTTCGAAGACCAAACTGTTAAAAAAGATATAGAAGCAGCACCATTTAAAATTGTTAATTCAGAAAAGGGTGATGCTTGGATTGAGGCTAAAGGTGAAAAATATTCTCCGTCTCAAATTTCTGCTTTTATACTTCAAAAAATGAAAGAGACTGCTGAAAAATATTTGGGTCAAGCTGTTACAAAAGCAGTTATAACTGTTCCAGCATATTTTAATGATGCTCAAAGACAAGCTACTAAGGATGCAGGTAAAATTGCTGGTTTAGAAGTTTTGAGAATTATAAATGAACCTACTGCGGCTTCTCTTGCATATGGTTTAGACAAAAAACAAAATAAAAAAATTGCAGTATATGATTTAGGTGGAGGAACATTTGATGTTTCTATTCTTGAATTAGGTGATGGTGTTTTTGAAGTAAAATCTACTAATGGAGATACTTTTTTAGGTGGTGAAGATTTTGATAACGCGATCGTAGGATATTTAATTGCTGAATTTAAAAAAGATAGTGGTATTGATTTAAAATCAGATAAATTAGCTTTGCAAAGATTAAAGGAAGCTGCTGAAAAAGCCAAAATTGAATTATCAGCTGCAGAACAAACAGATATAAATTTACCATTCATTACTGCTGATAAAACAGGGCCGAAACATATTAATTTAAAAATGACTAGAGCAAAACTTGAAGCATTAGTTGAAGATTTAATTGCGAGAACTATCCCACCTTGCAAAACAGCCTTAAAAGATGCTGGTATTTCAGCAAGTGATGTTGATGAGGTTGTAATGGTTGGTGGTATGACTAGAATGCCAAAAGTTGTCAACGAAGTTAAAAATTTCTTTGGCAAAGAGCCAAATAAAAGTGTTAATCCTGATGAGGTTGTTGCTATGGGTGCTGCTATTCAAGCGGGTGTATTACAAGGTGATGTAAAAGATGTTCTTCTTTTGGATGTTACTCCTTTATCTTTAGGGATAGAAACCCTTGGAGGAGTCTCTACGAAACTTATAGAAAAAAACACAACTATACCCACAAAAAAAAGCCAGGTATTTTCTACAGCAGATGACAATCAGCCAGCGGTCTCAATTAGAGTTCTTCAAGGTGAAAGAGAAATGGCCACTGATAATAAATTACTCGGTAATTTTGAATTAGTTGGTATTGCTCCAGCACCTAGAGGGGTTCCTCAGATAGAAGTTACCTTTGATATTGATGCAAATGGAATTGTAAATGTTTCAGCTAAAGATAAAGGTACTGGTAAAGAACAAAAAATTCAAATTCAAGCATCTGGTGGTTTAAGTGATGATGAAATTGAAAAAATGGTAAAAGATGCTGATGCCAATAAAGAGGCAGATAAGAAAAAAAGAGAGTCTGTAGATGTTAGAAATCAGGCTGATACTTTAATTCATTCAACTGAAAAAAATATTAAAGAGCATGGCTCAAAAATATCTGATGCTGAAAAAAAAGCCATCGAAGATGGATCTAATGCATTAAAAGAATCACTTAAAGGTGATGACATTGAGGATATTAAGAAAAAAACAGAAGTTTTAGTTCAGGCTTCAATGAAATTGGGAGAAGCAATATATAAATCACAACAAAATACAAAACCAGATTCTGCTAAAGATGAAGGAAAAGATGAAAAGGAAAAAAAAGACGATAATGTTGTTGATGCGGATTTTGAAGAAGTAAAAGACGATAATAAAGAAAAAAGCGCTTAATTGACATCTATTTGTCCAGGTTTAATACATGGCTAAAAGAGATTACTACGATGTATTAGGTGTTGGAAAAAATGCAAGTTCTGATGAATTAAAATCAGCTTATCGAAAGTTAGCCGTTAAATATCATCCAGATAAAAATCCAGGAGACAAAGCAGCAGAAGATAAATTTAAGGAAGCCAGTGAAGCCTACGGTATTCTGTCCGACAAATCTAAAAAAGAAAATTACGACCATTTTGGCCACGCTGCATTCGAAAATGGTGGTGGAGGTCAAGGAGGTTTTGGTGGATTTGGTGGATTTAGTGGTGCAGATTTTTCAGATATATTTGAGGATTTTTTTGGAGATTTTGGAGGAGGTGGAAGAAGAGGTTCAAGAGGGCGTAGCTCAAATAATAGAGGATCTGATTTAAGATATGATTTATCAATTTCACTTGAGGAGGCCTTTACTGGAAAAAAACAGAATATACAATTTTCCACTTCAGAAAAATGTAACACTTGTAAAGGAAATGGTTCCAAACCAGGCTCAAGTCCTGATAGATGTACTTACTGTGGTGGAAATGGAAAAGTTCGATCAAATCAAGGATTTTTTACAGTTCAACAAACTTGCCCTCAATGTGCTGGGAGTGGTGAAGAAATTACCAACCCATGTTCAGACTGTAATGGTCAAGGAAATAAACAAATTTCAAAAAAAATATCAGTAACTATTCCAAAAGGTGTAGATGATGGAACTAGAATAAGACTTGCTGGTAAGGGTGAAGCTGGAACTAGAGGTGGGGCAAGTGGTGATTTATATTTGTTTATTAATGTTAAATCTCATGAACTTTTTAAGAGATCTGATGTAAATCTTTTTTTTGAATTTCCAATTTCTATAGCTGATGCAGCACTAGGTACAACAATAGAGATACCAACTATCGATGGTAAAAAAGCAAAAATTAAAATTCCTGATGGTACTCAAGATGGAAAACAATTTAGGCTTAAAGGCAAGGGGATGCCTTTCATGAGAAGAGGTGATTTTGGTGATTTATATGTTCAGGTTAAAACAGAAGTTCCCATTTACCTAAATAAAGAACAAAAAGAACTGTTAGAAAAATTTAGAGAAATAGAAAATGAAAAGTCAAACCCAAGTATAAAAAAATTTTTTCAGAAGGCTAAAACTTTTTGGAAAGGTTAAAAAATGGGAATAGATCAATTAATCCCAGCGATATTTTTAATATTAGTTTTAATTTTAGCACTTCCTGGTTTTTTAATGCTGAACTCAAAATTAAAATGGTTTATCAAAAATTTATTCATTTGGTCTATAATTGTTGTTTCTGTCGTGATAATTTCATATCTTATCTTTAAATGAAAAAAATAAATTTAGCTATCACTGGATGCTTAGGTCGAATGGGCCAACAAATAATTAAATCAGCAAAATTAGATAAAAGTTTTAAATTAGTCGCTATTACTGAAAATAAAAAAACTATAAAAAAAATTAATGGTTTAAATATCAATTCAAATACAGAACAAACATTTAAAAAATCAAATTTGATAATAGATTTTACTATTCCAAGATGTACTTTTCAGGTTTTAAAAATTGCTTCGAAATTAAAAAAAAGAGTGGTTATAGGAACTACAGGTTTTAATAAAAAAGAGGAAGATCTGATAAAAAAATATTCAAAAAGAATTCCAATTTTGAAGGCTGGAAATATGAGTTTAGGTATTAATCTTTTAATGTATTTAACCGAGATTGCCTCAAGTTCATTGGGTAAAAATTTTTTAAGCAAAGTCTACGAAGTTCATCATAAACATAAAAAAGATTACCCATCAGGGACTGCAATGATGTTAGGAGAAGGTATAGCTTTGGGAAAAAATAAAGATTTCTATAAGTTAATTGGAAAAAAATATCTCAACAAAAAAAATTTTCCATATGGAAAAAAAATTAATTTTAATTCAATAAGAAAAGGAGAGGTTATTGGTGAACACGAAGTTAAGTTTTCAAGTAAAAAAGAAATTATTACGCTAAACCATGAGGCTTTTGATAGAGCTTTGTATTCTGAGGGAGCTTTATTAGCAGCAAAATGGTTAATGAATAAAAAGTCAGGTCTTTATTCCATGAGAGATCTTATGAATTTTAAGTAATGAATGAAATTCAAAGAGCAAGAATAATCTTAAAAATTTTAAATCAAAAATATCCTAAAATAAAAGTTCCTTTAAAAAGTAGAAACGTTTTTACTTTATTAATATCTGTTCTGCTATCAGCACAATGCACTGATGTAAACGTAAATAATGTTACTAAAAAAATATATCCAAAATATTATAAACCTATTCATTTTAAAAAATTAGGTAAAAAAAAAATAGAAAAATTAATAAAAAAAATTGGAATTTTTAGAATTAAAGCAAAAAGTATTTATGAATTATCTAAAATATTAATTGAAAAATTCAAAAGTAGAGTTCCAAAGACTTTTGAAGATTTAGAAAAGCTCCCAGGAGTGGGTCATAAAACAGCTAGTGTTGTTATGTCACAAGGTTTTGGTTTCCCTGCATTCCCTGTTGATACTCATATTCATAGACTGGCCCAAAGATGGGGTTTGACAAATGGAAAAAATGTTACACAAACCGAAAAAGATCTTAAAAGACTATTTCCAAAAAAAAGCTGGAATAAACTTCATCTTCAAATAATTTATTATGGAAGAGAGTTTTGCAAAGCCAGAGATTGTTATGGATTAACTTGTAAAATTTGTACTACTTGTTATCCTAAAAGAATTAAGCCAGTAAAAATCAAGAAAGCCTGATATGAAAATTCTAGGTATTGGAAATGCAATAGTAGATGTAATTTGTAAAGTTGATGAAAATTTCATCCAAAAAAATAATTTAACAAAAGGTACTATGAAATTAATTTTTGATGAAATTGAATTTAAACAACTATTATCAAAGTTAAAAATTGAAAAAACAGTTTCAGGGGGGTCAGTAGCAAATTCAATTGTTGGTTTATCTCAACTAACTAATAACGTTGGTTTCATTGGAAAAATTTGTGATGATGAATTAGGTAATAAATATGAAGAAGGTCTTAAAAAAGAAAATGTAGAGTATTTTTATAAAAAAAAGAGAGAGAAGCTTCCTACAGGAACATGCTTAATTTTAATAACTCCAGACTCTGAAAGAACTATGTGTACTTTCCTTGGGACTGCAGGGCAAATTAATGAAAATGATATTGAAGAAAAAACTATAAAAAAAAGTGAAATAATTTTTTTAGAAGGATATCTTTGGGATGAAGGAGAGCCAAAAAAAGCTTTCGATAAAGCAATTAATTTTTCAAACAAAACTGCCATGACACTATCGGACCAATTCTGTGTTGATAGACATAAAACTCAATTTTTAAATTTAGTTAAGGAAAAAATTGATATTACTTTTGCTAATGAAGGCGAAATCATGTCTTTAATAAATACAAAAAAATTTGAGGATGTAATCTCTTTTGGAAAAGAAGTTAATAAACTTTTAATTATTACTAGAGGTGAAAAAGGTGCTGTTTCAATTAATGGTAATGAGGTTATAGAGATTGAAGCAAACAAAAATCTTAAAATTTTAGATTTAACTGGAGCTGGAGATTTATTTGCAGCAGGCTATCTACATGGTTTGATAAATAATTTTAATCAAGAGGAATGTTTAAAAAAAGGTACAGAAATGTCATCAAAAATAATTCAACAAATAGGTGCGAGATTTTAGTTTAATTTCACTTTTTCTTTCTTTTGAAACTTCCTTTTCCTTTTTTTGGCTTTATTATTCTTGGTTTATATTTTTTGGTAAAAAGATCTTTGGCAATTAAATTTTTTTTTTTCAATTTATTTCGTATCCATCTTGAGTACTATTGATAAAACTATCATCATTAAACATCTCTTTAATCTTTTTTCTTAATCTATAAATATGGGTTTCCACT
>CACDSX010000026.1 GCA_902555655.1 uncultured Pelagibacteraceae bacterium | reverse complement strand
ACTATTTGTAAATTAATCAACTGTTTTTTTTTAAATAACTTAAATGATGGAATACTATTGCTGCACTATTTGATATATTTAAGCTTTCTATCTTTTTGTCTATATCTATTTTAACTAAAAAGTCTGCATATTTTGATGTATGTTGATGCATACCTGATCCTTCAGATCCAAATAATAAAATGTTATTTCCTTTCCATTCAATATCAGTGAAATTTTTTTCTCCATTTCCATCAAATCCATATACCCAAAAATTTTTATCCTTTAAGTTTTTGAGAGTAGAGTTGATATTTGATACCTCAAAAATATTAATATATTCAATAGCTCCACTAGCAGCTTTAAACATAAGTTTGCTATCACGTGGAAAGTTTCTTTCTTTTATTATTATACCATCAACACCAAAAGCTGCGGCACTTCTTATTAAAGAACCTATATTTCTTGGATCTGTAACACCATCTAGGCAAACTAAAGTAATATCATTTTTTTCTTTTACAAAATCTTTTAGTACTGGAAGTTCAAAATGTTCAATTTCAGCTACGTATCCTTGGTGTAATAAATTTTCTTTAGTACTATATTTATCTAATTCTTTTTTTGTTTTAAAATAGACCTTTACATCCTTTAGAAGGTCTTTTTTTGGACTTTTTCGATGAATATTTTTTTTACTTTCCTCTGTTAAAAAAACCCTCAAGACCTTTCTTTTAGGATTTCTTAATGCTTCTATAACAGCATGCTGACCAATGATGAAAAAAGATGATTTATTCATAAATTTCACTTAGTTTTACACGTTTTTTTGAATATTTTCTTAATAAATCACATATTGCAATTGCATAAATAAAATATATAAAACGCTTGTTGTTTGAAGCTTTATTGAACAAGGGGACGCTTCCCCGTAGGGAGGGGTTCCAGAGCGGTCAAATGGGGCGGGCTGTAAACCCGTTGACTTCGGTCTTCGAAAGTTCGAATCTTTCCCCCTCCACCATTCAATAAAAATTTAAATGATACTGGAGTGTTACTCTTGGGGTTGTGCGGGTGTAGTTCAATGGTAGAACGCTAGCCTTCCAAGCTGGATGTAAGGGTTCGATTCCCTTTACCCGCTCCAAGAAAAGAAATTATTAATAAAAAGAAATGTGAGGAATATAAGTAATGTCAAAAGAAAAATTTGTAAGAAATAAACCGCATTGTAACATTGGTACAATTGGTCATGTCGACCACGGTAAAACAACCTTAACTGCTGCAATCACTAAAGTTTTATCTGAAACAGGTGGTGCTAAAGCGATAGCGTATGATCAAATTGATAAAGCTCCAGAGGAAAAAGAAAGAGGTATTACAATTTCTACTGCGCACGTTGAGTATGAAACAGAAAAAAGACACTATGCACACGTAGACTGTCCAGGTCACGCTGACTATGTAAAAAATATGATTACAGGTGCTGCTCAAATGGATGGAGCAATCTTAGTAGTTAATGCTGCTGATGGTCCAATGCCTCAAACAAGAGAACATATTCTTTTAGCGAGACAGGTTGGTGTACCAGCAATTTGTGTATATCTGAATAAAGTTGATCAAGTAGATGATAAAGAAATGATTGACCTTGTTGAAGAAGAAATAAAAGAACTATTAACCTCATATAAATTTCCGGGAGACAAAACTCCAATTGCAAAAGGTTCAGCACTTGCTGCCGTAGAAGGTAGAGATGATGAAATTGGAAAAAATTCAATTTTAGAATTGATGAAAAATGTTGATTCTTTTATCCCTCAACCTGACAGACCTAAAGATAAAGATTTCTTGATGCCAGTTGAGGACGTTTTTTCTATTTCAGGAAGAGGTACTGTTGCAACTGGAAGGGTAGAGTCTGGTGTGCTTAAAACAGGAGATGAAATTGAAATAGTTGGTATTAGAGAAACAAAAAAATCAGTTTGTACTGGAGTTGAAATGTTTAGAAAGTTATTAGATTCTGGTGAAGCTGGTGATAACGTTGGTGTTTTATTGAGAGGTGTTGAAAGAACTGACATTGAAAGAGGTCAAGTTCTTTGTAAACCAGGTTCTGTTACACCACATACTAAATTTGAAGCTCAAGCATATGTGCTTAAAAAAGAAGAGGGTGGAAGACATACTCCATTTTTTACTAAGTACAGACCACAGTTTTATTTTAGAACAACAGATGTAACAGGTGAGGTAGAATTACCAGCTGGAACTGAAATGGTTATGCCAGGTGATGATGCTAAATTCATCGTTAAGCTAATTACACCAATCGCGATGTCAGAGAAATTAAATTTTGCTATTCGTGAAGGTGGAAGAACTGTTGGAGCTGGAGTAGTAACTAAAATTATAGAGTAAGCTCTATATAGGAGTGTAGCTCAATTGGTAGAGCGCCGGTCTCCAAAACCGGAGGCTGAGGGTTCGAGTCCCTCCGCTCCTGCCAATTGTTTAAAAATTATTTATATAAAAAAATGAAAAACCCGATCAAATTTTTACAAGAAGTTAAACAAGAAGCTTTCAAAGTGTCTTGGCCCACTGGTAAAGAAACTTTACAAGGTGCTTTAATGGTTTTTGCTATGGCCTTAGTAATGTCTTTATTTTTTCTTCTTTTAGATCAAGTTCTTAAATTTTTTTTGGAAATTCTTCTTAAGGTAAGCATATAATGAAAAATTGGTACATTGTACAATCTCATTCAAGTTTTGAAAATAAAGTAGCTGGTTTAATTAAAGAGGAAGCTGATAAAGCTAAAATTTCTGATAAATTCGAGGAAATAATTGTTCCAACTCACGATGTAACAGAGGTAAAAAGAGGAAAAAGAATACAAAGAAAAAAAAAATACTTTCCAGGATATGTATTAATTAAAAGCGAAATGGACAATAATATCTACCATATGATTAAAAACATAAAGAGAGTAAGTGGATTTTTAGGAACTAAGGGAATGCCGGTTCCGGTGTCAGACAAAGAGATAGAGAAAATTTTAGGTCAAATAAAAGATGGTGTGGCTCAGCCAAAATCTGGTATAGAATACAGCGTTGGTGAAAAAATCCAAGTTGTAGATGGACCTTTTGCATCGTTTAGTGGAATGGTGGAAGAAATCGATGAAGAAAAATCTAGACTTAAGGTTTCAGTTTCTATATTTGGTAGACCAACTCCAGTAGATTTGGAATATAATCAAGTTGAGAAAGTAAGTTAATGGCAGCAAAAAAAGAAATTAGTGGTTTTATAAAATTACAGATCAAGGGTGGACAGGCTAACCCAGCCCCACCTGTTGGACCTGCGTTGGGACAACGTGGAGTGAATATTATGGAGTTTTGTAAAGCATTTAATGATAAAACCAAATCATTAGCAGGCAAGCCAGTTCCAGTAGAGATTACAGTTTATAAAGATAAAAAATTTGATTTTAAAATTAAATCTCCACCAGCATCTTTTTTTATTAGAGAGGCAGCAAAATTAAAAAGTGGTTCAAAAGAACCCGGCAGAAATATTGTTGCATCAATAACAAAAAAACAAGCTGAAGAAATAGCAAAACAAAAAATGAACGATTTAAATGCAATAGATTTAGAACAAGCTGTTAAAATTATAGCAGGGTCAGCAAGATCGATGGGTATTGAGGTTAAAGAGTAATGAGTTCTAAGAGATTTAAAAAACTTCCAGAAAAAACATCTGAAATGGAATCAGATGTAATTGAAAAACTTATTCCACTAGTCAAAAAGAATTGTACAACAAAATTTGATGAGTCGATTGATCTTAATTTTCAAATAAACAACAAACAAAAAAAAAGTGAAATAAATATTAGAACCGTAGTTAATCTACCAGGTGGAACAGGAAAGAAAGTTAAAGTTGCTGTAGTATGTGAAGATGCAAAAGCTACTGAAGCAAAAGATGCTGGTGCTGATATTGTTGGAAGTGATGATTTTATAGATAAAATAAAAGCGGGTGAATTAAATTTTGAAAAATTAATTTGTACTCCATCTATGATGATTAAGTTATCAAAACTTGGTAAAGTATTAGGACCAAAAGGTTTAATGCCAAATCCAAAATTAGGATCTGTAACAGATAATTTAAAAACAGCTATTACCGATGCAAAATCAGGTCAAGCAGAAATAAGAAATGATAAAGATGGTAATATTGGTGTAAGTATAGGAAAAAAATCTTTTAAAGATGAACTGATTATGAAAAATTTTAATGCAATTATTGAAACTTTAGAAAAAGAAAAGTCAAACAATACTTTAAAAGGAGATTTAATTAAATCAGCATTTATTACTTCTACTATGGGAGTTTCATATAAACTAAAATTAGGTAAAAATATTTAATTTATGATGAACAAGGAACAAAAGAAAAATTATATAGCAGAAATGACAGCTCAATTTGAGAATAGTAAAGCAGTTATGGTTACTCATTATCAAGGTTTAACAATGATTCAATTGGATGAACTAAGATCAAAAATGAGGGAGCATGGTATTAAGTTTACAATTACAAAAAACAGAATTACAAAACTTGCTTTAGAAAAAACTAAATGTAAAGATTTATCAAATTTATTCACAGGACCAACAGCAGTTGCATTTGGGGAAGATGCAATAATGTCTGCTAGAATTTTATCAAAATTTGCAAAAGATAATGAGAATCTGAAGTTAATCGGTGGTTTGATGGATAATGAGATACTTGATCAAGCCGGAGTATTAAATGTAGCCAATTTACCAACTTTAGATGAAGCGAGAGCCAATATTGTGGGAATTTTAAACGCTTCTGCTTCAAAATTAGTAAGTATTTTACTTGCACGATCGGAAAAAATGAGTAGTTTACCACCAGAAAATTCTGAAACGCAACCTAAAGAGTAGTAAATTATGCCTGACTTAAATAAAATTATAGAAGATTTATCAAGTTTAACTGTTGCTGAAGCAGCAGATTTATCAAAACAATTAGAAGAAAAATGGGGTGTAACTCCAATGGCAGCAGCAGCTCCAGCAGCAGCTGGTGGTGCAGCAGCAGCCGAAGATAAAGATGATTTTACGATTATGCTTGTATCTGCTGGCGATAAAAAAATTAATGTTATTAAAGAAGTAAGAGCGGCAACATCGTTAGGTCTTAAAGAAGCTAAAGATTTGGTAGAAGGTGCACCAAAAGAAGTTAAAACTGGTGTTCCGAAAAAGGAAGCTGAAGAAATTAAGACAAAATTAGAAGCTGCAGGCGCAAAAGTAGAACTTAAATAAATTAATAGGAAATTTTAAAGTACTGATTAATTTTTGTAATCAGTATCAAGACATAGATGCAAATATCTTTTACTGAAAAAAAGAATATTAGGAAAAGTTTTGGTAAACTTAAAGAAAGTTTATCTATCCCTAACCTTATCGAAGTTCAAAAAAACTCATATAAAGAGTTAACAGACTTTAATTCTAATTCAGAAGAGATAACAAAAGGTTTCGATAGAGTATTTAAAAGTATTTTTCCAATTGAGGATCTTAATGATAAAGCAACTTTAGAGTATGTCTCTTACAGATTAGATAAACCTAAATTTGATGTAGAGGAATGTATTGCTCGTGGTTTAACATACTCATCTGCTTTAAAATGTACTTTAAGATTGGTTGTTTATGAAATAGATCAAGAAAATAATACTAAAGATATCTTGTCGGCAAAAGAACAAGAGGTTTACATGGGTGAAGTACCAATGATGACAAATAGTGGTACATTTATTACTAATGGAGTTCAAAGAGTTGTAGTAAATCAAATGCATAGAAGCCCAGGAGTTTTTTTTGATCATGATAAAGGAAAAACTCATGCTAGCGGCAAACTATTATTTAATTGTAGAGTAATACCCAATAGAGGATCCTGGTTAGATTTTGAATATGATGTAAAAGATTTTTTATATTTTAAGATTGATAGAAAAAAGAAAATTTTTGCTTCGACTTTATTATTGGCCTTGGGTTTTACTAAATCAGAGATAGTAAATGAATTTTATGAAAGTGAACAGTTTACCTTTGAATCCAAAAATAATAAATGGAAGACAAAATTTAATCCTGAAAATTACAAAGCTAAAAACTTTTCAGAAGAAGTAATTGATGCTAAATCTGGAAAAGTAGTAATTAATCTGGGTGATAAAATTAATTATTTAAATGCAAAAAAATTATCCAATGATGGCTTAAAAGATATTTTAGTTTCAAGAGATTCATTATTTGGAAAATTCTTGCACAAAGATATAAAGGTTAGTGATGAGGAAGATGGTATATTCAAAATTGGTACTGAAATTAATGATACTGTTTTGCAACAAATTTTAGATGCAGAAATATATTCTATTCAAGTTTCTACAACAAATTCTATAAATAAGGGTCCATATTTATTAACAACTTTATTAAATGATAAGAATAATTCCAAAGATGAAGCAATTACAGAAATTTATAAAATGTTAAGACCTGGAGAACCTCCAACTATTGAAATTGCTACTCAAATTTTCAATAATTTGTTTTTTAGTTCTGATAGATATGATCTCTCTGATGTAGGAAGAGTGAAAATGAACTCAAGGTTAAACTTGGAATGTTCAGATAAAATTACAATTTTAAGGAACGATGATATTATAGCCATTATTCATAAAATGTTGGATTTGAGAGATGGTAAGGATGAAGTTGACGATATTGACCATTTAGGAAATAGAAGAGTTAGATCAGTTGGAGAATTAGTGGAAAATCAAGCTCGAATAGGTGTTTATAGAATGGAAAGAGCCATCAAAGAAAAAATGACAACTTTAGATATAGAGTCAGCAATGCCACAAGACTTAATCAACGCAAAACCTTTAACAGTTTCACTAAAAGATTTTTTTGCGAGTTCGCAATTATCCCAATTTATGGATCAAACAAATCCATTATCAGAAATTACTCACAAACGAAGAGTCTCTGCCTTAGGACCTGGTGGCTTAACAAGAGAAAGAGCTGGTTTTGAAGTCAGGGATGTTCATCCAACACATTATGGAAGAATTTGTCCGATTGAAACTCCAGAAGGACCAAATATTGGGTTAATAAATAGTTTGTCTACTTATGCAAAAATAAATAAATATGGCTTTATTGAAAGCCCGTATAAAAGAGTAAAAAATGGTGTAGTCCAAGATAAAGTTGAATACTTATCTGCAATGGAAGAAACTAAATTTACTATTGCACAGGCAAATACAAAATTAGATAAAAGCAATAAAATTATAGAGGAGCTTGTCTCTTGTAGGCAAAATTTAAATTTTCTTTTGGCAAAACCAGAAACTATTGATTACATAGATGTTTCGCCAAAACAATTGGTTTCTGTTGCTGCCTCGCTCATTCCATTTTTAGAAA
>CACDSX010000025.1 GCA_902555655.1 uncultured Pelagibacteraceae bacterium | reverse complement strand
TCTTCAGGTATAGTCGCATTTAAAGATTTATACTTAATATACGGACCATATTGTCCTTTCATAACTCTTACAGGTTTTTTTTCTTCTGGGTGATCCCCTAAATCTTTTATTATGGATGAAGACATTCTCCCAGGTTTTGCCTCAGCTATTAATGTTATCGCTCTATTTAGGCCTATTGAAAATATTTCCTCGATATTTTCTATTCTTGCAGATTTATTTTCACATTTTAAATAAGGGCCGAACCGCCCAGTATTCAAAGTGATTTCTTTTTGATTATCAGGATTTATTCCTAAAGATTTTGGCAGAGAACATAAAAATTTTGCTTTATCTAAATCAATACTTTTTAATTCCAAACCTTTAGGAATTGATACATTTTTCAATAATTCATTAACGTTTGATTTAATTTTTTTTGTTTTTTTCTTTTTTTTTATATTTTTTTCTAATTCTGATTCATCTAATATTTTTTCGTACTGAAGATAGGGACCAAATCTTCCATTTTTTAAATATATATCATTACCATTTTCATGTTTTCCAATAAATTTTGGTTCAGCTAGTTGTGCTTGAGCAGCTGCTTTTGCTTTTGACAGTGGTCTAGTAAATTTACATTCTGGGTAATTTGAACAACCAATAAATGCACCACCTCTAAAACTATTTTTTAAACTTAATGTTCCTGAATTACATAATTGACATTTTCTTACCACATTCCCTTTACTATCTTTATCAAATACTAAGTCTCCAAGACTATCATTTAATAGATCTAAAACTTCTCTAGTTCTTTTTTCTTTCACCTCAGCCACGTTACTATTAAAATCCTTCCAAAATAGCTCTAAAACTTTAATCCAACTTTCCTTCCCACTAGTAATTTCATCAAGCTGATCTTCTAAACCTGCGGTAAAATTATAGTCAACATATTTTGAAAATAATTTTTCTAAAAAGGCTGAAATTAACTTTCCTCTATCTGTTGGAAAAAATCTTTTATTTAGTATTTCAGCATATCCTCTATTAGCGATTGTAGAAATAATACTTGCATATGTTGATGGTCTACCAATACCAAGCTCTTCTAGTTTTTTTACTAAACTGGCTTCAGAATATCTTGGTGGGGGCTGTGTAAAATGTTGTTCATCCAATAAAGCTTCGATGTTAATAAGTCCCTTAGACATAGCTGGCAGAGTACTTTCATCATCATCTCTACTTTGGTTATTATAAATTTTTAAAAACCCATCAAACTTAAGAACAGAACCACTCGCTTTACAAATCGTATCATTATTGTCTGAAGTTATGGTAATGGTGTTTCTATCAAATTTAGCAGATTCCATCTGTGATGATAATGCTCTACTCCAAATCAAGTCATATAATTTATTTTGATCTGGACTTAAATATTTTTTTATACTTTGAGGAGTCCTTATAATATCTGTTGGTCTTATAGCTTCGTGTGCTTCTTGAGCATTTTTTGCTTTTTTTCCAGAATAATTTAAAATATTCTCTGGCAAATATTCATTGCCTATATTTTTTTTTATATAATCTCTAAAATTTGCAATAGCATCCTTTGATAAATTAGTTCCATCAGTTCTCATGTAAGTAATCAAACCTATAGTTTCACCTTCTATCTCTATACCTTGATAAAGTTTTTGGGCTATTTGCATAGTTCTAGATGCGCCAAACCCTAATCTGCTAGAAGCTGTTTGCTGAAGAGTGGATGTAGTAAAGGGCCCAGATGGATTACGATTTATCACTTTACTAGAAATATCAGTAATTTTAAATTTTTTTTCTTTAATATTTGATATTGCTTCATTAATTTCATCTTTATTTCTAAAAGAGAATTTTTCAATTTTTTTATTATTTAATTGACTAATACTGGCTGTAATATTTTGATTTTTGTTATCTGCAAATTTTACACTTAAAGTCCAAAATTCTTCTGGCTTAAATGATTCAATTTCATGTTCTCTTTCTGTGATCAATTTTAATGCCACCGATTGAACTCTTCCTGCAGATTTTGAACCTGGTAATTTTGTCCAAAGTATAGGAGAAATATTAAAGCCAACCAAGTAATCTAATGCTCTTCTAGCCATATAAGCATCAACCAATAATGGTTCAATTTGTCTTGGATTTTCAATACCATGTATAACCGCTTTTTTGGTTATTTCATTAAAGACCACTCTTTCTATTTCCTTATCTTTTAAAAGTTTTTTTTCATTTAAGTATTCTTTTACATGCCATGCTATTGCTTCACCTTCACGATCGGGGTCAGTAGCTAATATAATTTTAGATGAATCTTTGGCGGCATCAGTAATTTCTTTTAAATATTTTTTAGAAAAACTATCAACTTCCCATTCCATTTTAAAATCTTGTTCTGGATCTACAGAGCCATTTTTTGAGGGAAGATCTCTTATATGTCCATAACTAGCTAAAACTTTATATTCATCACCTAAATATTTATTTATAGTTTTTGCTTTAGCAGGACTTTCTACAATGACCAGATTCATAAGCTACAAACTACTCAAAAGAGTTAGATAGTCAAATTAATAAATTTTTGTCTTAGTTTCTTCTTTATTTTTCAATCTTTTAATATTTTCCCTATGTGTAAAAAATATTAAAACAAACATTATTATAAAAAATATCATTTGATCAAAACGAGCTAAAATTATTAAATAAACAGGAATAGAAATAGAAGCAACCAAAGAGGATAGAGATGAATATTTTGAAAGACCAAATATTGTAAACCAAGTTATTACAAAGATTAATCCGAAGTAAATATTTATAGCAAACAAAATACCAACATAAGTCGCAACACCTTTGCCACCTTTAAATTTTAACCATACTGGAAAAACATGACCTAAAAAAGCACATAAAGATGCAATATAAATACTTTCAGGAAAATAAATCTTTACAAAAATTACTGGTATTACTGCTTTTGCAATATCTAAAAATAGAGTTGTATAACCAATAGCTTTGTTTCCTGATCTTAAAACATTTGTTGCACCAATGTTTCCTGAGCCAATATCCCTTATGTCTTTATTTAAGAAAATTTTTGTTAACAATAATCCAAAAGGAATTGAACCCATCAGGTACGAGATTATAGCTATAATAAATATATCCATACTATAGCTTAAATAATTCTTTTCCTTTTACAAATGTATTTGTAACTTTCCCTTGAAGTTTTTTATTCTCAATTGAGGTATTTTTGGATTTAGAAATAAGTTTTTCTTTTTTTACAATCCAAGGTTTATTAATATCAACTATACAAATATCAGCATCGTTTCCCACTGAAAGGTTTCCTTTATCAATTTTAAGTATTTTTGCAGGATTAGATGTGAGAGCTTTTATAATAGTTTCAAGCTTAAGTGATCCATTATGATATAATTCTAAGCTAAGAGATAATAAAGTTTCTATTCCTGAAGCTCCTGTAGCAGCTTGAGAAAAAGTTAATCTTTTTGACTCTTCATCTTCTGGTTTATGATCTGAGACAATTACATCAATCAATCCATCTTTTAATCCTTGAACTAGTGCAACTCTGTCTTCCTCTTTTCTTAATGGTGGTGACAATTTTAAGAAAGTTTTGAAGTCTCCAATATCATTTTCATTTAGAGAAAGGTTATTAATCGAAACACCAGAGGTGAATTTAACAATTTCTTTTCTATGTTTTATAACATCAATAGATTTTTGAGAGGATAATTGAGAAATATGATATCTACACTTAACTTTTTCTAACAATGTTAGATCTCTTTCAATTAAAATTCTTTCTGCAATTTCTGGTATTCCTGATAATCCAAGCTTAGAGGCAATTATACCAGAATTTATCATTCCATTTTTTGCAAGTTCATAATCCTCAGCATGCTGCATGATCAAGCAGCCCAAATCTTTTGCAGAATTCATTATTCTAGACATCAATCTAGGGTTCTGAATTGTTTTTATTCCATCAGTAAACGCAATAATCCCTTTATTTTTTAAGAGACCAAATTCAGTCATGTTTGTACCTTCAATATTTTTAGTTAGAGATGCGCATGGAAAAATATTAATTTTTGATTTATCCCTTCCTCTTCTTTTCAAAAAATCAACTATAGAAACATTATCTATTACTGGATCTGTATTGGGCATTGTGACAACTGAAGTAACACCTCCTGATAAAGCTGCATTACTCAAAGTTCTGAAATTTTCTTTATATTCGTAACCTGGTTCTCCTACAAATACTCTCATATCCACTAAGCCGGGAAAAACATATTTGCCTTTTAAATCTGTTGGCTTTTCTCTGCTTGGCAGATTGTTGGTATTTACCTTCTTTCCTATTGCTTCAATTTTTCCATCTTCACTAATTATTAAACCACCAATTTCATTAATTGAATTGTGAGGATCTATTATGTTGGCGTTTATAAAATATTGTTTTTTCATTTATACACAAAAAATTTTAAGACAAGCCATTCTTACTGCTACTCCAAGCTCAACTTGCTCTTTAATTACACTTTTATTAATGTCATCAGCTAATACTGTGTCTATCTCAATACCTCTATTCATTGGACCAGGATGCATTATTAAAGCATCAGATTTAGCATGTTCTAATTTATCAGGTGTTAATCCATAATATTCATAATATTCTCTATTTGATGAAAGATATGAACTTGCCATCCTTTCATTTTGCAATCTTAACATCATTACAATATCACAATCTTTCAATCCTTTTTTCATATCAGTAAAAGTGTTAACACCAAATCTTTCTATTTCCTTAGGCATTAAATTTGTTGGAGCAACTATATTTACCTCAGCACCTAACATATTAAGTAAATATATATTTGATCTTGCTACTCTTGAATGAAGTATATCTCCACATATTGCAATTTTAAGACCTTCAATCTTTTTTTTTCGAGTAATAATAGTTAAAGCATCTAATAAAGCTTGAGTAGGATGTTCTCTTCTTCCATCACCTGCGTTTAAAACTGCACAATTTACTTTTTGAGAAAGTAAGTTGCACGCGCCAGAATCTTGATGTCTAATTACGATAATATCTGGATGCATAGCGTTTAAAGTCATAGCTGTATCAATTAACGTTTCACCTTTCTTTATAGCTGAGTTGCTGATATTCATTGACATAACGTCAGCACCAAGTCTTTTACCAGCCAGTTCAAAGGAGCTTTGAGTTCTTGTAGATGGTTCAAAAAATAAATTGATTTGAGTTTTTCCTCTTAAAGCATCAACTTTTTTATTTTTGCTTTGATTAACTTTTATAAAAGTATGTGCTTCCTCAAGAATCAAATTTACGTCATTAATAGATAAATCTTGGATACCTAACAAATGTTTTTGAGAAATTTTAATAGCTTTGTTTGAATTAATTGCCATTAAAACCAACTCTATAACTATAAAGCTTTAGAATAGCAAGCATTAATTATTAAGATAATCTATTGCACCTTGTAATATGAAAGCAGCCGCATTTTCATCTATTTTCTTTTCTCTTTTACTTACATTGATATCTAATTGACTAGATAAATTGAAAGCTCCTACGGTGGACAGTCTTTCGTCCCAAAGACAAATGGGTAGATTAATGCTTTTTTCAATATTATCAGACGTGTCTTTTACCGATTGAGCAGAACTGCCTGAAGATCCATCCATATTCAAAGGATTTCCAATGATGATCCCTTGTATATTGTTTTCCTCAATTATGATTTTAAGCTCATTTATAAGTTCTTTAGCAGTAGTTCTATTTAAAGTTTTAAAGGGCGTAGCAATTAATTGTTTTTCATCACAAATAGACACACCTATTCTTTTTGAGCCGAGATCCAAACCTATTAATCTGCACTTATCTGACTGTATTTTTTTGAATTCCTCTAAGGTGATCATATTGTATATTTTAAACTTAAGTGATAGTTTGCGTCATATTTAAATAGCATATGAGCATAGATCTTAAAACAATAAAACATATATCAAAATTATCAAGAATATCTGTAGATGAACAAAAAGCTGAGAAATTAGCTGGTGACTTAAATTCAATTTTTGATTTTATTGAAAAACTAAATGAATTAAAAACAGACAATGTTGAGCCATTAACCTCAGTTGCTGAAACAACATTAAAACTAAGATCTGATGAGGTTAAAAGTAAGAATATCAGAGAACAAATTATTAAAAATTCTCCTCAAGAAAATGAAGATTATTTTGTTGTACCAAAGGTAATAGAATAATGTCAGATATAACAAAACAATCTTTAACAGAATTAGTTGAAAATATTAAAAATAAAAAGCTATCTTCTACTGATGTAACCAAAGCATTTATTGAAAGATCAGAAAAGTCTAAAGAATTAAATGCATATATTACTGAAGATTTCACATCAGCTTTAGACAAAGCAAAAAAATTTGATCAAAAACCTAATTTAGATTTAAAATTGCCAGGTATTCCAATGGCAGTAAAAGATTTATTTTGTACAAAAGATGTTAAAACAACTGCTGGTAGTAAAATTTTAAATAATTTTATACCAACATATGAATCAACAGTAACTGACAACATTTGGAAAGAAGGTGCAATACTTTTAGGTAAATTAAATTGTGATGAATTTGCAATGGGCTCATCAAATGAAACTAGTTTTTTTGGTAACGTGCAAAACCCAATTGATAAAGACCTAGTCCCAGGTGGTTCGTCAGGTGGATCTGCTTCAGCAGTGGCTGGGCAATTAACACCGATTACAATTGGAACTGATACTGGTGGTTCAATAAGACAACCTGCTTCTTTTACGGGAACAGTTGGATTAAAACCTACTTATGGAAGTTGCTCTCGATATGGGATTGTTGCTTTTGCATCATCATTAGATCAAGCAGGACCAATGGCACAAAATGTTAAAGATTGTGCTTTACTACAAGAGGTAATTAGTAATTATGATCCAAAAGATTCCACTTCAATAGATTTTAAAAGAAATCAATACAGTAAAGAACTTACTAATAATATAAAAGGAAAGAAAATTGGGATACCAAAAGAATATAGAGTTGATGGAATGCCAAAAGAGATTGAAGATCTTTGGCAAAAAGGAATTCAGTATGTCAAAGATTGTGGTGCAGAAACGATTGATATTTCTCTTCCACATACAAGTTATGCTTTGCCTACTTATTATATTGTTGCTCCTGCAGAAGCATCTTCAAACCTAGCAAGATATGATGGTGTTAAATATGGATTTAGAGCTAAAGGTGAAAATCTAATTGATATGTATGAAAAGACAAGATCTAAAGGTTTTGGTACTGAAGTACAAAGAAGAATTATGATAGGAACTTATGTTTTATCGTCTGGTTATTATGATGCTTACTATCTAAAAGCTCAAAAGGTAAGAAAATTGATTAAAAATGATTTTGATGAAGCATATAAAAAAGTTGATGCAATTTTAACTCCTTCAACACCAAGTTCAGCATTTAGAATAGGTGAAAAAACAAATGATCCGGTTTCAATGTATCTTAATGATATATTTACTGTACCAGTTAATTTAGCAGGGCTACCAGGTATATCAATTCCTGCAGGTCACGACTCTAAAGGCTATCCTTTAGGTTTACAAATTATTGGTAAAGCTTTTGATGAACAGAATATACTCAATATTGCCTTTGCAATGGAAGAGAAGATTAATTTCAAAAATAAGATTACTGATTGGTGGATTAAGTGAGTAAAAAAAATTTAGAATATTTAATTAATCGTAAAGATAATCAATATGAAGTTGTTATTGGTTTGGAAGTTCATGCTCAAGTATCGTCAGAGTCAAAATTATTTTCTACATCAGCTACTAAATTTGGAGCTGAACCAAATACCCAAGTAAGTTTAGTAGATGCAGCATTTCCAGGAATGTTACCTGTAATAAATGAATTTTGTGTAAAACAAGCTATTAAAACTGGCATTGGTCTTAATGCAAAAATTAATAAACGTTCAGTATTTGATAGAAAAAATTATTTTTATGCAGATTTACCACAAGGATATCAGATTTCTCAATTTAAAGATCCTATAGTAGGTGAGGGTAAAGTAATCTTGGACATGCCTGATGGACAAAAAGAGGTTGGCATTGAAAGATTACATTTAGAACAAGATGCTGGAAAAAGTATTCATGATCTTGATCCTCAAAATACCTTTGTAGATCTTAATAGATCAGGTGTGGCTTTAATGGAAATTGTAAGTAAACCAGACCTTAGATCTCCTGATGAAGTAAGTGCTTATGTTAAAAAATTAAGATCAATAATGAGATATTTAGGGACGTGTGATGGCAATATGCAAGAAGGATCATTAAGAGCC
>CACDSX010000024.1 GCA_902555655.1 uncultured Pelagibacteraceae bacterium | reverse complement strand
TTAGTGAGTAGATTGTTTTTTTTACAAGTAAAAGAAAACAAAAAATATTTAACTCTTTCAGATAAAAATAGAATTAGAGAGTGGAAATTAGCTCCTGTAAGAGGTGAATTTCATGATTATTTTGGAAATATAATAGCAGGAAATTTTGAGGCTTATCAACTCCACATTATTCCAGAACAAGTAGAAGATTTTAGATATGTTATTTATAGAATAAAAGATTTATTAGAACTATCTGACAAAGATTTTAAAAGAATATTAAAAAAGAAAAATGAAATAAAGCCCTGGGAAACATTAATTGTATCAGATAATTTAGATTGGAAAAAATTTTCTAAAATTAATAATCATTTATATGATTTAAATGGAGTGAAACCAGTAATATCAATTTCAAGAAACTATCCTTTTAAAGATAATTTTACTCATGTCATTGGTTATGTCAGCCAAGCTAATGAAATGGATATTGAAACAAATGATATAATAAAGAAAAATTTTGTTCCAGGACTTAAAGTTGGAAAGGTGGGTCTAGAAAAATCTCTTGAAGAAAAATTAATAGGTAGCAATGATATTGAAAGATATGAGGTAAATGCATATGGCAGAAGAATTAGTCAATTAGAATTTCAAAAAGGTGAACAAGGAAAAACCTTAAAGTTAACAATTGATACAGAAGTACAACAATTGGCAAATGAATTATTAAAAGATAAAGCTGGATCGATATGCGTTATGGATATTTATACAGGATCAATAGTGGCTATGCATTCCTCACCTTCATTTGATCCAAACCTATTTGTTTTTGGAATAAGCCAAGATGATTGGCAAATAATTAGAAATGATCCAATGAAACCATTAGTTAACAAAACTTTACAAGGAAACTATTCACCTGGATCAACAATTAAACCAATTGTGGCTTTGTCGGCTTTAGAAAATGGAATAATAAATACAAATTTTACAGTTAAGTGTAGTGGTAAAACGGAAATGTATGGTCAAACCTATCACTGTTGGAAAAAAAAGGGACATGGTTTTGTTAGTTTACGAAATGCCATGAAACAATCTTGCGATACTTATTTTTATGAAATTGCACGTAAACTAGGTGTAGATAAATTAAGTGAAACAGCAAAAAAATTTGGATTGGGAAAAGAGGTTTTTGGTGACCTATTTAGTATTGAAAAAAAAGGACTAGTACCAAATACTAAGTGGAAGAAAAATACTTTAGGAAAAGGATGGCTATTGGGAGAAACTATGATTACAGGAATTGGGCAGGGCTATATTCAAACAACACCAATTCAACTATGTTTGATGACTGCTCAAATAGCTAATGGAGGATATAAAATTTATCCTAAAATTATTGTGGATGATGGAAATAAAATTCAACCAATTGATAAATTTAAACCTTTATACAAAGATTCTAAAAATATTAAACTTGTTCAGGATGCAATGTTTGGATCAACTAACGAAGTGATGGGAACTTCTTATCGTTCAAGAATTGATGATCCAAAATACCAGTTTGCAGGAAAAACAGGAACAGCTCAGGTAAAAAAAATTACAGAAAGAGATAGAGAATTAGATTTAAAAACATTTGAAATTCCTTACGAGGAAAGAGATCATGCTTTATATATTGCTTTTGGTCCTTACGAAAATCCAAGATATGCTTTAAGTATATTAGTGGAGCATGGAGGGAATGGAAGTACAACAGCAGCCCCTATGGCAACAAAACTATTTAAATTAATTATCGATAGACACCCTCTAAGGGACTCAATAGGTAATGGAAAGTATTTGGATATTTAAATGTATCAACATACTAGATTGACAACAAATAGATTAGGTTTTTTACAAAAATTTAAAAATTTTGACTATATTTTGTTGGTATGTATCTTATTACTAGGCTTCATTAGTCTTACAACTATGTACTCAACTGATGGAGGGAAAATTTTATTCCACACTAAAAGTCATTTTATAAAACTAATTATTTTTACTTTAATGATGTTATTTATTTCTTTTATAAGTATTAAGTTTTGGTTTTTAATAGGATATTTGTCTTATTTAATTGTTGTTGGATTATTAGTTTGGACATATTTTTTTGGTGTAACTTCATCAGGTTCTCAAAGATGGATTGATTTGTATTTTATAAATCTTCAACCTTCAGAATTAATGAAAATTTTTATAATTTTATGTTTAGCTAGATATTTTCACAGAATGAAATTAGAAAATGTAAATTCAATCTATACAATATTGACTTCTTTGATCATTATCGTATTACCAATGGGTCTAGTAATAGTTCAGCCAGATTTAGGAACTTCTCTTCTTATAGCGATTAGCGGAATAGCAGTTCTTTGGTTTGCAGGAATAAATTATAAGTATTTTATTTATACTATGCTTGGATTTATAATTTCGATGCCTTTTATAATTGCTTTTTTAAAACCTTACCAAAAGTTGAGAGTTTTAACTTTCTTGGATCCAGACAGAGATCCACTCGGAGCTGGTTATCAAATAATTCAATCTAAAATTGCTGTTGGATCAGGGGGTATTTTAGGAAAAGGTTTTTTAAAAGGTACTCAAAGTTATTTAGAATTTTTACCGGAGAAACATACTGATTTTATTTTTACACTTTTTTCAGAAGAGTTTGGTTTTGTTGGATCAGTTTTTTTACTCATAATATATGCCATTACTATTTATCGAATTATCATAATTGGAGCTTCATCTCGAAGTTATTTTGCAAAGATATTTTGTTATAGTTTCGGGGCAGCAATTTTTGTATATATAACTATTAACATGAGCATGGTATTAGGTTTACTACCTATAGTTGGATCTCCATTGCCAATTATGTCTTATGGTGGATCTTCAATGTTGGCAACTATGATTGGTTTTGGAATAGTAATGAGTGCAAAAGTCCATAATCAACAATCTATTGCTTAAGTATAATTTGTCGCTTAAGTTATTTTAAAAATTAACTGTATATAATCTTATGGGTCAAACTTTTAAAATAGGGATTATTGGTGCAGGTATTCAAGGAATTTCAAACGCCTTATTTCTACAAAAGAAAGGTTTTGAAGTAACAATTTTTGATAAAGAAGAGCCAGGAAGTCCGGCCGCATCCTATGGGAACGCCGGTCATTTTTCCCCATACGCCTCGCTATCATTAAATAGAACTGATGTTCTAGCAGATGTGCCAGCGATGTTACTAAGTTCTACTGGACCATTATCACTTAAGTGGAATTATGTGCCAAAAATGATCCCATGGTTTGTTAAATTTATTTTAAACACTACAAAAAAAAAGATGATGCATACAGCTAAAAATATGCATCAAATTTTGGATTTAGCTCTACCAGCTTATGATGAATTATTTGATGAAATTGATTTAGAAGGATTAGTTGAAAATAAAGGAATTTTATATATTTGGAATAATAAAGATTTAAAAAGTCGTGAATTAGAAATTAGAGTAAGAGATGAATTAGGTGTAAAACAGCAACTTGTTAATAAAGATGAAATTCACGATCTAGAACCAAATATTAAACCTTTTTATCATGCAGGTGTTTATTATCCTTATGCAAGACATGCGAGAAATCCAAAAAAAATTTTATTAAAGTTGTTTGAATTGTTTTTAAAAAAAGGTGGCAAGTTTAACAAAAAAAATATTAAAGATATTCAATTTGTTGAAGAAAAACCAATTTTTATATCTGAAAATGAAAAATATACTTTTGATAAAGCAGTCATAGCATGTGGTGCATTTTCAAAAAGATTAACTGATAATTTAGATGAAAAAATTCCACTTGATACTGAAAGAGGATATCATGTTCACTTTAAAAACTGTGATTATCTTTTAAAAAGACCTGTAATATTTTCTAATAGAGGTTTTGGAATTACACCAATGGAGCAGGGTTTGAGAGTAGTTGGAACAGTAGAATTTGGAGGTTTAGATAATCCATTATCTAAATCCAGAATTAAAAATTTGATTGATAATGCAAAATATATGTTAGGCGATTTGCCAGAACATGATGATGAATGGCTTGGTTTTAGACCAACATTACCAGATTTTTTACCTGTTATGGGGCCATCAAAAAAACATAAGAACGTATTCTATTGTTTTGGTCATCATCATTTAGGATGGACATTAGGCCCAATATCTGGAAAGATTGTGTCCGGAATGATAGCTAAAGAAAATACTAATTTAAATTTAGATCCTTATAGCTCAACAAGATTTAACTAATCTATGCAAACCACAAAAGCCTATGTGATGTTGGTTTGTGCAACATTATTTTGGGCTGGCAATTTCGTGATTGGAAAATTTGCATTTTTAACAAACATTCCTCCCATGTCTTTAGTATTTTATAGATGGTCTTTAGTTTGGCTAATATTACTACCTTTTACTATTAAAGAAATTATTAAATACAAGGAGATTATTCTTAATAATTTACCACTTTTGCTTTTCTTAGCTTTAACAAGTGTTGGTTTATTTAATTCATTTACTTATCTGTCATTAGTTCACACCCAAGTAATAAATGCCTCCCTTTTTAATACTGCAATTCCTGCAATTATCATTCTACTATGTTTTCTTTTTAAGATAGAAAAGACAAATAAATACCAAATTTTAGGACTTATTATTTCTGTATTAGGAATTCTATCTATAATAACGAAACTAAATTTAGAAATTATTTTGTCTTTCAACTTTAATAAAGGTGACTTAATTATGATTGGTGGCGTAATTTCTTGGGGTTTATATTCTTCTTTTCTTAAAAGAAAAACATTTACCTTACCACTTTTAACTTTGGTTCATGTTTTATGCTCGTTTGGTTTAATTTTTATTTTCCCACAATTTATTTATGAGTTCTCACAAGGACAGATTATAGATTTTGATATGGAATTATTTTACATTCTAATTTTTTTAGCTTTGTTCCCAAGTATAGGATCTTATTATTGTTGGGCAGGAGCAGTTTCTATAATTGGAGCGAATAGAGCTGGTATTTTTTTATCTTTAATACCTTTATTTAGCACAATAATGGCGATATTTTTCTATAAAGAACAATTTCAATTTTTTCATTTGATTGGGGCAATTTTAATTATATTAGGTTTATTTTTATCAAATAAGGAAATTAAAAATGCTTAAGGTTGCAATATTAGATGATTATCAAAATGTTTCACAACAATTTGTTGATTTAGAAAAACTATCTGGAAAATACGAATTTAAAATTTTTAGCGATCCATTTATTGACGAAGCAGATGCCATAGATCAATTAGCTGATTTTGAAGCCTTACTGATAATGAGGGAAAGAACACCAATGACTAAAAATTTAATTGATAATTTAAGTAAATTAAAATTCATCATCACTAGTGGTTTAAGAAATAGATCAATTGATCTTGAGGCTGCAAAAAAAAGAAAAGTCATTGTTTGTGGAACAGATTCTAATATACACCCTACTCCTGAACTGACATGGGCTCTGATATTAGGACTTGCAAGAAATTTAAAAGAAGAAATAGATAATATGTACCAAGGTTATTGGCAAACTACTATTGGAGTAGAACTTAAAGGAAAAATTTTAGGCTTGATTGGTTTAGGTAGAGTGGGTTCACAAGTTGCTAAAATTGGTAAAGCATTTGGCATGCAAGTAATGGCATGGAGTGAAAATCTTAACTTAGATACATGTAAAAAATTAGATGTACTTCCATGTAGCAAAGAAGATTTAATAAAATCATCTGATTTTTTATCAATCCATGTTCAAGGAGGAGAACGGTATAAAGATTGTATTACTATAAAAGAGTTGGATAAAATGAAAAAAACTGCTTTTTTAATCAATACATCTAGGGGCCCAATAATAAATGAAGATGATTTGATAATTGCTTTATCAACAAATGAAATTGCAGGAGCAGGATTAGATGTGTATGAGAGGGAACCTTTACCAGAAAATAATAAGTTAAGATTTTTACCTAACGCATTATTAACTCCACATATTGGATATGTGACAGCAGAAAATTACAGCATCTACTACAATCAAATGATCGAAGCATTAGAAAGCTGTGCAAATGGTAAACCAATTCGTATTATTAAATAAAAATGGATTTACCTGTTGTAAATCATAAAGATTATTTTGCAAAAATTGGTGATGATCATAAATTTCCTATAAAAAAATTTGGCGAACTTGCAAATTATTTAATCAAAGAAAATATAGTTAAAAATTTTCATGAACCTTATCCATGTTCTGAAAAAACGTTGAAGAGAGCTCATTCTGAAATTTATATCAAGGATATAAAGAATAAAACTTTAAATAAAAATGGTATTAAGAAAATAGGTTTTCCATTGATTGACAGTGTTATTCAAAGATCTTTAGTTGCAACAGGTGGAACAGTTCTAGCTTCAAAACTTGCAATCAAATATGGTCTTGCTTGCAATACTGCAGGTGGAAGTCACCATGCAAACTTTGATGGAGGCGCGGGTTATTGTGTATTTAATGATGTAGCAGTCGCTGCCCAGTATTTACTTGATCGTGGATTAGCTGGAAGAATTTTAATTGTTGATTTAGATGTTCATCAAGGTAACGGTAATTCTGAAATATTTAAAGATAATAAAAATGTATTTACTTTTAGTATGCATTCAAAATCAAATTATCCAGCTAAAAAATCATCTAGTGATCTTGATGTAGAACTAAACGATAATATGGAAGATAAAGAATACTTAAAGATACTTAAATTTTATTTAAATCAGCTAAATCAAGAAAATTTTGATTATGTCTTTTATATTGCTGGTGTTGATGTTCATTTCAATGATCGATTAGGTAAATTAAACATTTCAGATGAAGGAATAAGAGAAAGAGATGAATTAATTACAGAAAATTTTTTTTCAAAAGGTATTCCGTTATGTGGAGTTTTAGGTGGTGGATATAATAAAGATTTTAATAAACTTGTTGAATTACACTCTTTTTTACACCAATCATGTGCTAAATTGATACAATCAGATGAATAAAAAAAACCCTAATCTTACTGCAGAACAAAAACTTGTAATGTTTGAAGATGGAACAGAATATCCGGGCACAAGTGAATTAAACAATGAAAAACGTGAAGGCAGTTATCATTGTGCTAATTGTGGGATAAAATTATTTGATTCTAATTCAAAATATGAAAGCGGATCAGGTTGGCCTTCATTTTACGAGTCTTTACCTGATGTATTTGAAACCAAAACAGACCATCTATTAGGTTATGCTCGAACTGAATATCATTGTAAAAATTGTGGTGGTCATCATGGTCACATCTTTGAAGATGGACCACAACCTACTGGTAAAAGGTATTGTAATAATGGAGTTTGCTTAGTTTTTAAGCAAAAAGATTAATTTTTAAAGTTGGTTTAAATTTTTAATTAACTTAATTACTAAAAAAGCTTAATAAAAACCGAATTTCTATCAATTATCAAAAAAAAAGTAATTTTTTTTATTTGATAAAATTTAATTTTGAGTTAAAAAACCTTAAGAATATTGTGCGGGATATTATTAAAAAATAATTTAGGTAAAATTATAAATGAAGTACTTAAAAATATACCCGAAAAAATTTCTAATATTATTTATTTGTGCATTTATAACGACTTCAGTCAGTGCTGATGATTTAGAAAATGTTTTAAATAAAGTTTATGACAAAGGCTCCAAAACAGCAGAGGGATACTTAGAAAACCTACTTGATGGTCCTGGGGATACTGAAGTTTCTATTTCTGCTAAAAATGAAAATAAGCCAACAGGCACAATTATGATTGTTCGGCCATTATCAGTTAATGAAAATGATTTAACTTTTTATCAAGCTCAACTTAACAGCTATCACATTTTAGGAGATACGAGACAATCCATAAACTATGGGATAGGAAAAAGATTCTTAGCTGAAGATGGGTCTTCATTTTTGGGAGTAAATAGTTTTTTTGATGCAGATATAGAATTCAACAGCAGATTAGGTTTTGGTACTGAGTTTAGAACATCCAATTTCAATGTGACAGGAAATTACTATTTAGATGTACTTGGTGGTGCTAACGAAGTTGGGTCGAGTACAGAAAGAGTTTTAGATGGGTATGATTTTGAAATTGAAGGCCAGGTTCCCTATGCACCATGGGCAAATGTTTCTTTGACAACTTATCAGTGGGAAGCAATTAGAGGATCAACAGATTCTGAAGGTGATGTTTATTCAACAACATTAAATCTTACAAACAATCTAACTTTAGAAGCTGGTTATGATGACAACAATATAAATGATAGTATGGATTATTTTAAAATAACTTATATTTATGGTGGAAAAAACCGACCAACAATTGGAGATGGTTTTTCTAATACACCTTTTGAAGATTCTGATGTGAGAGAAGAAATGCTTACAAAAGTTAAAAGAAGCAATATAATTACTCTCGAAGTTGAAAGTACTGGAGTTGTTATATCAAATGGAAATTCATAATATGAAAAAAATATTTTTTATTTTATTGTTTACATTCTTCATAATTGAAAGAGGTTATACAGCTTCAGATGAAGGACAACCTACTCAATATCAAGTTACAATGAAAAAAGTTGAGCTCTGTACAGATTTAGCATGTTCTACAACATACACAGTTGGTGAGAGAGATATGGATGCTGACATAGCCTCAGTTAGTGCAGGCGCTGACATTGGTGCATATGCACCTACTACAGGAATACCTCCTGGAATAGTTTACACTCATTTAAGAGTTACAATCAGCAGAACATTTACTATCACAGCAAGTATTTCTGTTGATGGAGGTTTATGTAGAACAGACGGTGGAAATAATGCTAACGCAACACAAATGACAGTTGGTGCAAGTAGTGGAACAGCTGTTGCTGAGACAATGTATTTAGTGAATGCTGGAAGTTATGGAGCTGGCGATGGTACAAGAGATGGTGACGAAGGAAGTTCTAATATTGATATTGGTTATTCTTCACCAAGCTCAGCAAAAACAATGAGTGTTTCAGGAGATAATGCAGTAATGGTTTATGAACTCACTGCCCCGTATCAAAAAACTTTAAGAGCACCAGTAATTAAAGTAAAATTTAATACTGCAACAGCTATAGGAGTTGAAGATACAGCTTGTTCTATGTATATTAATGAACCGTCTGTAATTATTTCACTTCAATAATTATTTTAATAAGTTTTGTAATTTATTTTCTTTTTCTAAGGCTCTAACTTCATCATAACCACCAATGTGTTGATCATCAAAAAATATTTGTGGTATAGTTCTTTTTCCATTAGCTTTCTTAATCATTTCATCCATTGCACCA
>CACDSX010000023.1 GCA_902555655.1 uncultured Pelagibacteraceae bacterium | reverse complement strand
ACTGTTTAAAAAAAGGAGAATATAAATCTTCATATTGGGGAGATTTATTGAAAAAAAATATAATTAATAATAGCTGCTTTGCACATATTTTCTTCCCCTCTAAAAAAATTTCTTATTCAAAATCAATCAAGCTATTAAAAAAAGTAAATTACCATGACTCGAATAAACACTTTTTTGTTGAAGAGTTTTTTTCTTTAAAAATTTTTTTTAAAGTTATTTTTCATTGGATTATGAATATTTATAGATATACAAAAAATAAAGATATCATCCAAATGGAATTCGAAAAAAAAAATATTTCAACAGGTTTTTTGTTTTGTGAGAAATTAGAGGAAGAATTTTACGGCATATCATCATTGATTAGTTTTTATTATTTTTTCTTATTTAAAGAAATTAATACAACTTTTAAAAATTTAAGTAAGACGTTTTATTTATATGAAAATCAAGGATGGGAAAAATCATTTATTTATAATTTAAAAAAAAATAATTTAAATAAAATATATGCAGTTCAAAATTCTACTGTAAGATTTTGGGATTTAAGATTTTCTGTAAATAGTTATAAAAATTCAAATCTTTTCAATCACTTAGAACCAAACTTCTATTTAGTAAATGGTAATGATAGTTTTGAAAAATTTGTAGAAAATGGTTATCCTATTAAAAAAATTAAACATGTTGAAGCAATAAGATATTTTGAATTAATGAAATTTATTAATTTAAATCTGAATAAAAGTATAAAAAAAAATTCAGTTCTAGTGATTGGTGACTATTCTGTAAAAAGTAATATGAATATTGCAAAATCAATAAATAATTTAGATAAATTTGTAAAAAATAACTTTAATTTCTCTGTTAAAGAACATCCTTTAAGAAAAATGACAAACCATTTAAATATTGAATACAACAAAACTGAACTACCACTAGAAAAACTAATAAATGAGCATGAATTTGCCATTGTAGGAAATACAACATCAGCTGCAATTGATTTATACTTATTAGGTTCGAAATTAATTATTATTTTAGATCAAAATTTTGTTAATCTCTCTCCATTAAAGGATGTTGATAATGTATATTTTTTAAGTAATTACCTTAAACTTAAAGATGTTTTGTTAAATTTTAACAATGAAGATAAATTTAATAACAAAAAAAAAACAAATTTTTTTAATTATAATCCTAATTATGATTTGTGGGATAATTTAATTAATAAAGAAAATTAATATAATGAAAAAAAAATATAATTATTACTGGTGCAGGTAAAGGAATAGGCAAGCAAATTTTATTTGATTGTATTGAAAATGATAATTTTGTTTATGGAGTTATCAGATCAGAAAAAGATTTTATTGAAATCAAAAAAAAATTTAAAGGCTCAAAAAATTGTAAATTATATCATGGTGATATAAAAAATATTTCTATAGCTGAAAGAATTATAAAAGACTCAAAAAAAATGAAAAAAAAGATAAATGGTTTAGTTAATAATGCAGGCGAAAGACTAAGAGAAAATTTTTTAGATACTAATAATTCTAAATTAACAAAAATATTTAAAAATAACTTTTTTAATCATTTTTTTTTTACTCAAAAGATAATTAAAAACCATAAAAAAATTAAAAACAAATCATCTTTATCAATTGTAAATATAGGATCAATTGTAGGATTAAAAGGATTTAGCCAATTATCTGGTTATGCTTCTACCAAAAGTGCACTTGATGGACTTACAAAAAGTTTAGCTATTGAATTTGCAAATGACAATATTAGATTAAATATAATTCATCCTGGTTTTATTAAAACTTCGTATTATGGAAATTTTAAAAGAAATAAAAAAAAATTATATAATTGGACTTTAAAAAAAACTCCTTTGGGTCGTTGGGGAGAAAGCAAAGATGTGTCGCAGATGGTAATTTTTTTGTTATCTGATAAATCAAATTATATTACCGGTCAATCAATTGCTGTAGATGGGGGGTGGACAACGATTTGAAAAAAAATTTTAAAATTTTAGGATTAATACCAACAAGATTAAATTCGACACGGTTACCACAAAAATCATTGATGTTGATTAATAAGATTCCCCTAGTTGTGCACACTTATAAAAGAGCTTTATTAAGCAAAAAACTTAATGAAGTTTACATTTGCTGTGATGATAAAAAAATTGCCAATGTATTAAAAAAATTTGGTGTGAAATTTATTATGACTTCAAAGCATCATAAAAATGGCACTGAAAGAATATATGAAGGATACAGCAAGTTAAAAAAAAAATATGATTTAATAATTGATATTCAAGGAGATGAGCCATTAATAAGTCCTTATCATGTAGATGAAGTAATAAATTTTCATTTAAAAAATTTTAAAGCTGACATAATACTTCCTACTCTTAAAGTAAAATTAAAAAATAATACAAATATAATTAAAGTCGTTAAAAATAAATTGCATGAAGTGATGTATTTATCTAGAGGCAATATTCCTTTTGAGTTTAAAGATACTACCAATTTTGTTTATAAACATTTATCAATAATATCATTTACGCCTAAAGCATTAGAAAAATTTTCTTTGAATGAAAAAACAAACTTAGAAAAGATTGAAGATATTGAACTTTTAAGAGCTTTAGAAATTGGATTAAAGATTAAATCATTGAATTTAAAAGGTGATAGTTTTTCTGTTGATATAATGGATGATTTTGAAAGGGCAACAAAAAAAATGTCCAGTGATAAATTCTTCAAATTATATAAATCTTAAATTTAATAATGAATATAAATTATAGAGTTGATAATCAAAACTGTAGTATTTCTATAAGAAATAGACTTGATACATCGATTATTTCAAAAATTGAAAATTTAAAATCTGATAAAAAAATTTTATTAATTTATGACAAAAATATTAATGTTAAAATTGTTGATAAACTAATTAAGATTTTAAAAAGTTCAGGATGTTTAGTTGTTGCTCTAAAGTTTTTAGGAAACAAAAAAAATAAAAATGAAAAATCATTATTCAATTTAATTGATATGATGATAAAAAATAAATTTACAAAAAAATCTGTAGTAATTTCGATGGGTGGTGGTGTCTTGGGTGACGTATCTGCCCTTGCATCCAGTCTATATTATCGAGGTTTGATATATCTCAACATTCCAACAACAATGACCTCAATTATTGATAGTTGTATAGGTGGAAAAACGGCAATTAATTATAAAAATATAATTAACTCTATCGGTAATTATTATCATCCAAAAAGTGTATTTATTTATAATGAAATTATTCAGGATATCCCAGAAAGAGAATTTATATCTGGTATTTCAGAAATTATTAAATGTGGATTAATAAAAAAAAATAAAATTTTAAAAATTTTAAAAACTAAAAAAGAAAAAGTAATTAATAGAGAATATAAAACTATTGCAAACTTATGTAGAGAGACTTTAAAAACTAAAATACAGTTTTTTCAATTTGATGTGTATGAAAAAAATAAAAGACTTATACTTAATTTAGGTCATACTTTTGCACATGCGATTGAAATGGCAACTGAAGAAATTTCTAAAAAAGAACTTTTCCGACACGGAGAGGCTGTAGGATTAGGAATTCTTTGTGAAATTTATTTTTCTAATCCTAAAGAAAGTAAATTGTTGAGTGATACTAGCAACTTATTAAAAAAATATAAATTACCAATAAAAATAGATAATGGAATATTTAATAAAAAAAAACAAATTTTACTAGATAAGATTTTTAAATATATTTTTCTAGATAAGAAAAAAATATCTCGATATCCTAGATATATATCTATAAAAAGTGCTTATCATCCCCGGATAAAAGAACTTCAAGATAGTAATTTGATAATTCAAACAATAAATAGGTTTATATAGATGAAAACAAAAAATCTAAAAAATTTTTACAAAAATAAAAAAGTTTTAGTTATCGGTCATACCGGTTTTAAAGGTTCTTGGTTGACAGCATGTTTGAAAAATTTTAAAGCTAAAGTTTATGGAATTTCAAACGGCATTCCTACAAAACCATCTCATTTTAGGTTATCAAATATTTATAAGGGAATTAAAGATTATAAAATAGATATTCGAGACTATTTAAAACTTAAAAAGAAAATAAACTTTATAAAACCAGATATAATTTTCCATCTTGCTGCACAATCTTTAGTAAGAAATTCATTTAAAAAACCATATGATACTTGGACTACAAACGCTTTGGGTACACTTAATTTACTTGAAATTTTAAAAGAAATTAAAACACAAAAAAAAACTAGTGTTGTAATTGTAACAAGTGACAAATGTTATAAAAATATAAATCAAAAAAAAGGATATTTAGAAACTGATATTTTAGGTGACAAGGAACCTTATGGAAGTTCCAAGGCATCAGCAGAATTAATATTTTATTCATATTTTCATTCATTTTTAAATAAAAAAAATATGTTGAGCTTAGCAACAGCTAGAGCGGGCAATGTTATTGGTGGTGGAGATTGGTCAAAAGATAGAATTTTGACTGATATTATTAGATCAGTTAAAAATAAAAAAAAAATTAAGATTAGATATCCTAATTCAACACGACCTTGGCAACATGTTCTTGAACCTGTCTATGGTTATTTATTTTTAGCTGAGGGTTTATATAAAAATAAAAAAAAAATTAATGGAGAGTCCTTTAATTTTGGACCAAGTTTTAATAAGAACTATAGCGTTAATGAGCTATTAATTAAAATAAAAAAGTATATTTCTAATATTGAATGGACACTTGATAAAACAAAAAAAAAACCACATGAAGCAGGATTGTTAAATTTAAATTGTAATAAGTCTTATAAATTACTTAATTGGAAAAACATCCTTAATTTTGAACAAACTATTGAAATGACAGCACTTTGGTATCAATCTTATCTTAAGAATGACGATTTAGAAAATGTAACATTAAAACAGATTAAAGATTTTGAGGATAGAATAGTTTAATAAATTAGTTATGAAGGTTGTTATATTAGCTGGTGGATATGGAACAAGGCTTTCTGAATATACGAGAACTATTCCAAAACCAATGGTGAAGATAGCAGGAAAACCAATTATATTTCATATTATGGAGCATTATGCAAAATACGGTTTTAAGGATTTTTACATAGCCCTTGGTTACAAAGGAGATGTTATTAAAAATTATTTTAATAAAAAAAAATTAGATTGGAATGTAAATTTAATTCAAACTGGTCTTAATACAATGACAGGTGGTAGGTTAAAAAGATTAAAAAAATTTTTAGGCAAAGAAACATTCATGATGACTTACGGTGATGGAGTTTCCAATATAGATTTAAAAAAATTGATCAAATTTCATAAAAAGAAAAATAAACTAGTTACATTGACTGCCGTGCGACCACCGGCAAGATTTGGAGTTTTAAAGATAAAAGGCACAAAAGTTAAGTATTTTAAAGAAAAATCAAGATTAGATGAAGGCTGGATAAATGGAGGTTTTTTTGTCATAGAACCAAGTTTTTTAAAAATTATAAAAAATGATAATACTTTTCTTGAAAAGGAACCTCTTGAGATGGTAACTAAAAAAGGTCAACTTAATGCATTTAAGCACAACGGTTTTTGGCAATGTATGGATACCAAAAGAGATAAAGATAAGTTGGAAAAAATTTTAAAAAAAAAAAATTTTGAAAAGTAGAATCAAAATACTCATCATTGGTGGAACAGGTTTTTTAGGTTTTCATACATGTTTAGCATCTCTTAAACGTAAATGGGAAGTAACAAGTATATCTTCCAAGAAGCCTAAAAAATCTAGATTTCTGAAAGATGTTGTTTATTTAATCTGTGATATAAGAAAAAAAAATCTAATTGATAGGACTATTAAAAATCTTAATTATGATTATGTAATTAATTTTGGTGGTTATGTAGATCATAAAAATAAAAAAAAAACTTTTGAAAGCCATTATAAAGGATGTAAAAATTTAGCAGATCATTTCCAAAAAAAAAAGATTAAATCATTTATTCAAATTGGAAGTTGTATTGAATATGGCAAATTAAAGTCTCCTCAAATAGAAAAAAAAAATGTATTACCAAAAAAAATTAGTTCTGTTTATGGAAAATCAAAATTAATGGCTACAAACTATTTACTTAAGCTTTTTACAAAATATAATTTTCCAGTAACTATTCTTAGGTTGTATTTGGTATATGGGCCTTATCAAGATTTAAATAGATTTTTACCTATTACTATAAACGGATGTTTAAATAATGCTAAATTTGATACTTCATCTGGTATTCAAAAAAGAGATTTCTTGTATGTTTCTGACTTCATTAGTTTGGTTTTTAAAGTTTTGGAAAGCAAAAATTCAAAGGGTGAAATTTTTAATGTAGGTTCAGGCAAACCAAAAAAAATAAAAAATGTTATAAAAATAATAAGACAAAAAATTAAAAAAGGAAATCCTAATTATGGAAAGTTAAAATTAAGAAAAGATGAAATTTTAAATTTATATCCAAGTATTAAAAAAGCAAAAAAAATTTTAAAATGGTCGCCAAAAATAAAATTTCAAAATGGTCTTGGTAAGACTATTAGATATTACAAAGATTAATATGTCACCATTAGTAAGTATAATAATGAACTGCAAAAATGGTGAAAAATTTTTACAAGAAAGTTTGAACTCTGTAATCCAACAAACTTATAAAAATTGGGAATTAATTTTTGTTGATAATAAATCGAAAGATAATAGCAAAAACATTTTTGAAAAATATGGTGATAACAGATTTAAATATATCTATCTCAATGAAGAAGTAAACTTAGGCACTGCCCGACAAGAAGCATTAAAAAATTGCTCTGGAGATTTTATTTCATTTTTAGATACTGATGATTTGTGGTTTGAAAAAAAATTAGAAAAACAAATGGAATTTTTTCAAGATAAGGATGTTGGGATGGTAATATCAAATACAGTTTTTTTTTCAGATAAAAAAAATAAAAAATTTTACAAAAAAGATCCTCCCTCAGGTTTCGTTTTTTTTGATTTATTAAAAAACTATTTCATAAGTCTTGAAACATTAATATGTAAAAAAGAATATTTAAAAAAAATCTCTTTTGAATTTGATAAAAATTTTTCTATGATAAGTGATTTAGATTTAACAATAAGACTAAGTCAAATATGTAAATTGAGCTATTGTCCTTTAGTATTATCAAAATGGAGAATCCACTCATCAAGTGATAGCTGGAATAAAAAAAACTTATTCTTTTTAGAAAAAATGAAATTTATAGAAAAATTCAAACTTGGAAATTCTGATATTAATCAACAAAAATTTATAGAATTTAAAAAAATATTTATTAAAAATGCAAATTTTTCTTTATTATTTAATCAAATTGAATTTGGTGAAAAGAAGTTAGAAATAATAAAAAATTTGAATAATAAAAATTTCCATTTTTATCAATTTTGTATATTGTTGTTTTTAATTTTAATCCCATTTAATAAAATACTTATTAAATTTTACAGAAAAATTTTTTCAATTACTCCATAATATGAAAAATTTTTATTACCTACATAATGGCAGAAGTGCGCTTAACTTTATATTAAAAAATGTTCATTTAAAAAATGATCAAGAAATTTTATATCCAGATTTTAGCTGTGATGTTTTATTTCAATATGACTTTCAAAATAATTATAAATATAATTTTTATCAAATTAAAAGAGATTTTAAAATATCATTAAATTTAATTAAAAAGAAAATAACCAAAAAAACAAAAATTATTTTAGTAATTAATTTTTTTGGTATTAAGCAAAATTTAAAAAGACTTTATAAATTGTGTAAAAAAAAAGATATTTTACTTGTAGTTGACGATTGCCACACTTTTTATAACCTTAAAAAAAGTAATAATAAAGATTGTGATGTTAAATTTTTTTCTCCATCAAAAATTTTTGATGAAATCAATATTGGAGGAATATTACAAGTTAATACCAATTCATTAAAAATCACTAATAAATTAAGAAAATCTTTATTTGATTATGATTTTATTTTAAATTTAAAAAATAAATTAAAAAAAGTATCAATTTATAAAAAATTAAAATTTTCTAGAAAACGTCCAAAGTATGAGGATCAAAATTTTTTTGAATCAAGCATAAATGTCAATAATTTTTCACTTACTAAAAAAAATATTAAAAAAATTAATTCAATTAATATTTTTAATGAAAATAAGAAGAGAAAAGAAAATTTTAAATTTTGGGTTTCAATTTGCGATAAATTAAAAATCAAACCATTATTAAAGATAAAAGATATAGAACATGGATGTCCATTATTTTTTGTAGCTCATTGTAGAAATGAAAATTTAAGAAAATATATTTTTGATTTAGGATGGAAAAACAAAGTTAACATAATCTCATGGCCCACACTTCATTCTGATCAAAAAAAAAATAAAAAAGTAATAAATTATTGGAAAAAACTTATTTATTTTCCAATGAATGAAAAATTTTATAAAAAAAAAAAATTACTAAATGAAAAATAAGATTACTTTTCGAGTTTGGGATGAATTTTCAGAAGATCTTGAAAAAGATTGGAACGATCTTTTTTTAATGTCAAATAATTCTTTTTTCCAAAGTTATAATTGGCAGTCACTGTGGTTTAATGAATTAATAAAAAAAGATTTTAAACGATCAATAATGATCGTTGGAGTGTATAACGATGGAAAAATAGTGGCTATTTTCCCATTTGAAAATTTAAAAATTTTAAATTTAAATATTATAAGACTTACTGGTTTTCCATTTGCAGATTATTTGGATTGTTTAATAGATAAGAATTTTTTTTCTTTAAACTTAAATTTAAAAAATAATCTATTTCAATTTCTTAAAAATCAAAAAAATGTAGATGTTATTCAATTAAGTAATCTAACACCTAATAGTAATTTTTATAATTTTTTAAAAGATACAAATTTTAATAAAAGTTCTTTTAATGCTTTTCAAATTATAAATAAAGAAAATGAAACACCAATATCAAATAAAAAATTTGTATTAGATACTAAAAGACAGATTAAAAGATTAAATTCTTTAGGAAATCTATCATTTAAAATTGTAAAAAATGAAATTGAAAAAAAAAGAATAGTCAAATTTTTCTTTGATAACAAAGAAAAACAGTTAATTAAAACTAAAAATTGGAATTATTTAGAAAATAAAAATTATAGATACTTTTTAGAAAAATTATTCATTCAAAATTATTGCGACATTAGTTATTTATCTTTAAATGAAGAAATTTTAGCTGTTCATCTAGGATTTATTTATAATGATAAGATGTTTTATATTTTTCCAACTTACAATAATGAATATTCCAATTACTCACCAGGTAATATTTTACTCTATAATCTGGTGAATATTTTTTTTGATAATGGTGGAAAAGTGTTTGATTTTACTATTGGAAATGAGGGCTATAAAATGAAATTATCCAATAGAGAAGTTGGTATTTATCATAAAGATTTATCAC
>CACDSX010000022.1 GCA_902555655.1 uncultured Pelagibacteraceae bacterium | reverse complement strand
AGGTAAACTTCAAAGTTAAGATAATCAACCATTTAAAATAATTTGATTTTTTTGACGTAAATCTAATTCTTTAATTTTTTTTTTTTTATTTTGATCCAAAAAAATAATCAATAATTCTAAGGACTCTTTAATCCCATCTTTAGGAAGTTTAATCAATAATCCATTATTTATTTCTATATCCCACCTTCCCGATTTGTAAAAAAATAAATTTTTAATTTTATTATATTCAAAATTTGTTTCATCTATCGCTTTCTTTAAATCAAAAAAATTCTTATTTTTGAAATCTCCAAATATAAATGGTAAATCTGATTTAAAACTAACTGTTTGTGTCAATTTACCATTTGCACCTAAAAAAAAATTATCATTTTCTTTTTTTGTTTGCGCTAAAAATTTTGTTCTTTGAATCTCAATATTTAATGTAGAAGGATATTTCTTAAAAACATAAAATTTTTCTACAAGTGAATTTGAATTTATTATTTTCGTAATTTGAGATTTATCTATAAAAAGTAAATTATGGAATTTCAAAGAATTTAAACTATTAATAAAATCATAATTACTATTCTCTTCAAGACCTACAATATTAATTGTGTTAATTTTAACAAAATTTAATTTATTTAGATTTTTATTATTTAAAGTTCCAATAATTAAAAATAAAAAAAAATATATTAAAATTTTTCTACTTTTTTGTTGATGCATCTTTTAAAATCAATTCAATTAGTTTTATAAATTTAATTCCATGATAAGCTGCTATCTCCGGTACTAAGGATAGTTTTGTCATACCTGGTTGAGTATTTAATTCCAACATGTAAAACTTTCCCTTAAAAAATTTAAAATCTGAGCGAGTTACACCTTTGCATCCTATTAATTTATGTGCTTTTAAAGCAAGATTCATTAATTTTTTATACTCACCTTTTTTTAAATCAACTGGAATAAGATGTTGTGTTTTTGCTTTGGTGTCATATTTTGCTTTATAATCATAAAATTTCCTTTTTGGCTTCAATTCAATCGCTCCAAGTTTTTTAGATCCTATAATTGCAGCTTGAATTTCTCTACCAGGAATAAATTCTTCAATAATTACTTTTTTATAATCTTTTAATAGGTTCAATTTTTTAAAAACATCTACTTTATTGCAGATAAAAACATTTACGCTAGAGCCCTCATTTAATGGCTTTATAACCACTGGAAATTTTAATTTTTTATTAATAATTTTAAGTAAATTAGAATTAGATTTATCAAAAGAATACAAAATGTACTTGGGTGTAAGAATATTGTTAGTGATAAAAATTCGTTTGGATAACTCTTTATCCATTGCTATAGCTGACGGAATTACTCCAGAGTGCGTATATGGGATATTTGCAGATTCTAAAATCGTTTGAATATAACCATCTTCTCCAAACTGACCGTGTAATGCGTTAAAGATGATGTCAGGTTTAAATAATTTGATAACTTTAAATAATTTAAAATTTGGTTCTATAATTTTTACATTATAACCATTTTTACTTAACTCTTTTTTTACCTGTTTTCCAGTTTCGAGGCTTATGGTTCTTTCTTTAGAAATGCCTCCTGAAATTATTAGTATTTTTTTTTTCAATTTATTCCAAAATTTTTATTTCTTTTTCTAAACTAATTCCCGTGTTTTCCAAAACATTTTTAGCTACAAAATCAATTAACTTCATCATATCTTTGAATGAAGCTTGGCCTCTATTTACAAAAAAGTTACAATGCTTTTCTGAAATACAAGCATCCCCAAAGCTTTTATCAAGTGGAACAGAATCTCTAATCAGTTCCCAAACTTTTTTATCCGTTTGTGATATTGGATTTTTGAAAGTACTTCCACTTGTTTTTATTTTGGTTGGTTGATTTTTTTCCTTTTTGATTTTTAAATGACACATTTCATCATCTATTTTTGATGCTGAGCTTTTTTTTCCTTTAAAAGAAGCACTTAAGAAAATTAAATCATCAGATAGATTATTTTTTCTATATTCAAACTTTATATCTTTAGATGGAATTGTTATTACATTTCCAGATTTATCTATTGATTGAATTGATAATAATATATCTTTAAATTCTTTACCAAAACAACCAGCATTCATTTTTATTCCACCACCTATTGTACCAGGTATACAGGATAAAAATTCAAAGCCACTCAAATTATTATTTTTAGCAAATTCTGAGAGAGATTTGTCTAAAACCCCACTACCTGCAATTATTATATCTTCACCTAATAAAGAAATATTATTAAAATTTTTACTTAACTTTATTACTACTCCATCAAATAGTTTGTCAGTCATCAAAGTATTTGATCCTGCTCCAAGAATAAATATTTTTTCCTTATTATCTAATTTTTTTAAAAAACTAACTAATTTCTTTAAATTTTCAGCTTTATAAAAAACTTTTGTTTTTCCACCTATATTAAACCAATTCTTTTTCTTAAGATCTTCCTCAAATCTTATATTTTCACCAAACTCATTTAACAAAATTTTTAATTGATCTATTTCCATCATATTAATTTTGGAAGCTCTCTCATCCAATTAGAAATAGAACCTGCACCCATTCCAATTACTATTTTTTTTCCATACATATTTTTTTTGATAAATTTTGCTAACTGAATATTGTTTTCCACTAAAAATAATTTCACTTTTGAATTTTTAATTATTTCTTTTGCAAAATTTAAATAATTAAATCCTAACTTAATTTTTTCACCCGCGGTGTATATTGGACATAAAATAACTTCATCAGCATTCTGAAAAGCAAAAGAAAACTCTTTTCTAAGATCTTTTAATCTTGAAATCCGATGAGGTTGAAAAATACATACCTTTTTATAATCTTTATAAACTTTTTTTACACCCTCCATTACAACCTTTATTTCTGTTGGATGATGGGCATAATCATCATAAAAATCTATGTTATTGTAAGTAAAAATTTTATTAAACCTTCTCTGGACTCCTTTAAAATTTAATAAACCTTTTTTAATATCTGAAATAGATATTCCAACTGTTAAAGCAACAGCTATAGCTGCGACTCCATTCCTTACATTGTGAATACCAATTAATGGGGTTTTAATTTTTTTAATAAATAATTTTTTCTTATTTGGTAAATTAACCAATAAATCAAATATAGTGTATTTCATATTTTGTTTAACGTTTTTAATCAGAAAGTTGGAATTAGTATTAATTCCATAGGTATAAAAATTTTGATTTTTTAATCTTTTAACAATCTCATTATTGACTTTATCGTCTAGGCAAATAAAAGTTTTTCCAAAAGATGGAACTTTTTCAATAAATTCCATGAAGTATTTTTTTAAATCATCTAGAGATTTATAAAAATCCATGTGCTCCCGATCTATGTTGGTAATAATAGAATATGTGGACGGAATATGAACAAAACTACCATCAGACTCATCAGCCTCTAATATTGACCAATCACTATTTCCAAGTTTAGCTGTATTTTTAATTGAGTTGATTACTCCACCATTAATAATAGTTGGATCCAATTTTGTTATTTGAAAGATTGAAGCTATTAAAGAAGTCGTGGTGGTTTTGCCGTGTGAACCAGCAACAACAATATTTTTCATAAGCGAAACCATATGAGCTAACATTTTACCTCTTGAAATAATTGGTAATTTTTTTCTTTTCGCTTCGATTATTTCTGGATTATTTTTTTTAATAGCAGAGGAAACTACTACTATCGTTGCATTTTGAAGATTTTGTTTTTTTTGCCCTATAAAAATATTAATTTTTTCTTTTTTTAATCTTTCAATATTTTTATTTGAGGACAAATCACTTCCTTGAACCTTAAATCCTTTACCTTTCATTATTAATGAAAGCCCACTCATTCCTATACCGCCAATTCCAACAAAATGAATAACTTCAGTTTTTGCGAGTTCAATTTTCATTTATATAATCCAATATTTTTTGATTAACATTCATCCATGTATTTTGATAATTTAATCTTTTTAAATTTTCTTTTTTTTTTAAATAATCATTTCGATTAGTTAAAATATTTTTCAAAAAATCCTCAATTTTTTCATCAAAACAATTTTGTTCAATTATCCAACAACAATCAAGAATTTTATAAAAATTTGCATTCTCAAATTGATGATTGTCCTTAGATGATGGGAGTGGAACTGCTATAAATGGAATATTCGTAACTGACAATTCTGCTAAAGTTGAAGCTCCAGCTCTAGTTATACAAAGATCCGCCTGTTGGACAATATTGGAAAAATTTTTATCAAAACTAAAAATTTTATTTTGTACATAATTTTTTGAATAAAAATCACTTAAGAATGGCATATTTTTTTCGCCTGTTTGATGTATCACTTTAATTGGAAATTGTTTTGATAAATTTATTACTGAACTTTTTAAATTATTATCAAAAATATCTGCACCTTGACTTCCTCCTACAATTAATAGAGTGAATTGTTTTTTTTTATCATTTGATAATTTAAAATTGTATATACTTTTTTTGACTAAAGGATTAATTTTTACTATTTTTTTTTTAAAAATATTAGGAAAATTTTTAATTTCTTCTGTATAACAAAAAATTTTTTTACAAGCTTTTAAAAAAAATTTGTTAGCACGACCTAAAGTCAAATTAGGTTCTATCAAATAAATATGTAATTTCAAAATTCTAGCAGCTAGGATTACAGGCAGAGACATATATCCACCTGTAGAAACAACTTTTTCAATTTTTTTATCTTTTAATAAAAAAAAGGATTTAAATGTCAAAAATAAAATCTTAATAAAATTTAATGGTAAAAAAAAAATATTATTTAATTTTGGAGTATTAATAATTTCAAATACATAATTAGCTTTATCCAAATATTTCAAACCCCTTTTATCAGTTGTTATTATTACATTTTTTTCATTAGATAGATGTTCATAAAATATAGTGGCTGGAATCACATGACCTCCTGAACCACCTGTGGTAATTAAAATATTTTTTTTCAATTTAATTAATCTTTCTTTTCGTTAAATTCAAAATTATACCTGATAGAATAGAGACACTTATAATCGAAGAACCCCCATAACTAATAAAAGGAAGCGTCATTCCTGTTGTTGGAAATAGTCTTATATTAACCCCAATATGAATCATCGCTTGCAATAAAATAAGGCTTATACATCCCACCAAAACTAATTTTGCTCTTTCCTCATTTTCTAAATAAACTTTTTTAAAAACTGAATAAATAAAAATTAAAAACATCAATAATATTAAAATTATGGCAATAACACCAAACTCTTCAGAAATTATGGATATTATATAATCTGTATGAGCTTCAGGAACTCTATTTTTCAAGGTTCCTTCGCCAATTCCCTTTCCAAAATAACCTCCACTTGTAATAGAATCTATTGCCTTTTCTGATTGAGCATTATGTGTACCCGTTTCAGTGTTAAAAAAAGATAAAAGTCTATTTTTTATATAAACAAATTTTGGAAGGAAATTAATTGAAAAATAAAGTGCTATAATTAAAATAAAACATGAAGTTATTAAGAAGATAACATTAATTCCTGATATAAAAATTAAGACAGACCAACTGAAAAAAACTAGTAAAGTTTGCCCTATATCTGGTTGAGCAGCTAATAACAAGGCTATGATTAAAGTTATCAAAAAAGTAAATAAATATTTAAAATAAATATTTCTATATTTTTCACTACTTAAAATTAAACTAATCAAAATAATCAAAAAAGGTTTGACTAGTTCTATAGGTTGAAACCTAGGTAAAAAATATAAGTCTATCCATCGTTGTGCACTATTTACTTCAACACCAATGATTGGAACTAAAGACAAAAAAATAAATGAAAAAATAAAAAAGGCTATAGAAACTTTAAAAAGTTTTTCTTTATTAATAGAGGATAATACAAAAATTATTAATATTCCTAAGAAAACAAAAGAGAGATGTTTAAAAAAAAATGCATAATCATTTGTATTCAGTTTATCTGAAACTAATAAAGATGTTGATACTAAAGAAAAAAATAGTCCTGTAACAAAAAGCATAATTATTAAGAAAAATATAAATTTATCAATATTTTTCCACCACTCATAATATAGATTGAATATTGATTTATTATATTCCATTATAATATTTCCTAATTAGTTTATTAAAATATAAACCTCTATCTTCAAAATTTTTAAAACTATCGAATGAAGCTGCGCATGGGCTAAATAGTATTGTCTTATTTAAAAACTTATCTTTTTTAATAATCTTAAAAATTTCCTTTAAAGCATCTTTAAGATTATCATAATTTTTACAATCAATTTTTCCTTTCAGTTTTTGATTAAAAAAATTTTTGTTATCTCCATATATAAAAGCTTTTATATTATTGAAATATTTTTTTGGTAAATTGAACTTATCTCCCTTCTTATAAATACCCCCTAACAACCAATAAATATTGTTGTTCGCTTTCAAAATAGCTATTGTTGATGCAAAACTTGTAGATTTCGAGTCATTAATTATTGTTAAATATTTTCTCTTTAAAATAATTTGTTGTCGATATTTTAATCCATTAAATTTTTGGATTGACTTTTTCAACAAATTTTTTTTAAGATTGAGTTTTTTTGATATTTCTAAAACAAACAACAAATTTTCTTTATTTGTTTCTGTTAAAAAATATTTATTATCTATAGTATTTACAAAATCATTCTTTTTATTTGTATTAACCTTAATTATTTTGCTGTTTAATCTAATTAATTTCAGTTCCTTATTAATTAGTGGATCGTTTTTCTTAACAAATGCAAAACTTCCTTTGGATTGATTTTTTAATAATTTAAATTTTGCTTTTATATATTTATTAAAAGTTTTGTGTCTTTCTATATGATCAGGTGATAAATTTAATATTGCTGCATAATTTGATTTAAAAATCTGACTGTATTCTAATTGATATGAAGAGGCCTCAATAATAAAAATTGTTTTTATTTTAACATTTTTTACTGATAAAATTGGATTTCCAATATTGCCAACTAATTTTACATCAAATTTTTGATTTAATAAAACTTCATATAATAATTGACATGTTGTTGATTTTCCATTTGTTCCAGTAATTGTAATACATCTATTTTTAAAAAATGAAAAAAATATGTCCAAATCAGAATAAATTTTATTTTGATTTTTTTTTAAATATTTTGATAATTTACATTTATTAATATCAATACCAGGACTTAAAATTATAACATCAAATTTTAACTTAAAAATATTTTTATAATTAACTAAATTTTTTTTTACCTCTAATGATTTTATCTGCAATGAATAGTCGTCATACAAAAAAATATCACATTTATTTTTTAGAAATTTAAAAGTCGATAATCCACTTTTTCCTAAACCATAAATTAGTATTTTTTTATTTAAAAAGATATTCAAGCCATTGACCTTTATCTTAATTTTAATGTAGCTAAACCAATCATTGCTAAAATAATTGAAATAATCCAAAACCTAATAACTACAGTAGACTCTGGCCAACCTTTCTTTTCAAAATGATGGTGTATTGGAGCCATCTTAAATATTCTTTTACCAGTTAGTTTAAATGAAATAACTTGAACCATTACTGATAAAGCTTCTAAAACGAATAAACCACCAGTTATAGCTAATACTATTTCATGCTTAGTGATAATTCCTATTGCTCCTAAAGATCCTCCCAATGATAATGATCCTGTATCACCCATGAATATTTTTGCTGGAGGCGCATTGAACCATAGAAATCCTAAGCATGCTCCAATAATTGCACCACAAAAAATAGATATTTCACCCGCTCCTTCAATATATAAAATTTTAAGGTATTCAGAAAAAACAATATTACCAGTAACATAACTAATAAAAGCAAAACAACCGGCGACAAGAATTACTGGTACTGTAGCTAAGCCATCTAAACCATCAGTTAAATTTACAGCATTTGAAGAACCTACAATCACAAAAATAGAGAAAGGTATAAAAAACCAACCAAGATTAATAATTAAATTTTTTAAAAATGGAAAATAAAGATTTTTAAACTCCTCATATTCAACAAAATAAGTCAAAATAATTAAACCTAGTAATGCCAAAAAAACTTGTAAAATTATTTTAGACTTTGAAGAAATTCCTGAAGAATTACTATTTATAATTTTTTTATAATCATCATAAGCTCCCAAAATCCCAAATGAAGAAACAATGTATAAACAAAATAAAATATAAATATTTGATAAATCAGCCCAAAGTAAAACTGAAATAATTAAGCCCAATAAAATAATCACTCCTCCCATTGTTGGTGTTCCAATTTTTTTTATAATATGTTCAGATGGACCATCTTCTCTAATTGGATTAAAAATTTTTCTGCTTGAAAATAACCTAATAAAAGGTTCTCCAATTAAAAGAACTATTAACAGTGATGTAAAAAATGCTAACCCTGTTCTAAAAGTAATATATTTAAAAACATTTAAAAAAGTAAATGTCTCAATATAATTGAGTAGTAAATCATATAACATTTGAGTATCTTTTTTTTAAATTATTGGTTATTTTATGAAGTCCTGTTGAATGTGATCCTTTAATCATTAAATAATCATTATTATTTAAATCTTTATTAATCAAATCAATTATATCAAATTTATTATTTAATATTTTAGCTCTTTTATTAATTCTTAATCCCTTGAAAGTCTCTTTAATATATTTCCCAATTACATATACCTGATTAATCTTTGTTTTATTAATAATGTTACTCATCAATTTATGCTGTTTGACTGAGTGTTTTCCAAGTTCAAGCATATCACCCAATATTAAATATTTTTTGTAATTTTTAGAATCTATTTTATCATAATTCTCTATTGCTGTTTTAAGAGATAAAGGATTAGAGTTATATGTTTCATCTACTAAAAAAAAATTTTTATTTTTAAATTTAATTTTTGAAATATCTCCTCTTCCATTTGGAGTTTTTAAATTTAAGAAAATATTTTTTTTAAGTTTTCTAATATCTGTATATAAATTTATAGAAGCAAGTGTTGCTAATATATTGTATAAATTACTCTTATTATCATTATGTGAATAAAAAGAAACAAGTAGGCCATTAATATTTATAAATAACTCATATTTATTTTTGACTGTTTTAATCTTATCTAATCTTATTGTAGAATATTTGTTCCTTATGCCAAACGATATAACTTTTAATTTTTTTTTGAGGGCAAAATTTTTATGAAAATTATAAAAATTATCATCCCTATTTAAAATAATTGTTCCATTATTTTTTATATTATTCATAATTTCTGCTTTAGCATTAGCTATCTGGCCGATATTCTCAAAGTTTTTTGAATGAGCATAACTAATATTTGTTATAATTCCTAAATCTGGTTTAATAATTTTTGTTAAACTATCTATCTCTCCTTTTTTATCCATACCGACTTCAAAAACACCAAATTTATCGTCAAATTTTAGATTAAATAAACTTAAAGGAACCCCGAATTTATTATTAAAAGATTTGGGTGAATATGTCGTCTTTGATATCTTACTCAGTGTAAGTCCAATCATTTCTTTTAAAGTTGTTTTGCCACAACTTCCTGTTATTGAAATTATTTTTGCATAAATATTTTCTCTAAATATTGATGAACATTTTGTTAAAAATTTTAGAGTATTTTCAACCTTAATTTGTTTTGATAATGGATAGTTTCTACTTATTCTATTAACAATCGCCAAACTTGATTTTTTTTCAAAAGCTTCAGGAACAAATTTATTTCCATCAACTCTTTTTCCTTTAATTGCAAAAAAAACGTCATTTTTTTTAATTGTTTTAGAATTAATAGAAATTTTTTTAATAATTAATTTATTAGATATTTTAGCTTCAGATGCTTCTTTAATTATATTTAATTTTAAATTATTTGATAAAAATTTATTTTTTAATTTTATAGATTTTAAAATTACATCTTTGTCAGAAAAAAAAAGTTTTCTATTTCCGTAATCTTGTATTTTTTCATGGCCTTTTCCAGCTACTAGTAACAAATCACCAGTATTAAGCTTTAATATAGCCTCATGAATTGCCTTTTTTCTATTTGATAACTCTTTCACTTTGACTTTTTTAATCCCTTTTTTTATATCTGATCTAATTTTTGATGGATTTTCATTCCTTGGATTATCATCAGTTAAGTAAATTCTGTCAGAGTAGCAATCTGCAATCTTTCCCATTATAGATCTTTTTCCAAAATCTCTTTCACCACCACAACCAAAAACAAGATTTATCTTACTTGATGGAAATTGTTCCCTAAGATTTGACAAAGCTAATTTTAATGCTTCTGGCGTATGAGCATAATCTAAAATAACCTTACTATTATTTTTAACATTTCCAACCCTTTCAAGACGTCCTTCAACGGATTTTAATTTGTGAATAACATTAATTATTTTTTCAAACTTTATACCACTTTTGTAAGCTGCTAATATTGCCATCAAAATATTCTTTATTTGTATTTTGCCTATTAAGTTTAATTCAACTAAATATTTTTTTTTACCAAATCCTATTTCTAAAATTTGTTTTTCATCTAAAAATTTATGCGTAAATAATTCAATGCCTTTTTTTTTATTAAAAATAAGGCTGAGATCTATTTTTTTTTTAATTGAAATGTTTCTTATTTTTTTTATTTGAGGAATATTTGTGTCAGTAATTATACTACCTTTTTTTTTGATTAATTGCTCAAATAAATATAGTTTTGAATTTAAATAGTTACTCATATTTTTATGATAATCCAAGTGATCATGAGATAAGTTTGTAAATATTCCTACGTCAAATAGTAATCCATCCAACCTATTTTGTTTCAAACCATGGCTGGATGCCTCCATAATTAAATATTCAATTTTTTTTTTACTTAAATGCTTAATTAAAGAGCTAAGTTGAATAGGATCTAAAGTAGTGTTGCTTAGTGTCTTTTTTTTACCTTTGTATTTAACACCAATAGTGCCAATAGATGCAACTTTTTTAAAATTTAAATCTAGTATTTGATAATAGAAATCTGCTATTGATGATTTTCCATTTGTACCCGTAACTGCAATTATTTTTTTTGGTTTTTTTTTTAAAACTTTATAAGAAACTTCTGCTAGTAATTTTCTTACATTGGAAGAATGCAGAAAAATTACATTTTTTTTTTCTTTAAAAAATTTTTTCTCTGAAACAATTATTTTTGCACCCTTTTTAATGGCTAAATCAATATAATCATTTCCATCAAATTTATTTCCTTTGATGGCAAAAAAAATACTATCTTTTTTAACTTTAAAACTGTCAAAAGCAATATTAGAGAAAAAAATATCACTAAATTTTTTATCTACTTTAGGAATATAATCTTTGAGTTGCATGACCTAATTAATTTCACTGTATTTTGTGGCTAAAATAGGCCCAATTTTTTCTATAATTTGACCTGTTATCTCAACTGTAGTCCAGCCGGCAGTATTAAATGGGGTACCTTTGTATTTAATGTTTGAGCCATCTCTGAAGTGATAAATATAATCCTCGTTAGTTTTTGGTTCATCGAGCATTATTGCTAAAACAAATTTAGGGTTAGATGTAGGAAATACTGATACAAAGGAATTTAATTTTTTTTTTTTGGAATAAATTCCATCTATACTTTTTTGGGCAGTGCCTGTCTTGCCGCCAATTTCGTAACCGTCAATATTAGCTAAAGAAGCAGTCCCTTCTTTTGTCGTTACAATTTTTCTTAATATGGGTAAAATCTTTTTAGATACCTCTTTGTTTAAAATTTTTTTTCTTTTATTTTTTGTATCTTTTTTGATCAACTTTGGGTGAATGTAATATCCTCCATTTACTATAATTGAGTATGCTTTTGCTAATTGCAGTAGTGTAGTTGTAATACCATGTCCAAAAGATGCTGTTGCAAGCGAGCATTTACCCCAATTAAATTTGATTGGTTTTCCAACTTCTTCAATATCAAAATTAATTTCTTCCAGTAATCCAATTTTAGATAAAAATAACTTAAATTTTTCTTCTCCAATTTTTTGGCCAATTCTAACTGAACCTATATTGCCAGATCGAACTAATATTTGTTCAACAGTTAAATCTGAGGGTAATTTATTATCGTATTCTCTTATTGGAAATCCAGCACATGTTAAAGATTTTGGTAAATCAAGAAATTCTGTTTGAGGCTCAATAATATTTTCCTCAAAACCTGCTGCTACAGTAAATGTTTTAAAAACTGAACCAAACTCATAAACTCCTTTTGTTACTCGATTAATAAAGTTTACATCTAAAATTTTTTCCCTCTTGTTTGGATCAAAATCTGGCAATGAAACTAATGATAAAATCTCACCATTATTTACATTCATTAAAATTGCAGCACTGCCTTTAGTGTTAAAAATTTCATTAAACTTAACCAATTCATTTCTAATCAAATATTGAATATCCTTATCAACGGTTAATTTAATAGGTTGTTGAATATTTTTTAATTCTTGATCTAGAGATTTTTCTAGACCAGATATCCCATTATTATCATTATCAATCTGCCCAATGATATGACTGAACAAATTTCTTTCTGGATAGACTCTAGTTAATTTTTCTTCTGGCTGAATAGATTTATCACCTAACTGCATTATTTTTTCATATTTTTCATCTGAAATTTTTTTTTCAAAATAGAAAAAATTTTTTGTGTCTAATTGAGACTCAATTTTTGAGTAATTTTTATCTGGAAATATATATTTTAGATTTAATAATAATTTTTTTTTATCAATAACCTTTTTAGTGCTAATTCCAATATCTATAGAACTTACCGTCTTAACTAAATATTTATTATTTCTATCTACTATATCTGCTCTATGAAGATTATTTGTAAGTATATTTACTTTATATTTAATATCAGCATTAGATTTTCTAGACCCAAGATGAA
>CACDSX010000021.1 GCA_902555655.1 uncultured Pelagibacteraceae bacterium | reverse complement strand
AACATTTTAATTAATAGAGCTAGTGGTGATAGACAAAATTTAAAAAATGAAATTGCTAAAATAGAAAGTTTTTTAGTGAATAAAAAAAAAATAGTTTTAGATGATATTTTAAGACTAACTAACATGACTGATAATGCTAATTTTTCTGAACTTGTAGATTGTTGTTTGGCGAAAAATCAAAAAAAATTATTAAACATTATTAATGAGCATAACTTTGCAAAGGAAGATACTATTATAATTATTAGAACATTTTTATTAAAGGCTAAGAGATTATTAAAAATGAATAACGAGATGAAATTTAAAAATAGTATAGATGAAGTTATTAGTTCATTTAAACCACCAATTTTTTGGAAAGATAAAGAATTAGTAAGAGAACAATTAAAAAACTATTCAATCCAAAATACCGAGAAACTTATTCATTCTATCAATGATACAGAATTACTAATTAAGAAAAACTATACAAATTCAATTAATATTTTATTAGATTTTATGTTTAATGAAGGAAAGAGAATTAATAGTAAGATTTAATAATATCTATAATTTTGTTTAATTGATCATTGCCGTGATATGAAAGAGTTATAGTTCCTTTATTTTGTTTATTATTTTTAATTAAAACGCTTAAACCAGTTTTATCAGATAATATTTGTTCAAGATTTTTAATATTCGGATCCCTAGATGGGCTAATTTTACCAGATTTTTTTTTAAAGAGTTTAACAAAACTTTCAGTTTGCCTAACAGATAATTTTTTTTCAATTACTTTATTAGCAATAAATAAAGCATTATCCAAGCCTACCAAAATCTTAGCATGCCCTGAGGTTATTTTTTTTTCTTCAATAAATTTTAAAATTTCTGAGGGTAAATTGAGTAATCTCAATGAGTTAGTAATATAACTTCGACTTTTACCAATGAATTTAGATACTTTCTCTTGGTCATAAGAAAATTCGTCAATTAATCTTTTATAACCTTGAGCTTCTTCTAAAGGGTTTAAATCATGTCTTTGAACGTTTTCAACTATTGCAAATTCTAATGATTTTAAATCATCTGCCTCTGTGACAACAACTGGTATATCATGAAGACCGGCTTTTCTAGCTGCTAACCATCTTCTTTCTCCAGCAATAATTTCATATTTTGAAGAGTCAGAATTTGATTGTCGTACTATAATTGGTTGTATTACTCCTCTTTCTTTAATTGAGTTAGTTAAATCCTCTAAATTTTCCTCCTCAAAATTTTTTCTAGGTTGATACTTATTAGGTGCAATTTCACTTAATAATAATTTATTTGTTTTTGTCTCTACTTTAGTTTCACCAATTAAAGACGAAAGCCCTCTACCAAGTCCTTTTTTAATTTTAGAATTCATTATGCTGCACTCCCAATTTTACTTTCTTGAGACATAAATTCATCAGTAAAACTGTAATACGACTTACTACCTGGACAACTTTTATCATATATCAAAACTGGCACTCCATGTGATGGTGCTTCTGATAATCTCACATTACGTGGAATAACAGTTTGATAAACTTTCTCCTTAAAATAATCTCTCGCTTCTTGTTCAACTTGTGATGATAGCTTGTTTCTTCTATCGTACATTGTTAAAAGTATCCCCTGTATCTTTAATTCTGGATTTAAACTAACTTTTATTCTCTCAATTGTTTTCATTAGCTGAGTAAGACCCTCTAATGCAAAAAATTCTGTCTGAAGAGGTACTAATAATGAATTCGAAGATACCAAAGCCATCACGGTTAATAAACTTAATGATGGTGGACAATCTATAAGTATATAATCATATATAGCTTTAGAATCGTTTAAATACGCGGTTAATTTACCCTTTAATATAAAAGCCCTATCACTATCTCCAGCTGTTTCGACCTCTAATCCAGACAAATCAACGTTTGATGTAATTAAATCTAAATTTTCAAATTTTGTTTTCTTAATGACTTCTGAAATTGAGGTTGTCCCATTTAAAATTCCATATATAGTTTGGTCTGATTGTCCTGTATTTGATAAACCTAAGCCAGTTGTAGCATTTCCTTGTGGATCCAAATCAATTACTAAAATTTTTTTTCCTTGTTGAGATAAAGCTGAAGCTAAATTAATTACTGTTGTTGTTTTTCCAACCCCACCCTTTTGATTTATTATTGAAATTATTTTCATGAAACTTTTTTTTTCATTTTTTTTATATTTAATATAAACGAGTCTTCATTTGTTAAACTTTTTTTTTCCTCAAAATCTAAATCCCACTCTTGAAGAGTCTCATTAAGAATTTTTCTTCCACTAATCCCCATAAAAAAAATTATATTTTTATATTTTTTAAAATTTTCATTAACTAAGTTGAGAATTATTGGCATTGGTTTAAAAGCTCTAGACATTATTGTTCCTGTTTCAATATTTTTAACTTTAAAAATATCTTTGTGAATTACCTCTGTGTTCAAATTCAACTTTTTTGAAACTTCTTTTAAAAAAACGCATTTATGAAAGCTTTTTTCATAAAGATTGACCTTCATGCTATTTTTGATCTTTTTTAGTGCGATTGCCACAATAAGACCTGGCATCCCCCCTCCTGTTCCTAAATCAGAGGTTGTATTAGAATTTAAATCAACAAAATCAATGATTTGCGCTGAATCTATTATATGTCGATGTCTTATAGTATCTTTTTCAGCATTTTTTTTACTTATAATGTTAATTTCTCTATTTTTTTCTTGTATCATAGAAATCAGGCTTTCAAGCTCATTACAAGTTTCACGTGAAACATCTAAATCAGAAATTTTTAAGTATGTGTTTAAAATTACATTATCCATTAAGCTATATGCTTAATAGACTTTCTTTTGACGTGTGACAACAAAATATATACAGCTGCAGGAGTAATACCATCAATTCTAAGGGCTTGACCCATAGTTTTAGGTCTAATTTGCTTGAATTTAGTTTTTACCTCATTAGAAAGGCCAGAAAACTGGTCATAATCAATATTATCAGGTATAGATAGGTTCTCATCTCTTTTAAAAGCAACGATATCGGCTTTTTGTTTCTTTAAATATCCTCTATAATGTGAATTAATCTCTATCTGCTCATCTATCTCACTTCCATGATCAAGAATTTCAGGCCAAATATTCCTTATTTTTCTCATATCAACATCTTTTTGAGTTAAAATTTCATCTGCAGATCTAAAAATACCGTCTTTTGCTATTTTTATTCCAAATTTATCTGCTTTGGTCGGAGATATATTTAAATTTGACATTTGCATTGAAATTTTACTTAATTTTGCAAATTTATCCTCAAATATCTCTTTTCTAGTATCTGATATTAAACCGATGTTGATTCCTTTGTGTGTAAGTCTTAAGTCTGCGTTGTCGGATCTAAGACTTAATCTATATTCAGCCCGAGAAGTAAACATCCTATAAGGTTCAGCAACCCCTTTTGTGACTAAATCATCAATCATTACTCCAATATAAGCATCTGATCTATCAAGAATAAAAGGTTCCATATTTTTATGGGAAAGTGCAGCGTTAACTCCGGCTATAAGACCTTGAGCCGCTGCCTCTTCATATCCTGTAGTTCCATTAATTTGACCCGCAAGGTATAAATTCTTTATTTTTTTGGTCTCCAATGTTAAAAAAAGTTCTCTAGGGTCAATATAGTCGTATTCTATAGCATATCCGGGTCTTATAACTTTTACACTTTCTAAACCATTGATATTATTAAGTATTTCATGTTGTACAACTTCAGGTAGAGATGTTGATATGCCATTTGGATAAACTGTATGGTCATTAAGGCCTTCTGGCTCCAAAAATATCTGATGCCTCATCTTATCTGCAAATTTTACAATTTTATCTTCTATTGAAGGACAATATCTAGGGCCAACACCCCGAATGCTGCCTGAATACATTGCACTTCTAGATAAATTTTTTTCAATTATCTTGTGAACTTTTTCGTTAGTATAAGTCATTGAACACACAACTTGTTTGTTCAAATTTTTTTTTGTTAAAAATGAAAAAAAATAAGGATCGTCATCACCGAATTGTTTTTCTAAATTTTCATAATTAATGGTTCTAGAATCTAATCTTGGAGGTGTACCAGTTTTTAATCTACCAATCCTAAAATTATATTTTTTTAACTGTTCACTTAAACCTGTACTGGGCTTTTCATTAAATCGACCTGCAGGTGTTCTCTCATCTCCAATATGTATCAATCCATTTAAAAATGTGCCTGTAGTTAAAATTAACTTACTGCAACTTACTTTATTACCTTTTTGTGTTATAAATCCATTTATTTCATTATTCGAGAAAATAAACTTAATTACTGGATCAGAAAAAATGCTTAAATTACAGTAGTTTACGAGTTTTTCTTGCATAAATTTACGATACAATGATCTATCTGATTGAGTTCTGGGACCTCTTACTGCTGGTCCTCTACTCCTATTTAATAATCTAAATTGTATTCCAGACTTATCAGCTACTTCACCCATAACCCCATCTAAAGCATCTATTTCTCTAACCAGATGGCCCTTTCCTAAACCACCAATAGCAGGATTACATGACATTTCTCCTATGGTATTTTTATTGTGTGTGAAAAGGGCAGTGTTTATTCCAAGACGTGCAGATGCTGCTGCTGCCTCACAACCAGCATGGCCACCACCAATCACTACCACATCAAAAGATAAATTTTTTTTCATGATGTAAATTTATATTCGATTAAAATATTTACAAGATTTGAGTTTTTTTTTTAAATAAGCTATATTTATCAACGAAAATAGTGAAAAAAGAGCCGAAAATACAGCTAAATTGATTTTATTTTCCAATACAAAAATCGTTGAAAATACTACCTAATATCTCCTCTACATCGACTTTACCAACGATCATACCTAAATGTCTTGTTGAAAGCCTTAGATCTTCTGCAGCCTTATCAAAGTCTTTCTTATCATTTTTATCTAAAAAATTTCTTAAGTGATCTGCGGATTGGATTAAATGTTGTCTATGTCTCTCTCTGGTAATTAAAATATCTTCTTGAGATATAAATTTTTTTTTTAAGCTACTTTTTATTTTTAGAATTAATTTATCAATATTCAGGTTATCTTTTAATGAGATTAAAACATGATCAAATTTAGAAACCTCAGAGTCTAATTTCTCATCTAAAAGATCAGATTTATTTATAACTAAAATTGCATTATTTTTTAGTATATCATTCAAAAAACCGCTTAAATTAATGCTTTTTGCATCAACGACAACAAGTTTTAAATCAGCATTTTCAGCCTTATCAAGCGATAATTTAATACCTTTTTTTTCTATTTCATCTTTTGAATTTCTTATACCTGCTGTATCTGAAATTATAACCGGATAACCATCAATATTTAAATGTGTTTCGATAACATCTCTTGTTGTTCCTGCAATTTCAGAAACTATAGCAACCTCTCTATTTGATAAATTATTTAATAAGCTGGACTTACCTGCATTTGTCGGACCCACAATAGCAATTTTAAAACCTTCGCGAATTATTTCACCAACCTTTTGGTCATTTAAAATTTTTTCAATTATATTTAAAACATCTGTGGAGTCTTTTTTCATTTTTTTTAAATTGTCTTCAGGCAAATCTTCCTCGGGAAAATCAATTTTAGCTTCTACAAAAGATAAAAGTTTTAGTAATTTTTCTCTAAGATCATTAAATTTTTGTGAAGACCGTCCTTCCATAATCTTGACAGCCTGCAATCTTTGAATTTCAGTTTCAGCTGATATTAAATCAGCTATACTCTCAGCTTTTAACAAATTAATTTTCCCATTTTGAAAAGCTAGTTTTGTGAACTCTCCAGGTTCAGCAAGTCTACAGTTCTTTATTTTAGATATTTCGTTTTGAACTGCTAAAATTACTGCTTTACCTCCATGTATATGTATCTCTGCTATATCCTCACCTGTGTAGCTCTCAGGCCCAGGAAACCAGATAATTATCCCTTCATCTATAAGCTCAAAAGTGTTGATATTGTTTATTTTTCTAAGGGTTGCCATTCTGGGTTCTGGAATTTCTTTCCCTGTGAGCGATTTTATAACGTTTGATGCTTCTGGACCTGAAATTCTTATTATCGCGACACCAGACGTGCCAGGTCCCGAGGATAAAGCGAAAATAGTCATTTACTATTATAACTTGAAATTTCCACCTCTGTAAAACTGAATCTTATTGTTTTAATATTTTTTCAAAAACGCTAGTTAAATCTTTTGAGAAATTATCAGTGTCAAATAAAGGTGAGCTTAAAACTTTATTTCTTAAAGTTGACCTTAAGTTTGAAAGCTTGTTTTTATTCTGCAAAGAAATTGATTTTTTATAATATTCATCAAAATTATCAGCAATAAAATCATTTAATCCTAGATTAGTATTTATACTTTCACCACAACGAGAATTCATATTAAACCCTTTTAAGGTTAAAACTGGAACACCCATAAGATAAGATTGAAAAGACGTTGTAACCCCAGTGTAAGGGAAAGTATCCAATGCAAGGTCAATTTTATAATAATCCTTCATAAATTCACTGCTTTTAGATTTTTTTAAAAAAACAATTTTTTTTAAGTCTGCATTTTCATTTTTGAATCTTTTAAGTAAATTATCGTATATTTCTTTATTATAACCGCCTGAGTTTTTTAAATATAATTTGCAATTTGAATTGTTTATAATTTTGGACCAAACTTTAATTACATCATCTGAAATTTTTTTAAAACTGTTAAAGGATCCAAATTTAAAAACATCGTTTTTTTTATATGGTAAATCATTTACTGCAGGTAAATTATCAGGTTTTGACATTGCGTTCCAAATTTTTGGCATATAAATAATTTTTTCTTTGTAATATTTTTCCTCATCCTTTTTTATAAGATTTTTGTCTGCAATCAGATAATCCATATTTTTTATCCCTAATGAATTATTATATCCACACCAACTAATTTGTTTTTTCGCTGATCTAGCTGCAAAAATGTTCAATCTATTGCCAAAGGTAAAACCATTTAAATCAATTAATATATCTAAATTTAATGATCTAATAAAACCAAGCAATTTTTCATCATTATAATCAAAAATATCTTCCCATTCGTCAAATTGATTTTGGTAAAATTTTGTTATTACCTCATGATGTCTTTTTAATTCTAAGTTACTTAATCCTATGATGTGAAATTTTTTTTTATCTATTTTTTTAATAATATCCTTCAAAAAGAAATTTACAGAATGATCTCTAAAATCTCCTGAAAGAAAACCTATTTTCACTTTTTTATTTAAAGATTTTTGATTAACATAAGTTGAAAATTTAGAATATTTTTCAAATGCCTCACCTAATTTAATGCACTCATTATAATAATCTTTTTGATTAATATTAGACGGATAATTCATTGATGCTAAATATGTCAATCTACCGCCATCAATTGTGTGTGTTGGGTTTAAATCTATTAATTTTTTAAAAAATTTTACCGATAAATTCATGTTATCTAACTGAAAATATGTTCTTGCTAACCCCTCAACTACCTTTAGATCTTTTTTATTCCTTTCATAAAAATTTTGAAGATGTGGCAGAACATAACTACATATCTCTGCTTTTAAACTTGATAATATTAAATTATATAATGCTTCTAAATTAGATTTATCTTTTGAATAAATTTTTTCAAAAATAATTGATGCATTAAGAAAATCATCCTTTTTTGAGTTAGGATTTAGAACTTTTGATCCTGCATATCCCATCCTCAAATAAGTGGGCAGATCTTCGATTGGCCCTAATTTTTCTAATTGAGATTCAAACTTAGAATAATTTTTATTCTCAAATAGTCTCTTGAGCTTTTTTTTTTGATCTTGATTAAGATCAAGCATAAATATTAAGCAGGCTTATTCATTGAGTTAAAAAATTCAGAATTATTTTTTGTATCTTTCAGTTTTGAACTGATAAATTCAATAGCATCCATAGTTCCCATGGGAGCAATAATTCTTCTTAAAACATTCATTTTTTGAAGATCATTCTTGTCAAAAAGTAGCTCTTCTCGTCTTGTTCCTGATTTTGTTATATCTATTGCTGGATAAATTCTTTTATCAGCAATTTTTCTATCAAGAACGGTTTCACTATTTCCTGTGCCCTTAAATTCCTCAAAAATTACTTCGTCCATTCTACTTCCAGTATCAATTAATGCAGTTGATATTATTGTCAAAGATCCGCCTTCTTCAATATTTCTTGCTGCACCAAAAAATCTCTTGGGCCTTTGAAGGGCATTTGCATCTACACCTCCTGTTAAAACTTTTCCCGAGCTAGGTATAACTGCATTATAGGCTCTTCCTAATCTTGTAATAGAATCTAATAGGATTACTACGTCTTTTTTATGCTCTGTTAATCTTTTAGCTTTTTCTATAACCATTTCTGCAACAGCTACGTGACGTTGAGCGGGCTCATCAAAAGTGGAGCTAATCACTTCACCCTTAACTGTTCTTTGCATATCCGTTACTTCTTCTGGTCTTTCATCAATCAATAAAACTATTAGGTAACACTCTGGATAATTTTTTGCGATTGAATTTGCAATACTTTGTAAGATCATTGTTTTACCTGCTTTAGGAGGTGATATAATTATAGATCTCTGTCCTTTTCCAATGGGACTAACCAAATCAATTAATCTTGGAGTTAAATCTGGTTTTTTTTCAATTTTGGTTGTCTCAACTTCCATAACCAATTGTTTGTCTGGGTAAAGCGGAGTTAAGTTATCAAATGCAATTTTATGTCTTGATTTTTCAGGCTCTTCAAAATTTATTTTACTTACCTGAAGTAATGCGAAATATCTTTCACCTTCTTTTGGCGCTCTCACCGGACCCTCAACTGTATCACCTGTTCTTAAACCAAATTTTCTAATTTGACTTGGACTTACATAGATATCATCTGGCCCTGGTAAATAGTTTGACTCCATCGCTCGGAGAAATCCAAATCCATCTTGTAAAAGCTGCAACACACCTGCGCCTGTGATCTCTTCTTTTTCTGCAACTTTTTTAAGTATTGCAAAAAGAATTTCCTGTTTTCTCAATGTACTAGCATTTTCAATGCCAAGCTCTTCTGCTTGGGTAATAAGCTGTTCGGAAGATTTAAGTTTTAGTTCTTGTATGTTCATGATTAAAAATTATTAAGGACTTAATAATGGACCTAATATATATGCTATTTATAATAATTCAACCTTAGATGGGTTTAAAAATAACAATAAAAACTATTAAAATTAACAATAATGTTGGTATTTCATTAATATAACGGTAAAATTTTGAAGACTTCTTATTTTGATCTAATTTAAATTGATTAAGTAACAATCCAAGATAGAAGTGATAAGCCGTTAGTAAGATCACCAAAATTAGCTTTAATTGAAGCCACAAATTACCCAATTGCTCAAAGCCTATTTCATTAATTAACGCTAAGCCAAATAGCCAACTAAATACCATAGCTGGTGTCATGATATAATAAAATAATTTTCTTTCCATTGTTTTAAATACGCTTGAAATAATTTCATTATTATTTTCAGAGTGATAGACAAATATTCTCGGCAGATACAAAAGACCAGCCATCCAAGAAATTACGGCTATCAAGTGTAAACTTTTAAATAATAAGTAGCTATTCATAATTTAAACAAGGACATTTCTTAAATTGATTAGGACATTGTATCTTTGGGGGGGAAAGTTCTCCATTAAAATTATAATCTTGTTTATTAGTTATTAAATTAGACATAGCCTTTATATAATTTTCACTTGTTCCTAGCGCTGGAACTCTTAAATAATTTTTACAGCCATTTTTATCTGCCAATTCTTTATATTCTATATCTAATTCAACCAATGTCTCGGAATGTTCCGAGACGAAAGCAACAGGAACTATAACAATATGTTTTCCTAATTTCGAATTTTCCACAATTATTTCTTCTGTTGACGGGCCAATCCACTTTAAAGGTCCAACTCGACTTTGGTAACTTAATATCCAATCTAGATCTTTAATGTTTAAAGATTTAACAATTTTATCAACTGACTGTTCTACTTGCCATTGATATGGGTCGCCATTTTTAATATTTTTTTCAGGCAATCCATGTGCAGAAAATATTAATTTAAAATTATTTAGATCTTTAATTTTTTTCACTATTTCATTTTTATGTGCTTCAACAAAGTTTTCATCAGTTGGATAACAACAAATTGTGTTGGTTCTAACTTTAAATCTGTTTTTAACACAAATGTCCTTCCATTCCTTAATAGACGAGCCAGATGTTGCTGCTGAATATTGCGGGTAAAGCGGCATTAAAATTACTTCATCTGGATTATAATTAATTACTTCTTTAACAACATCTTTTGCTCTTGGATGCCAACACCTCATTACAATAAAACATTTATATTCAGACAAATTATCATCTTTGTTTAATTTTAATTCTAGTGCACTTGACTGCTCTTCTGTAAGTTTTAAGATTGGAGAAGAGCCCCCTAATTCCTCATAAATTTTCTTTGCAGTCGGAGCCCTTCTATTGGCTATTAATTTTGCTAGTGGAAATCTAAAAAAGCTTGGTAAGTTTAATATTGCTGGATCATTAAACAAATTAAACAAAAAAGGCTGAACATTTTCTAATTTATCTGGGCCGCCCAAATTAAATAAAATAACAGCTTTTTTCATTTATATTCTTTTACAGTTTGAACCAAACATTTTACCATCTCGGGATTTGTTTCAGGTAGCACACCGTGCCCAAGATTAAAAATATAAGGGTGATCTTTAAAAATTTCTAAATATTTAATTGTTTCTTTTTTTAATGTCTCTTTGTCAGTTAATAAAATTTTTGGGTCTAAGCCTCCCTGAACTGGAATCTTTATATTTTTAATAATGTTTTTAGGGTTCACATTATAATCAATACTTATAACGTCTGGTTTAACAATATCACAAAATTCTTTGTAATTTTTAATATCTCTTGGAAAACATATGACCGGTACATTTAAAGATTTAACATAATTAACAAGATTTAAAGTAGGAGTATAAATATAATTTGGTAAATCTTTTTCATCTAATAAACCAGCCCAACTATCAAAAATTTGTATAATATTCGCACCACTTTCAATTTGTTGCTTAATATGAATTTTTAAAAATTTTTCAATTATTAATAAAATTCTATTTATTAAAAAGTTGTCTTTGAAAAAATTTTCTTTTAATTTCTTTTTAGGTGACTGTTGATTAATCATATAAACTAATAATGTCCATGGAGCTCCAACAAAACCAATTGTATTTTTATTATTTAATATAGGATCAGAACTTACTTTTTTTATAGCTTTATAAACATTATATATTTTTTCTACAAAATCGATTTCATCTGTTTTGATAATTTCATTTATATTTAATTCACCTAATTTAGGACCAAAATTCCTCTCAAATTCCACTTTTTGACCCAAACCATAAGGCAACATTAAAATATCGGAAAATATTATTGCGGCATCAAGTTCAAATCTTTTTAATGGCTGCAAGGTAATTACAGATGATAAGTCTTGGTTTAAACATAATTTAATAAAATCAGTATTTTCTTTTCTTATTTCTCTAAATTCTGGTAAATAACGACCAGCTTGTCTCATTATCCATATTGGACTAATTGTAGTTTCTTTATTAATTATTACTTTATTTATTGGTGACATATTAATAATTAAATATAATTGATTGTATTATTAGTATAATCTGTGAATAACGATGATTAAGTTTTGTACACATTTTATTAACAATTTACTAACATTTAGTATTAAAAATTTATTAAATATATAAGAAAAATTGAAGCTTATTAACAATTACCTAAAATTTAAGAAAATTTAGTACAGATGTTTAATATTGTTAATAAAAGTCAGATTTTACAACATAAATTTTAAAATTTAAAAATGTTAAAATTTAATTTAAACAATAAAATGTTATTAACACTTAATACATGAGCAATACATATCAAATTTATCTTATTTCAGACTCAACTGGCGAAACTTTAGATAGAATTTTTGTCGCTATTAAAGCTCAATTTAAAAACATTGATTATAAGATCCACACTTATTCGTTTACTAGAACAGAAAACCAAATTTATAAGATATTGTCAGAAGCTGAAAAGTTTTCTAGTTCTGTAATTTTATATTCTATTGTTGATAGCAACTTGGCAAAATATTTAGCAAATACGAGTGACAATAAAAAAATTCCTTGTTTTGGAGTTTTGGGTGACCTGATACTTAGTTTTTCAAAATTGTTGAATCAAAAAGCCTCGCACTTACCAAGTGGGCAATACGCTTTAAATGATGAATATTATAAAAGAATATCAGCAATACAATTTACCATGAATCATGATGATGGAAATCTTCTTAAAGAAATTAATAAATCTGATATAATACTATTAGGAGTTAGTAGAACAAGCAAAACTCCAACATCTATATATTTAGCAAACAAAGGTTTTAAAACATCAAACATACCACTGGTCAATGAAAATTCTATTCCCAAAATACTTAAACAAAATCCAAAAATGGCCTGTGTTGTGGGACTTAATACAGAACCAGAAAGGCTTGTGGATATAAGAAAAAATAGGATGAATTCTATTAAGGAAACCGAAAATAAATTTTATACAGATCTTGAAAACATTAAAAAAGAAATTAACCAAGCAAAAGATACCTTTAGAAAATATAAATGGCCTGTAATCGATGTTACAAGAAAATCTGTAGAAGAAACAGCTGCATCAATAATAAAGATATACGAAATATATAAAAAAAATGGTTAAAATAATTCTTGCCTCTAAGAGCAAAGTAAGAAAAGAAATACTTGATCAAAACAATATTGTTGTTCAAGTTCAACCTTCAAATGTAGATGAAGACTCGGTTAAAGAAAGTTTATTAAATGCAAAAAGTTCTCCCGAAAATATTTCAAAAAATTTAGCAGAGCTTAAAGCAAATAAAATAAGTCAAAAAAAATATGATTTTTTAGTTTTAGGAGCAGACAGTGTAATTGATTTGAATGGGGAATTAATATCAAAGCCAAAGAACAGACAAGAAGCAATTAGTATTTTACGTAAACTGAACGGTAAAAAACACAAATTAATTAGTTCTGTATGCATTTCAAAAAATGGAAATATGATATGGAATCATACTGATATGGCCACATTAACTATGAAGAATTTGACTGATAAAGATCTTGATAGCTATTTATTAAAGATATCAGATGAAGCTTTATTTGCTTATAACGTTTATCAAATTGAGGGCGAAGGAAGAAATTTATTTTCTAAAATTGAAGGTGATGAAAATACAATTATGGGCTTACCAATAAAAAAAATTAAGGACTATTTGAATAATTATAAATGAAAAAATATCTAGTAATTGGGAATCCAATAAAACATTCTTTATCACCAAAATTACATAATTATTGGATAAAAAAAAATAGTCTTAATGCAATTTATGAAAAAAAAGAAGCAAGCGAAAATGAAATTAAAAATTTAATTTTACAAGTGAAGGAAAAAAAAATTAATGGGATTAATATAACTGTTCCATTTAAGAATAAGGTAATTCCTTTCTTGGATAAATTAAGTCCCGAGTCAGAAAGGACTCAATCAGTTAACACAATATATATAAGTAATAACCAAATTATTGGACATAATACAGATATTTATGGTTTTGAGATGAGTGTTAAAAAAAGTAAATATAATTTAGCAGGCAAAAAAATATTAATTTTGGGTAGTGGGGGAGTTGTGCCATCAATAATTTTTGCTTTAAAAAAAATGAAAGTTCATCAGATAATTTTAAGCAATAGAACAAAAAGCAAAGCTGAAAATTTAAAAAATTTGTTTGAAGATCTAAAAATAGTTGAATGGGGAGAGATTCCTAATTTTGATATGATAATTAATGCAACAAGTTTGGGTCTTAACGAAAACGACCGGTTTGAAATTGATTTTTCTTCTGTTGGTAAAGACAAATTTTTTTACGATGTGATTTATAATTCTAAGGAAACCAACTTTTTAAAAATAGGAAGAGAAATGGGTAACAAAATAGAAAATGGGGAAAAAATGTTCATTTATCAAGCTTATTCAGCTTTTAATATTTGGCATGGCATATATCCAAATGTGGATGATGAAATAACTAAATTGCTGAACGATGATTAGAATTGGAATTTTAGGAAGTATAGGTTCAGGTAAAAGTTATATAGCTAATAAATTTGGTTATCCAGTTTTTAATGCAGATAAAGAAGTTGCTGATTTATATAAAAAAAATAAAAAAATTTTAAAAAAGTTAAAAAAAGATTTACCAAATTACTTTCATTCTTTGCCCATTGATAAAAA
>CACDSX010000020.1 GCA_902555655.1 uncultured Pelagibacteraceae bacterium | reverse complement strand
AAATCAAATTTAAAACCTCTTTTACAAATTCTAAAAAAAAACAAAATCAGATTAATTAGTTCTGGTGGCACATTTAAGGAAATACAAAAACTTAAATTCAATTGTTTAGAAGTTTCAGATTTTACAGGTTTTAATGAAATTCTTGGAGGAAGAGTTAAGACTTTACACCCAAAAATTCATGCAGGAATTTTAAACAAAAGAAATAATAAATCAGATCAAAGAGATTTGAAAAATAACAATTTTGAAAATATTGATCTAGTAATTGTAAATTTTTATCCTTTTGAAAAAACTTTAAATGTAACAAAGAATCACAATAAAATAATTGAAAATATAGATATAGGTGGACCAACCATGGTAAGAGCAGCAGCCAAAAATTATAACGATGTTGTTGTGATAACTTCTAAAGATCAGTATCCCGAACTTATTAATCAATTGAAAATTAACAAAGGTTCAACAACATTGAAATTTAGAAAACTAATGTCTCAATTAGCTTTTGCTGAAACGGCTTATTATGATTCAGTTATAACAAATTATTTTAATCAAACTTCTAAAATTTTATTTCCTAAAAAAAAAATCATTCATGGAAATCTAGTTTCAAAATTAAGATATGGAGAAAACCCCCACCAAGAGAGTGCTATTTATTCACAAAGCTCTAATCTAAAAATTAATCAAATTCATGGAAAACAATTAAGTTATAATAATTATAATGATATTTTTTCTGCTTTAACAATATCCAAATCACTTCCAAAAAATAGGGGGGTAGTTATTGTAAAACATGCTAATCCTTGTGGTGTCTCAATATCAAAAAATATGGTTGATAGTTATAAATATGCTTTAGCATGTGATCCTATTAGTGCTTTTGGAGGGATTGTTTCTTGTAACTTTAAAATAAATAAAAATTTAGCCTTAGAATTAAATAAAATATTTCTTGAAGTGGTTATTGCTAATGGTTTTGATAAAAATGCTCTTGATATACTTAAACAAAAGAAAAATTTGAGATTAATTGATGCATCAAATTTTTCTTTTAATGAGATTTTAAAATTTAATTCTTTAAATAATTTTATTTTAATACAAAATGAAGATAAACAAATTTTTTCTAAAAAAAATTTCAAAGTTGTTTCCAAAAAAAAACCAAACAAGTCACAATTTGATAATTTAATATTTGCCTTTAATGTTTGTCGTTATGTAAAATCTAATGCAATTGTTCTTGTATCTAACAACTCAACTATAGGAATTGGATCTGGTCAACCAAGTAGACTTGATAGTTGTAAGATTGCCATTGATAAAATGAATAAGTTTACAAAAACTGATGATGAAATAGTTGCAGCCTCAGATGCCTTTTTTCCATTTGTAGATGGTATTGAAAAACTGATTCAATCTGGTGTTAATGCTGTTATTCAGCCTGAAGGATCAATTAGGGATAAAGAAATTATAAGATATGCCAATAAAACTGAAACAGTTCTGATTTTTTCTAAAACAAGACATTTCAGACATTAGTTTTGTTATCAATTTTTGCAGCTAAAATAAAATCATTTTCTGACAACCCTTCTATTGCGTGAGTTGTAATGCTTATTTTTGCATAACCCCACCCAAAAGAAATGTCTGGGTGATGCCCTTCTTCTTCGGATATTTTGCCTATTTCATTAACAAATTTTTGACTTTCAATAAAATTTTTAAAATTGAATTTTTTTTCCAAAAAGAAAATGTTTTTTTCATTTTTTGCTATTTCCCAACCATCAACTTTTTTTTGATACTTGTGAATTTCAGATATATCAAATGGTGCAACACCACCCTCACAAGGCATACATTTTTTTTTTAATAAATCAGACATAATTTGGAGCGGGCAAAGGGGGTCGAACCCTCGACCTTCTCGTTGGCAACGAGACGCTCTACCACTGAGCTATGCCCGCACATAAATATTATAGTTAGTCATTTTTTTTAATTAAAGCAATATTAAATATGATATATTTAGTCACTATGAAAAAAGATGATTTGCCGAAAAAGCTAGCTGTTTTTCCACTTAGCAACTTCATAATATTTCCTAAAACTGCTGTACCACTAAATATTTTTGAGCCTAGATATATTGAAATGATTAATGATAGTATGAAATCAAACAAATTAGTTGGAATGATCCAGCCAAAAACTTTTAAAGATAAAACCCATGAAATCCCCCAATTACATGAAATAGGATGTATGGGAAAAATAATAAGTTTTAAAGAAACTGAAGATTCAAGATATTTAATCGAACTAAAAGGTCTTATAAGATTTAAGATTATAAATGAAATTCAATCAAACAAAAAATACAGAGAATGTGAAATAGATTTTAAAGATTATTATGAAGATCTAGAAAATAAAAAAGAAGATTTAAAATTTTCTGATTTAGAATTAATTTTTAAAGATTTGAAATCTCTATTCGAAAAAAGAGGATTTATAATTAACTGGAGAGCATTAGAAAAACAAAGTTTAGATGAAACTATAAACGCACTAGCAATGGCTTCTCCATTTACTTTAGAGGAAAAACAGGTTTTATTAGAGGCAAAAAATTTAAATATAAGAAAAGCAAAAATTGCAGAAATACTTACCACTTACTCATTTGATCAATATAATAATACAACAATTCAATAATTCAATAATTTTAAAAAATTATTCCAGTGTCTGCAAACTTTGTAAAAAAATCATTTGCAATTTTATTTTTACCCAAAAATTTTAACGATTTACTTAGTTTGTTTGTATTAAATTTGTTTTCAAAATTAAAAAATTCATAAATAAAATCAATACCATTAGAAAAAAGATAATTATTAACTTTAGTACTTTTTTCAAAATCTGAACAAATAGAAATGTCTAATGTTAGGCCATGTTCTTTTTTAAATTTAATTAACTCATGAATCTTTTTTATGTCTCTAATAGTCATATTGAAACCTTGTCCAGCTAGAGGATGAAGTCTATGTAACAAATCACCGAATGCAATAATATTTTCGTGATAGTAAGATCTTAAATTAGAAGATTTTAATTCGAATTTTAAAAATTTATTTAACTTATAAATTTTGTATTTCTTGTTATATTTTTTTATTAATTTTTCAAAATCGATATTATCTTTTCCTTGCACAGAATAAACAACTGAAGTTTCTGTTGATGAAATGGGTAAAAAGGCAAGGGGCCCTTTTTTTGTAAAAACTTGGGATGCTGTATGATTATTTGATAATTTTTTATGTTTTAAAGAAGATACGTATGCAAAACTTTGATAATTTTTATCAATTTTTTTGTAAAAAAACTTTTTAGATATTGAATTTTGATAATCACAATTAAAAATCAATTCATAATTCTTTTTTTTAATATTATTTAAACTAATTGATTTTTTGAATTTGACTAATTTATTTTTTTTAAGTTTTTGTAAGAGAAAATTATATATGTCAAAATTCTTAACTATTGAGAAAAGAGTTTGTTTTTTTTTTTCGAAATTTAATATCTTCTCATTTTTTAAATTTTCACTAAAAATTTCAATTTTTTTTATATTCCATAAAAATTTTCTAATATCTGAAATATTTTCAATAAAAAAATCAGTATTAGATTTTGAAATTCCAAGAGTTTGAATTTTATTGCTTTTTCTTAATTTTTTCTCTGAAAAAATGTCGACTTTAATACCCTCATTAACTAATAATTTAGCTAATGCTAAACTAGTAAGTCCATCACCTAATATAGAAACATTCATAATAATTTTAATTTTAACAATAAAAATTAGATGATACAAAGTGGTAAATTTGATTCATCAAATATGGATATAAAAAAACTAGCAAATTCAGTATTAATTTTTACTATTAAGCGATTAATAGAAATTTTTGGTATAATAATTTCTTGCTTAGGAATTTTACTTTTAATATCTCTAATTTCATATTCTCCCACTGACCCTAATTTTATTTTTCCAAAAAATACGGAAATCAAAAATATATTGGGATTCCAAGGTAGTCACATGTCGGATCTTTTTTTTCAGTCTATTGGCTTAATTGCATACTTAATACCTTTTACATATATTTTGACTGGAATAAATATTTTAAAAAAAAAAGAAATATTTTTATTAATAGAAAATTCATTTTTTATTATTCTTTACACTTTAATTGGGTCATTATTTTTTAGTTTTTATTATAGTGATGCGTTTACTCTCTACATAAATGGTAATGGTGGTTTTGTTGGTGACTACTTAAACACATCATTCCTTAGTAAAACTCTTTCTTATAATGAAGTTATTTCTTATTATATTATTATTTTATTTATAGTTATTTTATTTTTAATAAGTGTAAATTTTAACATCAAAAATTTCTTTCAATTTATAAAAAAGTTAGCTGAATTTTTATTTAAAAAGAATACAAAAAACTATACAAGTAGGAGTGAAATTATTAATGAATATATTCCCCAAGACGAGATAAAAAATTTGATACAAGAAGATCTACCTTTTATAAAATCAGAAGCTAATAAATTGATAAAAAAACATAAATTTGTACTTCCATCTACTGATTTGTTAAAAAATCCTTCAGCCAGAGAAAGAGCGGATTCAGATAAAAATGAAAATAATAATCCTGAATTTTTGGAAAAAATACTTTTAGATTTTGGAGTTAATGGAAATATTAAAAAAGTTAGCCATGGACCAGTTGTAACTTTAAATGAGTTTGAACCAGCAGCTGGAGTAAAAGTTTCTAAAATAATAAATCTTTCCGATGATATAGCGCGAAATACTAGTTCTGAATCTGCTCGTATAGCAACTATACCTGGAAGAAACACAGTTGGTATTGAGTTGCCTAAATCTTCCAGAGAAAATGTTTATTTAAGTGAAATACTCAATAATTCAGATTTTAAAAGGAAGGAAATTAAATTACCTATCGCACTCGGAAAAAATATTTCTGGGAAACCTATTGTTGGTGACTTGACATCTATGCCCCACCTATTAATAGCAGGAACTACTGGATCAGGAAAATCAGTTTGTATAAATACAATTATACTATCACTCCTTTACAGACATACTCCTGATAAATGTAAATTCATTTTAATAGATCCCAAAATGTTAGAGCTTTCTGCTTATGAAGGAGTCCCTCACCTACTTTGTCCAGTTATAACAGAAGCCAAAAAAGCTGCCTCAGTTTTAGGTTGGGTGGTCAAAGAAATGGAAAGTAGATACAGATTGATGACTAAAGAGGGAGTAAGAAACATTGATGGATACAATGCTAAACATAAACTTCCAATGCCGTATATAGTTGTTGTTGTTGATGAAATGTCAGATTTAATGTTGGTTGCAGGTAAGGAAATTGAAAATTATATTCAAAAATTATCTCAAATGGCAAGAGCTGCTGGAATTCATATAATAATGGCAACACAAAGACCAAGTGTAGATGTCATTACTGGAACTATTAAAGCAAACTTTCCAACGCGTATCTCTTTTCAAGTTACATCTAAAATAGATAGTAGAACAATTCTAGGAGAACAAGGTGCAGAACAATTATTAGGAAAAGGAGATATGTTATATATGTCTTCAGCAAATAAAATTGTTAGAATTCATGCTCCATTCGTATCTGATAATGAGATTGAAAAAATTAACAATTTTTTAAGATCACAAGAAGAGCCTGATTATGTAGATGAAATTTTAAATTTTGCAGATGAAAAAGAAATTAACGAAGGTTTAAAAAATCAAGGTGATAAAGACGAGTTATATCAATCAGCTGTAGAAATTATTAAATCTGAGGGAAAAGCCTCTACATCATTTTTACAGAGAAAGCTCCAAATTGGATATAATCGTGCAGCAAGAATCATTGATATGATGGAAGCCGAAGGAATTGTAAGTAAGGCAAATCATGTCGGAAAACGTGATGTACTATAATGAAAAAATATTTTTTAATTTTATTCCTAATTCTATTTTCAAAAAGTGCTTTAGCAGGAATAAAAGACAAGATAATTCAAAACCTCTTAGATACAGATAATTTTTCTTTTAATTTTGAACAAAATATAAATGGAAAGATAGAAAATGGTAATTGTAAAGTTAAATACCCAAAGAAAATTTATTGTTATTATGATACTAGTAATAAAAAAATTTTAGTTTCGAATGGTAAATCTTTAGCGATCAAAACTAAAACAAGTTTTTACCGGTATCCTTTGGATCAAACACCATTAAATTTAATTTTAGATAAAAATTACTTACTTGAAAAAATTAATAGTTTAGAGGAAAAAATTGTAGAGGATAAATTTGTTCGATTTACTTTTATTGAAAATGATAATGAAATTAATATTTTTTTTAACAAAAAAAATTACAATTTGATTGGATGGCAAACTTTAGATGTCTATCAAAATCTAAGTATTACTTATCTTTATTCTGTTTTAAAAAATCAGAAATTGGATAATAAGTTATTTGTTTTACCTAAATGAAATTAATCTAAATTGTAATTGTTTCCTTTTTAAAAATTTTCATACCTCTTGAAATATAATTTTTTAAGGCATTCTTGTGATCCAAAGAGCAAGTATGTACCCATACTCTTTTAGGATTACTAAAAAAGGAATTTTTTATTGCAGATGACAGTAAAAACGAACCTAATTTTTTGTTTTGATATTCTTCTAGTAAACCAAAGTAGGCAATTTCTACTTCTTTTTTTTCATCATGAATAATAAGCTCAAAATATCCAGCTAAATCTTCATTCTTTTTTAAAATATAAGTTTTTATATTTTTGTTTGAAATATATTCAATCCACTGTTTTTCAGTCCAAGTCAATCTATCAACCCAATGATGTTTTTTTCCAATATTCTTGTAAAAAAATTTGTTAAGTTGAAAATCTGAAGGTTGTACAAGTTGAACTACATAACCTTCTGGAGAAATTTTAGAATCCTTTAGATCCGTCAGCGAATTTATCTCTAAATAGTTTCTTTGAATTTTTTTATTCACTCAACCATTTTACCAACTTTTTCACCTCCAAAAAGATGAAAGTGTAAATGGGGCACTTCCTGACCACCATGCTCACTTATATTTGCCAATGCTCTATATACTTTTCCCACGTCAGCTGAAATTCCAAGTTTTTTTGCTACAAAACTTATTCCTTTTATCAATCCAACCATCTCATCAGGTGACGCATTTTTACTAAAATCATCAAGATCTATATAATTTCCTTTTGGAATAACTAATGCATGAATTTTTTTTTGAGGATTAATATCATGAAATGATAATACAAAATCATCCTCATAAATCTTTTTACAAGGAATTTCACCTCTTAAAATTTTTGCAAAAATATTTTTTTCGTCGTATTTCATTTCTTTCTTTTGTCAAGTTCAACCATCACATTCTCAATCTTAATATTGTTAGCCTCAAGATACATGATCAAATGGTAAAAAACATCAGCTGCTTCATGGATTTTATTTGTGTCCTTCTCAACAGCTTCTATTAATTCAGTTATCTCCTCTAAAACTTTTGCTTTACTTAAGGACTTGTTGTTAAGTAATTCATTTGTATAAGAACCATCTTTGGGATTTTTTTTTCTTTCTCTGGCTAATTTAACTAAATCATCAAAAATATTCATTTTACTAAGCTCATATAATTTTTCATAAATTTGGTTTACATATTAAAAAACATTTTCCACAAAAATATCATTTTTATTATTATTATTATATTCACTAAAAACCAACAGTTTAAACTCAAATCCTAACAGGTATTCCTTTTGAGTCCAAATATTCCTTGGCTTCTTTTACTGAGTGTTTTCCATAGTGAAATATAGATGCAGCTAGAACAGCATTTGCTTTTCCTAATTTAATTCCATCAACTAAATGGTCCAAATTACCTACACCTCCAGATGCAATTACAGGGATATTTACTTTAGATGAAATTTTAAACATTAGGTCAATATCATAGCCAACTTGTGTTCCATCTCTATCCATTGAAGTTACCAATAATTCTCCTGCACCATTTTCTTCCATTTGTTTTGCATACTCTAAGGCATCAATTCTGGTGTTGTTTCTTCCTCCATGAGTAAATACTTCCCATTTATCTCCATTTTTTTTGGCATCTATTGCAACAACAATACATTGTGACCCAAATTTTTTTGAACTATCGAGAACTACTTTTAAATTTTCAACTGCGGCAGTGTTTATTGAAACTTTATCTGCTCCACAATTAAGTAATTTATTTATATCTTCTACACTTCTAATTCCACCACCTACTGTTAAAGGAACAAAACATTTTTTCGAAGTTTTCTCTACAACATCATAAATAATATCTCTATTTTCATTAGATGCTGTTATATCTAAAAAACAAATTTCATCTGCTCCACCATCACTATAAATTTGTGCTTGTTCAACTGGATCTCCTGCATCCTTTAGATCAATAAAGTTAATGCCTTTTACAACTCGTCCATTCTTAACATCGAGGCATGGAATAATTCTATTTTTAAGCATCTTCTTTAATTAGTTCCTCTAATTTAATATCACCATCGTATAAAGCTTTACCAACTATTATACCTTCAATATTTTTTAAACTTTTTGCTTTTCTAATATCATCTATTGATGAAACTCCACCGGATATAATAACAGGACAATTTGATATTTCAGCAACTTTTGATGTTTCATTAAAATTTGGACTTTGTTTCATACCATCACGATTAATATCTGTATAGATCAATCTACTAACACCATAATCGTTAACTTCTTTTAAATAATCTAAAGTCAATTGATTAGAATTTTCTTTCCATCCAGATACTGACAAATACCCATCTTTGGCATCTAAGCCCAAAGCAATTTTGTTCGGGAATTTCTCACAAGCTTCTTTTAAAAAATTTTTATCTTTTATTGCAGCACTTCCTAAAATAACTTTCTCCACACCAACATCGATATAATTTTGAATATTATCAAGATTTCTAATGCCACCACCTATCTCAACTTTTAGATCAAAATTAGCAACTATGTCCTGAATAATATCTCGATTTACTGTTTGACCAGTTAAAGCTCCGTCTAAATCAACAATGTGTAAATTTTTAAAACCATGATCTTTATATTTTTCAGCTTGTTCAACTGGAGACATTTTGTACTCAGTTTTGTTTTCAAAATCTCCTTTAATTAATCTTACACACTTTTTATCTTTAATATCTATAGCAGGAAATATTTTCATTTTTCTTTGTTCTTTCTTTTTTCTTTTCTCCAAAGAATAAAAAGATCTGTAATAATTTTTTCAAACATTTTAAATCTTTATAAAGTTTTCAATAATTTTTAATCCTAATTTATCACTCTTTTCTGGGTGAAATTGAGTTCCATAAATATTTTCTTTTTCAACAGAACAAACAATATTAGATGAATAATCAGTTGTTGCTGAAACTACATTTTTATCATTTGGTATAAATTCATAACTATGTACGAAATACATATGTGAATTATTTTCTACGTTTTGGAAAATCTTACTATCCTTAACTATATTAATCTGGTTCCAACCAATGTGAGGAAGTTTAAATTTTCCACTTTGATTATCTATTTTGGATACTTTGCCTGAGATCCATCCCAATCCCTTAGTTTCAGTTTCCTCATAACCAATATCAGCAAACATTTGTAAGCCAACACAAATTCCAAGAAGGGGTTTTTTTTTGGTTATTGCAAATTCGTTAAGTGTATCTGTGAGACCATCAATTTTGTTTAAAGCATCAACACAACTTTTAAATGAACCCTGCCCCGGCAAAACTACTTTATCACTCAATTTAATCTTGTTAAAATCTGAAGTAACTTCAATATTTACTTTACCTTGAGCAACTTCTTTAAAAGAGTTTATTACCGAGCTGATATTGCCCGAGTTATAGTCAACAATTGTAACGTTCATTAAACTTATAAAGAACCTTTAGTCGAAGGAATTGATTTTTTATTCCTTGGGTCCATTTCCAATGCAGTCCTTAATGATCTTGCTAATCCTTTAAAACAAGATTCAATAATGTGGTGACTATTATCACCATAAATATTTTCAACATGTAGTGTAATCCCAGCAGCTTGCGAAAATGCTTGAAACCATTCTTTAAATAATTCTGTATCCATCTCTCCAAGCTTTTCTACTTTAAGATTAACTTTCCAAATTAAATAAGGTCTGTTTGATACATCAATTGCAACTCTTGTTAAAGTTTCATCCATTGGAATCATTGCGTGAGCATATCTTCTTATACCAATAAATTTTTTAGATGCTTTTTTTAAAGCTTCACCAATCGCAATACCTGTATCCTCGGTAGTGTGATGAAGATCAATATGAGTATCACCCTTTGCTTTAATATTCATGTCTATCGAAGAATGCTTTGATAATTGTTCAAGCATATGATTTAAAAATCCTATTCCTGTGTCAATTTTGTATTTACCTTTACCGTCGATATTTAAATCAACACTAATACTGGTCTCTTTTGTTTTTCTACTTATTTTGCCTTTACGCATCATATTTAAAAAAGAGGTATACATATATTATTCAATTATGGCAATAATACTAAACCTGGCCTTGAACTATAAGATTTAGTATCCATTTATACGCTATGACAACAATTGTTTTGGTAAGAAAAAATAATGAGGTAGTTGTGGCTGGCGATGGTCAAGTAAGTATGGGAAATACTGTTGTAAAAAGTACAGCCTCAAAAGTTAGAAAAATTGAAAAAAGAGAAGTAGTAGCAGGGTTCGCTGGATCTACAGCAGACGCACTAACTCTTTTTGAAAGATTGGAGGCTAAAATTGAAAAACATGCCGGCAATCTATCACGGGCAGCTGTCGAATTAGCAAAAGATTGGCGAACAGATAAATATTTAAGAAGACTTGAAGCACTTATGGCAATTGGCGACAAAGAAAATAGCTATATTATTTCTGGGACAGGAGATGTTCTAGAACCAGAGGGAGATGTTATCGGTATTGGGTCTGGTGGGAACTATGCTTTAGCAGCAGGAAAAGTTTTAATTAACACTGATATGAATGCTGAACAAGTTGCCAAAAAAGCAATCGAAGTTGCATCAGAAATTTGTGTTTTTACTAACAACAATATTAAAATCGAAAAAATATAATGGAAAAATCAAACGTAACTCCATTAAAACCTAAAAATAAAAATGATGAAAAAAATGAGTCTTTAGTAAGCTCTTTGTCACCGAGAGAAATTGTTTCTGAGCTTGATCGCTTTGTAGTTGGACAAAATAAAGCAAAAAAAGCTGTTGCTGTTGCGCTAAGAAATCGTTGGAGAAGACAAGCGTTGAAAGGGGAAATGAAAAATGAAGTTTTACCCAAAAATATCTTAATGATCGGACCTACAGGAGTTGGAAAAACTGAAATATCTAGGAGACTATCAAAACTTGCAGAAGCTCCATTTGTCAAGGTTGAGGCTACAAGATTTACAGAGGTTGGTTATGTAGGTAGAGATGTTGAACAAATAGTTAGAGATTTAATTGAGATAGCTATCTCAATGGAAAAAGTAAAAAAAAGAAAAGAGGTCTATGCTCAAGCACAAAAACTTGCTGAAGAAAAAGTTTTAGATGCATTGGTCGGAAAAAAAGCAAGTTTAGCAACTAGAGAAAGTTTTAGAAAGAGACTTAGAGATGGTGATTTAGATAATAATGAAATTGAAATAGCAGTTAATGATGCTGGTGGAAATAATACATCTTTTGAAATTCCTGGAATGCCAGGTGCCAATGTTGGGATGATTAATATTGGTGAGATGCTAGGTAAGTCAATGGGTACTAAAGAAAAAAAGAAAAAAATGTCAGTAAAAGAGTCTCACGAAATTCTAATTAATGATGAGTCAGATAAATTAATAGAACAAGATAAAATCATTAAAGCTGCAAAAATTTCAACTGAAAACAATGGAATAGTTTTTTTGGATGAAATAGATAAAATTTCAGGTAGAGCAGATAGAGTTGGTGGCGATGTATCGAGAGAAGGGGTACAAAGAGATTTATTACCTTTAATTGAAGGCACAACTGTTAATACTAAGTATGGACCAATAAAAACAGATCACATTTTATTTATCGCCTCGGGAGCTTTCCAACTTGCAAAACCCTCAGATTTACTCCCAGAATTACAAGGGAGATTACCAATTCGAGTTGAGTTAGAAGCCTTAACAAGTGAAGATTTTAAAAGAATATTAAAAGAACCTGATTTTAGTTTAATCAAACAATATGTTGCATTACTTAAAACTGAGAATGTTGATTTAGAATTCTCAGACGATGGCATAGACACTATTGCGAATATTGCGTCTGAAGTAAATGCTACAGTCGAGAATATTGGTGCAAGAAGATTACATACTATTATTGAAAAAATTTTAGATGAAATTAGTTTTACAGCAACAGATAAAGCTGGAGAAAAAATTATAATTAACAAAGATTACATTAATAAAAACTTGGATAATCTTGTAAAAGACTCAGACCTATCAAAATTTATTTTATAGGTTTCTTTTTAAGATATATATAAAAGGCTCCACTTCCACCATCTACTATACTTGCTTCTTTGATATAATTAATCAAACGCATCAACTCTTGATTATTTTCTATATATTCAGGTACGGAATATTTTAAAATCCCAAGATTTTTTGAAATATAAGGATTTTTTTCATTTTCAGAATGAAGTCCTTTACCTGTTACAATAATCAATTTACTAACTCCAGCATCATAAGAATCATGAATAAGATTATTTATTTTTTTATTGGCTTCATCTAGGGAGTACCCATGCAAATCATAGATTTTTGAGTTCACATTTTTTTTTTTTAAATTAATTGAATCTTTGTTTGGCAAACTTTCATCTTTAGATAAAAAGTCTTCCCAATCTTTTTTATCTTTGTCTGAAATATTATTATTCAATTATGTTAATGTGTCTACTAATTGCCAATTTGGATTGTTTGATTTTGTATCTCTTGAAAAAACCCAAGTATCGTATATCTTTTTAATCTTATCTGGACTACCTGAAATTATTTTTTTTTCTTTATCTCTGATACAAGTAATTACCTCACCAACAAAATCAACAGTAACCTGTAAAATCGAATTAATTTTTTTATGTTCTTTTATTTTAGCCGAGTTCACACCAATAAAAGTTATTTCAGCGAAATGACCTCTTTTGTTTCTTTCTTCAAGGGCTAAATTAAATTGATCAAAAATTTTTTTACTCAATAAGGACTTACTTGTAGTCAGTTTATTATCATTATCACTAAAATCTGTGATAATTGTTTCATAAGCAATTTTTGCGCCATTTAAAAACTCTTTTTTTGCTGCATCATCAAATTTGTCTGTATTTTTGATGTTTTTTTCTAAATGAACATTTTTTAGAACTTCTTGAAATTGTGCGGGAGCTTTTCCCTCAAATCCTGTTCTTTTACCCAGAATTCCCCTTAATCTCAAAAAAATAAAACCAGCAATCATTGCCAATAAAATTATGTCAATGTATTCAAAACTATAATTCATTAGATTATAGTAATTACTCTGTTGATTAATTTCAACCAACAATTACATTAAAGACAAATGAACACACTACTTTTATCAATTATTTTAGTTCCATTAGTGGAAATTTATCTCTTTATTAAAGTAGGGGCCCAAATAGGTGCTCTCAATACTATATTGCTTATTTTCGTTACTGCAGTTACAGGAATTGTTTATGCCAGGTATGAAGGATTAAACACATTGAAATCTGGATTTTCACAAATGATAAAAAATGAAATTCCAGCTTACGAAATGATTTCTGGCGCAGCAATTGCTTTTGGAGCCTTACTTTTAATAATACCTGGATTTGCAACTGATACACTGGGGTTTTTAATTATTTTTCCTTTAACGCGCAAATTTATTTTTGGAAAAATTTCATCTAAATTTGAAAATAAAAAAGAAAAAAAAAATAATTTCATAGATGGCGAATTTGAAGATATAGAAGATGAAGATGACAGAAAAGTTTAAAATTCTTACCAAATTTATTAAAGATGCTTCAAGTGAAACAGCAGATGTAGAAACTTATTTATTTGTCAAAGATAATGTTTCTAAATACCAACTTAATATAGATATTAATTCAAAAGCTATTAAAAATAAACTTATAGAGGTTAATACCACTTTAAAATTTGAGGACAAAGAGCCTAATGAAAAAAAATCTTACTTCGAGATAGTTTATACTACAGTTATTAAAGTTGACGATGATATAAATGAGAAGAAAGATTTAGAAAAAATTATTCTATGCGATGTTCCAACTAAAATTTATCCAGAACTCGAAAAATCTTTTTTGAGTTTATTACATAATTCTGGTCATGAAAATATAAAATTAGAAAAAAAAATAGATTTTTATAAATTATACAGTGAACGGTTTAATTAAAAAAGTTTTTTTTAAGATTGTTTTTTAAATACATTTGGTGATTTTTTAATTCCTGGTCAGTTAAATTTACAACTTTTTTTAAATACGAAACTTTTTTGTCCATTTCATAATTATTTTGCAACTCTTGATTTTGAAAATTTAAAGTTGGTTCTTTTTGATCGATTAAATTTATATAAACTTTGGCTAATAAATCACAGTCTATTAATGCAGTATGTAATTTTCTCTTTGAATTATCGATTCTATACCTTTTACAAAGAGCATCTAAACTAGATGGAGATCCAGGAAACTTATTTCTTGCTAGAATCAAGGTATCAACAACGTCATTATCAATTGGTTTTTTTCCTAAGATTTTCAACTCATTATTTAAATGAGATAAATCAAATTCAGCATTATGTATAACTAATTTTTTTCCTTCGATAAAATTTAAAAAATCATCGACTATTTCTAAAAATTTTTTTTTACTAGATAAGAAATCATCTGTATAACCATGAACTTCTAAAGCCTTTTCTGAAACTTTTCTTTCTGGATTTAAAAAGTGGTGAAAAGTTTTTTTTGTAGGAATTAAGTTATCTAATTCTATACAACCAATTTCAACTATTCTGTGGCCATCTTTTACCGACAAGCCCGTTGTTTCAGTGTCTAATATAATTTCTTTCATTTATCAATTTTTGTTAAAATATTTTTAACATATTTTTCCACTGTTTTGCTTTTAAAGTCATTTTTAATAACAAATTGAGATTTTTTCTTTTTATAATCAAGTGATAGTTGAATTTTACTGAATTGATTAATCAATTTTTGATTAAAATTTTTTCTTTTTCTTAAT
>CACDSX010000019.1 GCA_902555655.1 uncultured Pelagibacteraceae bacterium | reverse complement strand
ACCATCAGATGCTGGAATTGGATCAATAATTTTTTTTACTTCAATATTTTTCATCAGTTTCAAATAATAAGTTTAATATTTAATTCAAGATTACTTTTTATCTAAGCAATAACCTTTAGCACCATTAACTACTAAAAACAAAAATCCACCAGCCAAAGCAATATTTTTCATAAAAGCTATAAACTGCATTTGGTCACCAAGATTATTGTGAAATATTATTGCCGTAGCAATACAAAATATACTCAAGGCTGTCGCTGCAATTTTAGTTTGATAACCAATAATAATTAAAATTGGTGCAACAATCTCTAAAACTATAGCTGGTATTAATAAAAATCCAGGAAGACCAAAACTTTCCATCCAGCCAATTGTTCCTTCGTAGTTTCCAATCTTATTAAACCCACTCAGTAAAAAAATACCTGAAATGAAAATTCTTCCAATTAAATCTAATATATTTGTCATAGTTTATTTATTGTGTGATCCATCACAGAATGGCTGATTGTTTGTTTGTTTACAAGCACAAAAAAACATCTTTTTTGTCACCTCAGCTTTATATGCTACTGGATTAAAATCAGTTCCTTTATGTGAACCATCACAGAATGGTTGTTTGGAACTTTTTCCACAACTACACCAATAATAAGATTTTCCTTCTACAACATCTACCGCTAATGCACCATCTCCTGCTCTTTGTCCTTTAGTCATGTTCCCCCTTTTTAAATTAACTTTATAAGTTCACTTAAATCTTTAATTTCATTTTTAGGTTTATAATCTAGGTTATCAAAAATATTATTATTTCTGTTTACCCAAATGGAATTGAAACCATAATTTCCACCACCAGAAACATCCCAAGTATTTGCACTTAAAAAAGCTACTTCATTTTTTTTTATACGATATTTTTGAATAGGCATGTCATAAACTTTAGAGTCAGGTTTATAAATTCCCACTTGTTCAATTGAAAAAAGATCATCAAAAATATTATCTAATTTATTACTTTTGACTAATTCATTTAATAGAGTGGGGGTCCCGTTGGATAAAATTGCTAATTTAAATTTTTTTTCTTTAAGTGTTTTTAAAACTTCAGGAACTTCTTTAAATGAAGAGAGAACTTTGTATAAATTTAACAATTCATCTCTCATTAAGGGATTTATACTAAAAACTTTCATAGATTTATCTAAACTATCTTCCGTAACTTGCCAAAAATCTTTATGTCTATTCATTAAACTTCGAAGCCAAGTGTATTCTAATTGAGTTGTTCTCCAATAATTCGCAAAACCTTCCCACTTATCTCCAATTTTATATTTACATTTTTCAGCAGCAGAATTGACATCAAATAACGTACCGTAAGCATCAAAAATTATTGCTTTAATATTTTTCATAAACTAACTTAACATAAATGAGCAATATAAGATTATTTTTTTCAAAAAGTTTATCAGCTGAGATGATTGATAAATTAGATAAACCTCAATCACATTATTTAACAAAAGTTATGAGAATTAAAGAAAATGAAGTTTTTTCTTTATTTAATAAAAATGGAGAATGGGAAGCAAAAATATTATCAATATCAAAAAGTATAGCAGAATTCATAATAACGAAGCAAATAAGACAAAAAGAAAATGTTAAAGAATTATGGTTAGCTTTCTCTCCAATTAAATCAAACTTCCAGAATTTTATGATCCAAAAATCAACAGAACTCGGTGTAACTAAATTTTTGCCAGTAATTTTTGATAGAACAGTGATTAGAAAAATTAATACAGAACGTTTAAAAAAAATAGTTATTGAAGCAAGTGAACAATCAAATCGTCTTAATATTCCATTAGTTGAAGAGTCACAAAATTTAAAAAATTTTTTAAACTCTAATTCGATGGACCTAATTTTTACAGATTTAAACTCAAATAATAAAAAAATTGATAGTTCAAAACTTTCTGATAAACCAACATGTATTATTGTTGGTCCAGAGGGTGATTTTTCTGAAGCTGAAAGAAAGCAGATTCTTAATTTTGATGGGGTTCAAGCCCTAAAAATTAATGACAATATTTTGAGATCTGAAACAGCTGTGATATCCACAATTTCGATCGTAAATTACGCAATTAATTGATAAATTGTCGCGAAAACTAAAGTGTAATTTTAGTAAAAGAGCTTTATATAGCTATTTAAAATGAAAAAAATTTTATTTATATTTTCAAGTCTTTTTATTGCTCAAGCAGCTTTTGCTGACCAACCAAAAGATTGGCAATTAGGTTTTCAAAATCCCGCATCAGATGGAATGAGAGACATTGTTAATTTTCATAACAATCTTTTATTACCAATAATAATTGCAATTAGTGTTTTTGTTTTATTCTTAATGCTTTATGCCTGTGTAAGATTTAGAGCTTCAGCAAATCCTAATCCATCTAAAAGAACACATAATGTAACTGTTGAAATACTATGGACTTTAATTCCATGTTTAATTTTAATTGTAATGGCCGTTCCATCATTTAAAATTTTATATAAACAAGACACAATTCCAAAAGCAGATCTAACAATTAAAGCTATTGGATATCAGTGGTATTGGGGATATGAGTATCCTGATGAGAATATAATTTTTGACTCTTATATGATTGAGGACAAAGATCTTAAAGCCAATCAACCAAGATTGTTAACAGTTGATCATGAAGTGGTGGTTCCCGTGAATAAAGTTGTTAAAGTTTTAATTACGGCTAATGATGTATTGCATGCTTGGGCATTACCAGCATTTGGTGTTAAAAGAGATGCAGTTCCAGGAAGAATTAATGAAACATGGTTTAAGGCGGAAAAAGAAGGAACATATTACGGTCAATGTTCAGAACTTTGTGGAATTAAACATGCTTTTATGCCTATTACTGTTAAAGTTGTAAGCGAAGAAGATTACCAAGAGTGGCTGTCAGAAGCTCGAGTAAAATTTGCAAAAGAAGAAATTAAAAACGATAAACTAAAACTAGCGAGTAAATAAAAATGTATACACAAACAGTATCTCACGACGATCATCATACTCCAACAGGTTGGAAACGTTGGGCATATTCAACTAATCACAAAGATATAGGTACAATGTATTTAATCTTCGCAATTGTTGCAGGGGTAATAGGAACAGCATTTTCAGTTTTAATGAGAATGGAACTAATGCATCCAGGTGATGGTATTTTAGGTGGTAATTATCATTTATACAATGTGCTAGTAACTGGTCATGGTTTAATCATGATCTTCTTTATGGTTATGCCAGCAATGATAGGTGGCTTTGGTAATTGGTTTGTACCAATTATGATTGGTGCGCCTGATATGGCATTTCCAAGAATGAATAATATTTCTTTTTGGTTATTACCAGTTTCATTAACATTATTAATTTTATCTATCTTTGTTGATGGCCCTCCAGGTCAAACAGGAGTAGGTGGTGGATGGACTATTTATCCTCCATTATCTTCTAAAGCTGGTCAACCAGGTCCTGCAATGGACTTAGCAATTTTAAGTTTACACTTAGCAGGGGCTTCATCGATTTTAGGTGCTGTGAATTTCATCACTACAATTTTAAATATGAGAACACCTGGAATGACATTACATAAAATGCCATTATTTGCTTGGTCAATTTTAGTAACAGCATTTTTATTATTATTATCTTTGCCAGTACTTGCAGGTGCAATAACGATGTTGTTAACAGATAGAAATTTTGGAACTGCCTTTTTTGAGGCTCAAACTGGAGGAGATCCAGTTTTATTTCAGCATTTATTTTGGTTTTTTGGTCATCCAGAAGTTTATATTTTAATTCTTCCAGGGTTTGGAATGATTAGTCATATTGTTTCAACTTTTTCAAGAAAACCAGTTTTTGGTTATCTAGGTATGGCTTATGCAATGGTTGCAATTGGAATAGTAGGTTTTGTTGTTTGGGCTCACCATATGTATACAGTTGGATTAAGTACAGATACTAAAGCTTATTTCTTAGCCGCTACAATGATTATAGCAGTACCAACAGGAATAAAAATTTTTTCATGGATTGCTACAATGTGGGGTGGGTCAATATCCTTTAAGACACCTATGATGTGGGCACTTGGATTTATATTTATGTTTACTGTTGGTGGAGTAACGGGAGTAGTTCTTGCCAACGCTGGTGTAGATACAGCGATGCACGATACTTATTATGTGGTAGCACACTTTCATTATGTTTTATCATTAGGTGCCGTTTTTGCAATTTTTGCTGGGTTCTATTACTGGTTTTCAAAAATGTCTGGATATGAATATTCGGAGTGGTTAGGGCATTTGCATTTTTGGTTAACTTTTATTGGTGTGAATTTGATTTTCTTCCCACAACATTTTTTAGGATTAGCTGGTATGCCAAGAAGATATGCTGATTACCCTGATGCTTTTGCTGGATGGAATTATATTTCTTCGATTGGCTCATATGTTGCGGTTGCTGGATTAGCAGTATTTTTTGTTAACCTAATTTATTCTTTCGCAAAGAAAAAAGCAGCAGCTCAAAATCCATGGGGTGTTGGAGCTACAACTTTAGAATGGACTGTGCCATCTCCACCGAACTTCCATACATTTGAGGAATTACCAAAGTTTGAGGATGATCAGGAAACACAAAAATCTCACAGCTAAAAAAAGTGTAAAAAAAAATAATGAGTAATTCAAGGCTAAAGAAAAGAAGTTTAAGTCAGGAGGATTTATTTAATTTTTCTGAATTATTTAAACTGATGAAGCCTAGAGTAATGTCATTAGTAATTTTTACTTGTGCAGTTGGATTATTAACTTCACCAAATCTTATATCAACAAAAGATGCTATGATAGGAATTTTATTGGTTTCTCTTGGAGCAGGTGCAGCAGGGGCGCTGAATATGTGGTACGAGTCTGATCTTGACGCTTTAATGACAAGAACTTGTTTAAGACCCATTCCAACTGGAAAAGTGAACAGAAATCAAGCTCTTATTTTTGGTGTCACATTATCCATTATTTCTGTAGTAGCATTAGATTATTTTACTAATAGAATTTCGGCATCTATTTTACTTTTAACAATTCTATTTTATGTTTTTGTTTATACAATTTGGTTAAAAAGAAGAACGCCACAGAATATAGTTATTGGTGGAGCTGCGGGAGCTTTTCCTCCAGTTATTGGATGGACTATAGCTACTGGATCTTTGTCTATCGAACCGTTAGCGTTCTTCTTAATAATATTTTTTTGGACACCTTCCCATTTCTGGGCCTTGAGCTTATACAAATCAGATGATTATAAAAAGGCCAATATACCCATGCTACCACTAACTAATGGAGTTGAGAGTACTAAGACTAATATATTTGTTTATTCATTGTTAATGCTGCCAATTATTATTTTTCCTTTCTGGATAAATTTTGTAGGTTTGATTTTTTTAATTCCTGCAATGCTATTAACTCTTTATTATAATTTTTTATGTTATGAGCTTTATAATTTTAAGAAAAACAAGTTTGATCCTAAAAAAGCCAAATCAATATTTGGATACTCTATTCTATATTTGTTTTTAATTTTTGTACTTTTTCTGATAGATAAGATTTTATGATAACACCCGATAAAAAAACTAAGAAAAAAAATATACTTACAGCTTTAGCAATTATTGCTTTTATGATCTTTCTTTTCTTTTTTACACTTTATAATACGGGAGTATTTGATAGATCAATATGATGCAAAAAAAGAAACTAACCCCTTTGTTATTATCAGGAATATTTGTTCTAATGCTTGGTCTATCTTATGCAGCAGTCCCTTTATATGATTTGTTTTGTAGGGTAACCGGTTTTGGTGGGACTACTCAAATTTCAAATGATGCTCCAAAAATAATATTAAATAAAGTAGTGAGTGTTAGATTTGACACTAATGTAAATAATTTACCGTGGGATTTTAAAGCTAAAACAAACGTTATAGATGTGAAGGTAGGCCAGGTTAACAAAATAGAATTTGAAGTGAATAATTATAGCAACGAGCCTACAGCTGGAGTAGCAAGTTTTAATGTTTCCCCAGCAAGTTTTGGAAAATACTACAGTAAATTAGGATGTTTTTGTTTTGAAAAACAAGAATTAAAAGCAGGAGAAAAAGCTACCTATGTAATGACTTTTTATTTAGATCCTGAAATGGTCAATGATCCAACTGTGAAAAACTTACAAGATGTAACTATGTCGTATACTTTTTTCTCGACAGATTACTATAAACAATCATAATTTAAAAAAATGTCAGTAGAAAAAAAACATGATTATCATTTAGTAGATCCAAGTCCTTGGCCAATTTATACTTCATTTTCTTGTCTAATATTGGCTTTAGGCTCAGTTTATTATCTACATACAGAAGTATCATGGGGAATGTACCTTGGCTTTGCTTTATTAATTTATGGAGCTTACATGTGGTTCAGAGATGTTGTGATTGAGGCTGAACACCAAGGACATCATACACCTGTCGTTCAAATTCATCACCGTTATGGAATGACACTATTTATTGCTTCTGAGGTAATGTTTTTTGTTGCATGGTTTTGGGCATATTTTGATGTAAGTTTATTTCCAAATGAATTTGTTGGGAATGTTTGGCCTCCAAAAGATATTGAAACATTTGATCCCTGGGATATTCCATTAATCAATACATTAATTTTATTATTATCTGGAACTACAGTTACATGGTCTCACCACGCTCTTCTGGAAGATGATAGAAAAGGATTTATTCAGGGTTTATGGATGACTGTTATTTTAGGTTTTTGTTTCACTCTATTACAAATTTATGAGTATCAGCACGCATCATTTTCTTTTTCAGATCATATTTATGGGTCAGTGTTTTATATGGCAACAGGATTTCATGGTTTTCATGTCCTTGTAGGAACTATATTTTTAGCTGTATGTTTGTTTAGAGGTAAAAGAGGACATTTTAATAAAGATCATCATTTTGGTTTTGAAGCTGCAGCTTGGTATTGGCATTTTGTTGATGTAGTTTGGCTTTTTTTATTTGCAGCAATTTATATTTGGGGAAGTTAATTTTTATCATTGAAACACAAGTTTTTATTTTCAGTTTTTGTAATTTTTTTTATATTAGTTTTTATTGCACTTGGATCATGGCAAATAATTCGTTTAAATTGGAAAAATAATCTCATATTAGAAATTGAAAATTCCTTAAAAAATCTACCTGTAGAATTAAGTCAATCAAATAAAGAAAATTATTTAAGGATCAAAACTTCTGGATACATAGATTTCGATAAACAAATTTATTTATACAATTTAAATGATAATGGAACCCCTGGATTTGAGGTAATTAATCCAATTTTGATTAAGAATGAAAACTATTTGATTAATAGAGGTTGGATTCCATTTGAAAAAAAAGGCTCTGAAGAAATAAACTTTTTTGATGAAAATAACATCATTGGAACTATAAAATTACAAGGAAGAAAGAATATTTTTAAACCGGATAACGATATCAAGGAAAATTATTGGTTTAGCTTAAATAGAGAGGATATTTCAAAATTTACTGGAAAAGAATTTTCAAAATATATAATTTATTTAGATGGGAATTATCAATTCCCTAAGCCAAAAAAAATTACTACTAATATTTCTAATAATCATAAAAAATATGCAATTACTTGGTTTTCATTAGCGATTTCAATTCTTTTGTTATATTTATATTTTAGGAAAAAAAATTATTAAATGAACTATATCAGTACCAGAAATAGCTCAATTAGCTTTAAATTTGAAGATGTTTTTATCAAAGGTTTAGCAGATGATGGAGGGCTGTTTGTTCCAAAATCACTCCATAAATATAGCCAAAAAGACTTGCTTGAATTTAAAAATCTTGAATACAAAGAATTAGCTAAAAAAATTATTCATCCTTTTATTGGTGATTTTATGAGTAAAAATGATTTGAGTAAAATCATTGATAAATCATATTCGGTTTTTAGAAAACAAAATGTGGTTGAGCTAGTTAAGATTGGAGATCGATCAGTTCTTGAATTATTTCATGGCCCAACTTTGGCTTTCAAGGATGTGGCAATGCAACTTTTAGGAAATTTTTATGCCTATTATTTAAATAATAAAAATGAAAAAATAAACATTGTTGTTGCTACCTCAGGAGATACGGGTGCTGCAGCTATTGATGCAATTAAAGGTAAAGAAAATGTTAACATTTTTGTTCTTCATCCTAATAACCGGATTTCACCTGTTCAAAGAAAGTTAATGACAACCGGTAAAGAAAAGAATGTTTTTAACATTTCTGTAGAGGGAAGCTTTGATGATTGCCAAAATTTAGTTAAGGAAATGTTTACAGACAAAACTTTTGCGAATGAAATTAAAATGTCTGGCGTTAACTCAATCAATTGGGCTAGGATTATTGCTCAAAGCGTATATTATTTTTATAGTTATTTTTTAGTTGAAGATAATAATGAGCCTATAAATTTTTCAGTTCCAACAGGAAATTTTGGTGATGTTTATGCAGGTTATCTTGCAAAAAAAATTGGTCTGCCAATTAACAAGTTTATTGTAGCAACAAATCAAAATGACATTTTACATAGAGCTATTTCTAATGGTTCATATAATGTAGAAAATGTTTTAGAAACAAATTCACCAAGTATGGATATTCAAATTGCCAGTAACTTTGAAAGACTTATTTTTGACTTAAATGATCATAGCGATAAGAAAACAATTGACGTGATGAAAAACATTAAAGAAAAAGGAAAATATGAAATACAAAAGGAGATCTTAAATAAAATTGGTATTAATTTTTTATCTTCGAAGATGGATGAAAATGAAGTTTTAACCACTATTAAAACAGTTTATGAAAAATTTGATAAGGTTTTGGATCCCCATAGCGCAATAGGATACGGAGCTATCGATAAAGTTAATGTTAAGGGTAATAATATTGTTTTAGCAACAGCTCATCCATGTAAATTCCCAGATGCAATTAAAAAAGCAATAAATATAAAAGCAGAGCTGCCAGATGAATTGGTGTCCATTTTGAATGAAAAAGAAAATTATGATATAATCGAAAATGATCTTATTAAAATTAAACAATATATAAAAGAAAGAATTTAATGAAGTTAAAAGAAAATGACAATGTTCCGAATTCTGAAATTTTTGTCTTAGAAAATGGTGAACCAACAAAAAAAAATATTCAAGAGTTTTTTAAGAATAAAAAAATTGTGATTTTTGGTTTACCTGGAGCCTACACTTCAGTTTGTTCAGCAAAACATTTACCAGGTTATGTGAATATGCATCAACAATATAGAGAAAAAGGAATTGACCACATCATATGTGTTTCAGTCAATGATCCATTTGTTATGAACGCCTGGGGTAAAGAAAATAATGTAGGTGATAAAATTATAATGATGGGTGACCCATTTTTAAATTTTACTAAAGCAATTGGTGCGGATGTAGATAAAAGTACAAGAGGGCTAGGAGTAAGATCTAACAGGTATACAATGTTTATTGACAATATGAAGGTAATAAAATTACAAGAAGAAAAAGATACTGGCTCTTGTGAAATATCTGCTGCTGAAAATTTTATAAAATTAATTTGAATTTGCAGCTTTTTTTGCCATTAAATCAACCTCTTCATTTAATGGATCGCCCGCATGAGCTTTAACCCAATTCCATTTTATATTTAATGATTGGTTGAGATTATATAATTCTATCCATAAATCTTTATTTTTTACATTCTCTTTTTTTGAAGTTTTCCAATTATTTTTTATCCAAGTATTTATCCACTCAGTTATACCAAGCTTAACATATTGAGAGTCAGTGAAGATTTCTATTTGATGATTGGGATCTAAATCTTTTAATGCACTAATAGGGGCCATTAATTCCATTCTATTGTTTGTAGTATTCTTTTCACTACCACTGATTTTTTTTATTTTTTTATTATCATCGATAATTGCTGCCCAACCACCATTACCAGGATTTTCCAGGCATGAACCATCAGTGTAAATTTTAATCATTATTTTAAATAATCTTTATAAGATCTTAAATTATTGTGAATTACTAATTTTTGATAATATTCTCTTGGATCTTTAATTTTTATAAGTGCTGTTTTAGGTGTATTTGTGTAGTCATAAAGTCTAGTAAGGAAATATCTCATAGCTGCTCCCCTGCATAAAATATTTAATGACTTTTTTTCATTAGTAGAAATTTTTTTGATATTTTCATAACCTCTAATCAAATTTCTTATCTTTTGTTTATTAATTTGAAATTTTTTATTTATCTTATCAAAACACAAAGCATTAATACAAATAGCAATCTCATACATAAAATAATCATTTGCTGCGAAGTAAAAATCAATAATTCCTGATAATTTGTTATTTTTAAAAAAAATATTATCTATAAATAAATCTCCATGAATTATTCCTTTTGGTAATTTTTTTGGCCATTTTTTCTTAATATCTTTAAAGCTATGTTTTAAAAATTTTTCTAAATTAATAAATTTTTTTGATTTAAATTTTATACTATTTAATAAAGGATTGAGATTTGTAACAGCCATAGAGTTTTTTCTATGAAGATTGATTTTACTTGTAGACAAATGCATTTGTGCAATCATTTTTCCTATTTCATAACAATTTTTTGAATTAAGAGATTTTTTATCCTTTCCATTAAGAAATGAAACAATGCAAGCTGATTTATTCTTTATTTTTATAAGGTAGTTTCCATCTCTATTCTTAATAGGCTTTGGGCAATTAATTTTATAATTATTTAATTGATCCATTAGTTTCATAAAAAATGGTATTTCTTTTCTAGAAACTCTTTTTTCAAAAATTGTTAATATAAATTTATTATTTTTTGATTTTAACAAATAATTAGTATTTTCAATTCCTTGCTTGATACCTTTAAAGCTAATAATTCTATCTACTTCAAATTTTTTATTGATAAAAGAAATTTCTTTATTATTTATCTTTGTATAAACAGCCATTTTAATTTAATTTTTTTGGAACTTTAAAAACTACATCTTCTTTGATGATTTCTATTTCATCTATACTAACTGTAAATCTATTTTTTAATTCATTTATAAAATTATCAACTAAAATTTCAGGTGCAGAAGCCCCAGATGAAATACCAATTGTATTTGAATTTTCAATTAAATCGAATGGAATTTCACTTTGTGAATGAATTAATTGAGAATTTGAACAGCCAGATTTTTTTGCAACTTCAACTAATCTTACAGAATTAGAAGAATTTCTACTGCCGATTACAAAAAATAAATCACATTCTTTTGCTATATTTTTAACAGCCATCTGTCTATTTGTTGTGGCATAACAAATATCTTCTTTTGCAGGCTCTTTTATATTAGGAAATTTATTTTTTAATATTTTTATTATGTCTCTTGTGTCATCAACTGACAAAGTAGTTTGAGTAACATAAGAAATTTTTTTATTTTCAGTATTGTATCTTTTTGCATCATCTTCATTTTGAATTAAATCAATAGATCCTTTAGGTAATTGACCCATTGTACCCACAACTTCAGGATGATTTTGATGTCCAATTAAAATCAAATGAAAACCAGCCTTATGCAGATTTTCAGCTTCTCTATGCACCTTTGAAACTAGAGGACATGTAGCATCAACATAAGTCATATTATAGTTCTTTGCATCCTCTGGTATTTTTTTTGGAACACCATGTGCTGAAAAAATAACTGGCCTTGATTTGTCCTCTATCTCCTCGAGCTCTTCCACAAAGATAGCTCCTCTGCTTTTTAAATCATCCACTACAAATTTGTTATGAACTATTTCATGACGAACATAAACTGGAGCACCATATTTCTGGATCGATTTTTCAACAATTTCAATAGCTCTTTCAACGCCAGCACAAAACCCTCTTGGGGAAGATAATAAAATTTTTAGTACCTTATTTTTCATTTTTTTCAATTAAATATTCGAGCAATATATGTGGAAAGGTTAGAGACGCCAAACCTATAAATATAATTTTAAGAATTGAACTATCAAAATTGTAGGTATTATTTAATAAATAGAGCCCTACAAAACAAAAAGTAGCAGCAAGAATTGTTAGCGGTAAAGCTTTTTTTGTGAAGATTTTTAAACCATTGATCAGGTCATTTTTATCTAACTCAAACATTAATGAGATACTGTGCCTTATGGAATGTAAAAAACAGAAATAAATTGTAAATGCTACTAAAGGAGTGAAGTAATAATTGATTATTAGTATTGAAAAATAATCTAAAAAAATTGTAAACTTTTTAAGTTCAAAATTTTGAGTAAATAATATAATACTGGATAATGTTGATAGAATAATACCGTAAAATATTATCTTATTTAATTCTATTAAATCTAAAAATTTATAAAAATTCTCATTATCAATTAGTAAAAATTTGAATATGGATATTGTTTCATCAAAATGAAAGTACATTGGTGCTAAAATTATTAAAGCACCTTTTAAAAAAAATAATAATTGATTAAGATTTGATCTCTTAATTATTAAGAATTGAGTGTCTTCTTTACCAAAATGATATGAGGCTATTATTAAAAAAATGATTAAGGAAATAGCTGGTATAATTATCCATAAAATTATTACTATTAATGAGATTAAGATATACGACAAATAAAAAATAAAAAAATTATTAATACCAAAAAAATGGAAAAGCTTTCTTCCTTTTTCGTTGTCAAGCGATCCGTGAGAAACGCCAATACTTAAAATTAATAATAAGCAAATCAATGGAGATATTGTAAAATAAGAAATATTAAAAGTTAGTATTGAAAAAGCATTACAAAGTAAAAAAAAAATAAAAGAATGATTTAAATTTATTTTTTTAATTTTATTATTCATTTTTTATATAACTAATAGAATAAAGCTTTAATAAAAATTATTTTTGGCATCTTTAATATAATAGACAAATCCTCAAAAAAATTACTTTTGTTGGATAAAAATTTTATAACAGTCTTTGGTGAACTCTTAAACATTTTAAAGAATATATTAGGCATAATTTTAGGATTTTTATTTAGAACTCTTAAAAAAATATCATCTAAGAACTGATATTTTTTACTTATTTCAAATTTTTTAATTTTGGAAATATTTTCAATATTTTTACATATGTATTTACTATGTTCTTGAATATTTAAAAAAGTATAACCCGTGCTTAATCTGGTCATACCTCCAGCAGTTCCAATATTTATTTTATTTTTTGTTTCTTCATATGATGGGTAGAATAGGGGTATTGTACCTTCTTCTTTATAAGTTATTTTGTAATTTTTTAAATTTAAATGATTTTCAATGTAATCCTTTATTTGATGATCATAATCTTTTTGAGAACTATCATTCATTTTTGATAACCAAGTTGTTTCGACTAAAGCTTTAGTTTTTGAGTAGGGCAAGGTATAAAAAAAATGAACACTTTCTCTTTGATCACAGTCAAAATCCATAAGATTAAAAATTTCATCATCAAAAAAATCATTTTGAGTTTCAATTTCCACACCACAAAAATGTTGCCAAAGATTACGATAATCCTTTTTAATTGATGGAACACTATTGAAAATGAAAGAATTTTTTGAATTAATTTCGCTTATATTTTTAAAAAAAGAAATATTTTTATTTTCTTTCAATTTGCTGTTTATTTTTTCATAAAACAATCCACTATCAACACTTTGGTATGGATAAACGGCACATTTTAAATGTTTTGTTTTTTTTGGAATATTTACTGTAAAATTTTCCCAATTTTTTTTTACACAATCTTCAAAGTTATGTGATGCCACTTTCCAAAAAGACCAAGTTTTATCTTTTTTATATTCTTCTCTAGGCTCAATAATTGCTAAAGTTTTATCTTTTAATTTTTCATGAATTTCCAATTCATAGGCAAGTGATAATCCTGCACAACCACCACCAATAATAATGTAATCAAATTCTTTCATCTAAATTTATCTCTTCATTAATTAAAGTATGATCATGTTGTATTTGATCATTTCTTTTATTACTGAATGTTAGTTTAATTAAGTCTAAAATTGAAAGAAAAGTCTCTAAGATCTTTTCTATACTTGAAACATATATCTTTCCTGAATTCTGATAATTTTCTAAGTTTTTTTTATTTAAAATTTTAAGTCCTATTTTCCTATAAACTCTTCTAGCAACTAAAATAGAAAAACGGAAACTTATTGGTATATCCTTAATTGAATAAAATGAATTTTCATAAAAAGTATCAGCAAGTTTAATTGTTGATGAAATTTCCTGAAAATTTTCATTTATGTAAAAACGATTATTTTTTGAATCCTCAATTACATCTCTTGATATGTTAGTGAGTTGCATTGCAATTCCAAGGTCAATAGCTGATTTTAGTGAGTTTTTTTTATCAACTCTTAAAATTTTTGCCATCATTAACCCAACAGTTCCTGCTACTCTGTATGAGTAAATCAAAAGATCTTTTTTTGAATTTAATTTAACTGTATCTTTGATATCTGATTTAATCCCAATCAATAAATCTTGCACAATTTTTAAAGATATATTGAACTCTTCAATAAGACTCCACATATTTTTGATAATTATATTATCTAAGTTTTTTTGATTAAAATCATTTTCAAATTGAATAAATTTTTTTTCTTTATTTTCTATTTCATCATCATCATCTGCAATGTTGTCCGCAACTCTGCAAAAATCATACAAAGCTGAACATTTTGTAAATGTCTGTTTAGGTAAAAAAAAACCAGCCCAACTGAATGATCTAGCATAGACAGATAAGTAACTCTTCTTAGACATTATAAAATTTTATCTAATACTTTCGCGGATGAAAGTACTCCTGGTACACCAGCGCCTGGATGAGTACCTGCTCCAACAAAATAAAGACCATTATATATTTCAGATTTGTTGTGAAACCTAAAATAAGCTGATTGTGAAAATTTTGGTTGAATTGAAAAACCAGAACCATATTTAGTGTTCAAATCTTTTTCAAAGTAATCTGGTGTTAAATAAAAATCTTCAACAATATTTTTCCTCAGTTCGGGCATTAAATCTTTTTCCATTTTATCAATGACTAGATTTTTCATTTTTTCTCCTTCAATAGACCAATCAATTTTTGACTGATTATTTGGCACCGGAACTAAAACGTAAAAACAATCTTGTCCATGAGGAGCCATAGATTTGTCTGTAGCAGATGGTCTATGAAGGTAATAACTTATATCATTATTTAATTTTTTAT
>CACDSX010000018.1 GCA_902555655.1 uncultured Pelagibacteraceae bacterium | reverse complement strand
CAAAAAAATTACTGAAAATTTTTTCATAGTTTATTTCCAAAATTTTCAATTTTTAATAAATTATTAAATTTTTTATAAATATCTGTCTCAAAGTCATAGAAATTATCTTTTTTAATAATATATCTGAGTTTTGCAGATCTTGACGAAATATTTTCTCTTAATTCTTTAGCAGAAGGGATAATTGGTTTTTTTTTTATTATTTTAAATAAGGTGTCAGGCTGATCTAATTTAGGTAAATATCTAGAAATACTTTTTTTTTCAGATAAACTTTTAAAAAAGTATTTCACTATTTTGTCTTCTAATGAATGAAAAGTAACTACAGCTAAAATACCATCCTTTTTTAATATTTTTGAAGCAGATATCAGTCCTTGAATTAATTCAGTTATCTCCTTATTTACAAAAATTCTCAATGCTTGGAAAACTTTAGTAGCACTATGTGTTTTAAAATTTTTTTTTCTTTTAGTATTATGAATTATTTCAACTAATGTTTTTGTATCAATTATTTTTTTTTCTCTTTCTCTAACTATATTAATTGCAATTTTTTTTGCCTCTTTTTCTTCACCAAAAAATCTAAAAATCTTAGTAAGCTCAATAGCATCTAATTTATTTATCACTTCCTTTGCTGAAAAATCATTTATTCCCATTTTCATATTTAAATCACCTAGCGTGTTAAATGATAAACCTTTTGCAGGATCTTTTATTTGCGTATAGGAATAACCTAAATCAAAAACCACACCTCTTATATTTATATTTTTTAGTTTTAAGTTTTCTAATTGACTAAATTTTTTATTTTTAAAGATAAATCTATCTTGAAATTTATTTGAAACTTTATCAGCTTTTTTTTTACTTTCTATATCTCTGTCTAAAGCAATTACATGAGTATCTTTGTAACTTAATATTTTTTCTGAATACCCACCCTGTCCAAAAGTACAATCAATAAATGTGCCACCATGTTGAGGGGTAATAATGCTGATTATTTCATCTAGCAGTACTGGATAATGTTTTATAGTATCCAGTACCATGGTGGCTTTCATTTATTTTTTTGAAGACCATTAATTTTTTTGTCTTCTTAAAAATGCTGGTATTTCAAGATCATCATCATCTTTTTCTTCTTCGGATGAATCTAATAAATTTTCTGTACTAGAGGATTGATTTTCAGAACTAAATAAGTCTGGTTCATCGGTGTCCACACCAAATTCTTTTAAATCATTTGATATCTCAGTTTCAAATTCAGGTGATGTGACTGCTTCCTCAGAAAATGAAATTTCATCTTCAGTAGATGTATTCTCAACAATATTTTCTGCCTCTTGATTTTTTACCAGTTCTTCATGATACTGATTATTCACTTCATCAACAGAGTCATTAAAATTTTCAGAAACAACCTCATTTTCAAGCTTCAAAGCATTTGCCCCATGAGTAACTGGGTTTGAAATATTATTAGAGAATGAAAAAGAAGCGGTAGCACCATTAGATCCAAAATCTGAGTATCCTGTATTACGATTTTGTATTCTATGGACCATGTTAACAACTGACTTCGATTCTGGTTGTTGATTATCTAAAGATGTTGCAACAATTGATACTCTTATTTTACCTTCAAGGGAAGAGTCTGTTATTGCACCTATAATTACCTCAGCATCAGCTTCAACTTCAGACCTAATTTTATTTACTACTTCGTCAACCTCAAAAAGTTTAAGATCTTTGCCACCTGTAATATTTACTAACAATCCTTTTGCACCTTTAAGAGTATAATCATCAATTAAGGGATTGCTGATAGCCATTTCTGTTGCTTGCATTGCTCTACCGTCTCCTTCTGCTTCACCTGTTCCCATCATAGCTTTACCCATTGAAGCCATAACAGTTTCAACATCTGCAAAGTCTAGATTAATTATTCCAGGTCTTACCATTAAGTCAGTCACGCTCTGCACTCCATGCATTAAAACATTATTTGAAAGATTAAATGACTCTTCAAATGTTGTTTGTTCATTTGCAATTTTGAACAAATTTTGATTTGGGATTACAATTATTGTATCGACATGTTTTCTCAACTCCTCAAGACCAATTTGAGCTCTTCTCATTCTTGAAGGTCCTTCATATAAAAAAGGGAGTGTTACAACTCCGACGGTCAATATATTCAGTTCCTTAGCTGCTCTTGCAATTACATGGGCTGCCCCAGTTCCTGTTCCACCTCCCATTCCTGCAGCTATAAAAACCATGTTTGCACCTTGTAGAATATTTACTATTTCGTTTAGAGATTCATCTGCAGCTGCTTGACCAATATCAAGTTTTGCACCAGCACCTAAACCTTTTGTTAAATTTAAACCAATCTGAATTTTAGATTTTGCTTTGCTATGTTTTAGATCTTGTGCATCAGTGTTAACTGCAATAAATTCAACTCCTTGCATCCCATGTTCAATCATTTCGTTTATTGCATTTCCACCTGCTCCGCCGACTCCCATTACTAAAAGTCTTGGTTGCAACTCTTTAATCTCTGGTGTTTTAAAGTTAATTGTCATCTTGTTATCCCCCGTTATTTGTTAAGTTGAAGCTCCCACTTAAGGCTAGCACGATTTAAATTTGCTTTTTTCTTTGCATTAACCTTAAATTTTTCAAAAATTGTTGGCTCCCATATTTGAAAAGTTTTTCCCTGACCAACAAACAACATGCTATTTTTTATTTTTGCGTGTTTAAGTAATTTTGATGTAAGTGATATTCTTCCTTCACTATCAAACTGCAGATTAACACTTTCTGATAGTATTGATGTTGCAAAATAATCTCTTTTTTCCTCGAAAGGATTCAACGAGTCAATTGTACTAGAAATTTTTTCTATTCTGTCTTGTGGCCATGCTTCTATTGATTGATAATTAAATGATGGGTAGCAGATTACTCCGTTATACCCAAGGTTGGATAAGTGTGACCTATAACTTGCAGGCACCGACACCCTCCCTTTTTTGTCCAATTTGTTTTCGTGACTCGATAAAAACATAAACCATAATTTTTATATACCCTTATTTGGGAATATATGGGATATTATGGGTTTTTTACAACATAGTCAATACCTTCAATTTATGATTAAAATAAGTATTTTTGCCACAAAAAAGTGATTCAAAAGGAGAACATTTAAACAGATAAATATTAGATTAAATTTGCCAGATGAACTATAAGCCGGGTTCTGTCATTTAAACTTATCATTTGTCTAGGCTTGAGATCACTCTCAAGCTCAAGCAACTAACCCTGATGACTAGCCAAGGATGGCTTTTTGTTTTTCAACAATGTCATCTCTACTTAGTCTTGCTCCCAGTGGGGTTTTCCAGCGTTCATTGTTACCAATAGAACCGGTGTGCTCTTACCACACCTTTTCACCCTTGCCATGTTATGGCGGTTTATTTTCTGTGGCACTATCCCTAGGGTCGCCCCCGCCAGGTGTTACCTGGCACTGTATCCTTGTAGAGTCCGGACTTTCCTCTTTAATTAAATTAAAGTGACAAGTCGTTCATCTGGCAAATACAATCTATAATTTAATAATAAAATATCAAGAGGAATAATAGGATTTTATTAGTTTTTTACTTATTAATAGACATTCTCTATCAATTTTACCATTAATCAAACTTTGTCTAAATCTTCTTTGAAATGCTTTTATGAGATTATTTTTTTCTTTTTTAATTTTAGTCCTTAAGTAACCAATTAGATAAAGGTTATTAAAAAATAATTTTTCCTCATTAGGTTTTAATATTAAACTTCTATTTTTTTTCAATTTATCTTCACTCAAATTATGCCAAATACATAAGTTTTTCTTTGCTAATTGTTTCCAAGGAAATTTTTCTCCAGGGTCTTTTTTACGATTTGGTGCTATATCAGAGTGGCCTAAAATATTTTGTTTTTTAATATTATATTTTTTTTTCAAATATTTAGTCAATTTAAGTAATGAAAAAATTTGTCTTGATGAAAATTTTCTATATCCATAATCATGTCCAGGATTACAAATTTCAATACCAATAGAATATTTATTTAATGATCTAAATTTTTTCCAACAAGACTCTCCTGCATGCCAGGCAGTATATAAATCAGGAACTAGATTTATTACTTCTCCATTATTTTTGATTAAGTAGTGTGAGCTTACTTTTGATTGAGAATCGCAGAGTCTTTTTATTGCATCTAATTCTTTCTTCATACCTGTATAATGCAAAATGATAAATATGATTTTTTCCTTGTCTCTTTTGGGAAAATCAAAATTAATTGAGTAATTTCTTGTCAAATATTGGCCTAATTTTGAGCTCATTTAATATAAATACTTAATTTACTTTAATTTTTAATATATTATAAGGATCACAATGATAAAGAAATTTGGAATAATTATAATTACAACTTTGACGCTAACTCTTAATGCTTATGCGTCATCTGATGGAGAACTTCTTTTGAAAAAAAATGAACCTTCTGAAGTTAAAGATTGTTTTGAGGGAGTTAACAGAGCAACATTTGCATTTAATCAAGCTTTAGATGGAATTGTCTTTAAGCCAGTAGCAAGTGTTTATAAAAAATTTCCCTCACCAGTAAAAACAGGAGTAAGTAATTCTCTAGATAATTTATCAAATCTCGTAACTATTCCAAACAACATACTTCAGGGTGATCTTGCTTTAGCTGGAATTAATACTGGAAGATTTCTAATCAACTCTACTGTTGGTGTATTAGGTATTTTTGACGTGGCTCAAACTTTGGGAATTATAGAATATGAAAAAGAGGATTATGGGCAATCGTTAGCAAAAGCAGGTGTTGGCCCAGGTTGTTATATAGTGTTACCAGTTTTAGGTCCCAGTACAGCAAGAGATACTGTTGCTTCTACAGTAAACTTTTTTGGAGGAGACGCCTGGTATAATGTGACTGTGAGAAATGATACTCATTATTTTAGAGACATAGATTATTACAGCTCAAAAGTGACAGGAGGTGTTGATTTTAGAGCAAAAAATTATGATTCAATTGAAAATCTCAAAGAAAATTCAATTGATTTTTATGCATCAGTAAAAAGTTTATACTTACAGGACAGACAACAAAAAATTGCTAATACTAAAGAAATTACCAATACACAAAACGATAGTGATTGGGAAGAGATTGAAAATAAATAAGCTTTAATCTAATTTAATGCAAATTAAAAAAAAATATTTATTTATTTTTATATATTATTTTTTAATCACGAATATTGCTTATTCTATCCAACCAGATGTTTTTGTTCAATCTACAGTAAATAGAGCTTCAAAAGTTTTATCAGAAAATATTTCGAAAGCAGATAAAATTAGCGAATTAAAAAAAATTGCCTTGGAAACTGTAGATATTAAAGGGATTGGATTTTACACCCTTGGATCAGCTAGAAAAAGTTTAAGTGATGATCAAAAAGATAAATATGAAAAAATTTTTAAACAATATTTTTTAAAAAGTTTTTCAAGCAGATTGGCAGAATATACTAATCCAGAGATTGATGTTTATGGAAAAGAGATATTAAATGATAATTATACAATTGTGAATTCTTTACTGAAAGGAACAAATGAAAGGCCTGAGGTAAAGATTGATTGGAGAATTTATACTAAAAACTCTGAAAACCCATTAATTAGAGATTTGATAATTGAAGGATTAAGTTTAGCAAGAACTCAAAAAGAGGAATTTTCATCAATTTTAAATTCTAATGATGGTGATATAAACGTCCTGTTTAAAGTTTTAGAAGATTTTATAAATAATTAACTTAATAAATTTTGTAGATTATACTGGATTTGGTGGGCCCGCCAGGACTCGAACCTGGGACCAATACATTATGAGTGTACTGCTCTAACCAACTGAGCTACAGGCCCAAACAATTATTGTGTTATAACATTTTTACTCAGTTATCAATTAGAGATAATCATTAAATGGTGGGCCGTGTTGGTTACGCTCCAACTACCCCTGCAATGTCAATGCAGTACTCTACTATTGAGCTAACGGCCCAATTAAATTTACTTTAGCTCTCTAAGAAACTTTTTAATTGTTTAGATCTACTAGGATGTTTTAATTTTCTAAGTGCTTTGGCCTCAATCTGACGAATTCTCTCTCTAGTCACCGAAAATTGTAAACCAACCTCTTCTAAAGTATGATCAGTATTCATTCCAACTCCAAAACGCATTCTTAAAACCCTTTCTTCTCTTGGTGTTAAAGTTGAAAGTATTTTAGTAGTAGCCTCACCTAAATTTGATTTAATTGCTTGTTCTAATGGAGCAAGGGCTTTTGTATCTTCAATAAAATCTCCAAGACTGCTATCCTCTTCATCACCAACTGGTTTTTCAAGTGAAACTGGTTCTTTTGAAATTTTTAGTACTTTTCTTACTTTATCTAAAGGCATTCGCAGTTTTTTAGCAAGTTCCTCAGGTGTTGCTTCTCTACCAAATTCACTTAGGATTAATCTTTGAGTTCTGACTATTTTATTAATTGTTTCAATCATATGGACTGGTATTCTTATAGTTCTTGCCTGATCAGCAATTGATCTTGTAATAGCTTGTCGTATCCACCAAGTTGCATATGTTGAAAATTTATAACCTCTTCTGTACTCAAATTTATCTACAGCTTTCATCAAACCAATGTTTCCCTCCTGAATTAAGTCAAGAAATTGTAGCCCTCTATTAGTATATTTTTTTGCTATCGAAATTACTAATCTCAAGTTAGCTTCTACCATTTCTTTTTTAGCAATTCTTGATTCCTTCTCCCCTTTTTGAATTCGGCTTACTAATTTTTTAAAGTCTGTGACTGAAATTCCTAGTTTATTACTTATTTCTATTAATCTTTCCCTTATATTTTTAAATTCATCTTTATTTTTAATAAAAAATTTCTTCCAGACAGAATTTGTATCTAAAAACTTTTTTAAATTAGGATTAATTTCATTTCCTATATAAAATTTAATAAATTCATTTCTTGAAATACTTGCGTCAATCGCAAGTCTTAATAAATTGCCCTCTAATGAAATTATTTTTTTATTTTCAACATAATGTTTTTGAACTAACTCCTCCAAAACAGATGGGGATAATTGTAAAGATTTAATATTTTCTAAAATTTCATTTACAATTTTTTCATAACTTTTTTCTTTATTAGCAGAAAATACTTGAGAATTTAAAACACACTCTAACTTTTCTTTTTGGTATTTAATGAGTTTATTATAATCTTTAGTCAAATCACTAACTGTTTTCAACACTTTAGGTTTTATTTCAGATTCCATTGCAGCAAGAGTTGGATTGAAATCATCATCTCCATCATCTGAGCTACCTTGTTCTTTTTCTGTCTCTCCTGAATTTTTTTGTTTAGCGCTAGGACCTGTTGACTCGTCCTCCATGTAATTTGTGTCTATATCTATTATTTCTCTTACTAAAATTTCATCTTTTTGCAATTTTTCATTCCATTCAAAAAATTGTTGTGCTGTAATTGGACTTTGTGAAAGTGCAATCAGCATTACATCCTTACCTGCCTCTATTCTTTTTGCTATAGCAATTTCACCTTCTCTAGATAACAATTCGACACCACCCATTTCTCTAAGATACATTCTTATAGGGTCATCACTTTTTTCTAATGTTTTGCCTTCCTCTTTTGAAGAACCTTCTTTTTTTCTTAAAACTTTAAAATCTGATTTTTTTTCTACAAGTGAAACTTTTTCATCCAAAATGTGAATAAAAGCTTGAGCTAAATTTTCGTCTGAAAGATTTCTCTTACCTAATGATTTGCTCAATTCTTCATGAGTGATGAAGCCTCTATGAGTGCCACGACCCATTAATCTAGCAAATGATTTTGTAATTATTCTTTCCACAGCAATATAGTTTGAAGAGTCTTATATAGTGTCAAATCTCCAAAAATCCATTATTAATTTATGATAATTAATTGATATTTTGCTTTTTTTTTAGCTCTTTTAGCTCATTAAATGTTGTCTCACTCAAATCTTTGGAAAACTTCGATTCTAATTCTTGAATTCTGAATTCGAGATCATAGTTCATTAAATCTCTTGAAGTGTCTTCTAATAGCTCAATAATTTCATGTTCGTCATCAGATTTATTTTTCAAAATATGTTTAATCGGAGCAAATTTATTAATTTTATCTAACAACTGTTTATCTAGATCCAAATTTTCAATACTTATCTGTTCACCAGTCTTAAGTTTTTCAATAATGCAATCAAATATCTGCTTATTTACCTTTGTAAACAATTTAATATTTTCTATTAAATGGATATGGTTCTGCAACAATTTTAAATTATTCATAATTAAGTATAATAAAGAAAATTCTTTGAGCTCAACACCTGTTAAAGATTGGCTTTCATTATAGTGTTTTTTAGTAGAGTCTAATGTTTTAGTTTTTTTGAAATAAAACTTTTTCCTATTGTGATTAGAATGAGGTGTTAATTCTGAAACTTTTTCTAAAAAATATTCAAGAACATATTTTTTGATAAAATCATCTTTAATTGTATTAGCTATATCTCTCAGCTTTTTTTCAAAAATAGCCATTGATGAAGGGTTATTTTCAGTCTGTTTTTTATAATGGCTAAAAATAAATTGATGAATTGACAACTTGCTTTGTTCAGTAAAATTTATAAAATTTTCTTTACCATTTTTGTTTACGTAGCTATCTGGGTCTTCTTTATCGGGTAAAAATAAAAAAGAAATTTGTTTTTCTGGTTTTAATTCTTTGATTGAATTTTCTGCTGCTCTTAAAGCAGCTTTGTATCCACTTTCATCACCATCAAAACAAATTATTATGTCATCAAAAAATTGGTTTAGAGTTAAGATTTGTCTGTCTGTCAAAGAAGTACCAAGGTTTGCAACTACATTCTCGATTCCATTTTTACTTAAACCCACAACATCCATGTAACCTTCAACTAAATAGATATGGTTTAATTTATTGGATAATTTTCTAGCTAAATCTAAATTATATAAATTTGAACCCTTTTTAAAAAAAGAGGTTTCTGGTGAGTTAATGTATTTTGCCAGATAATCCAGTTTTTCTATTATTCTTCCACCTAATGCAATAGGTTGGCCTGAAATATTGTTTATCGGAAATATCAATCGACCTCTAAATCTTTCTACATAAGTTTTATTTTTTTCATCTAAATAAAATAAACCACTTTCAACTAATGCTTGGTCATTAAATTCTTTTTTTAGTTTATCAATTAAATTAGGATTTTTTTCTATATATCCAATCTTGAATTTTTTAACTTCTTCTTTGCCTAGTGATCTATTTTTTAGATAATCTCTTACATTAGTGAGAGTTTCATTTTTTAATAATTCATTATGATAAAAATCTACATATTGATTATAGATAGATAAATACTCTTTCCATTTTTTTTCTCTTTCTTCATCTTTTTTTGAAAACAAATATGGTTGCATACCTGCCAATTGAGCTAAATGTTTAACTGCTTCACCAAATTTAAAATTTTGAGTTTTCATCACAAAATCAAAAATATTTCCATGTTCAGATGTTGCAAAACAATGATAAAATTCTTTTTCATCATTCACCGTGAATGACGGGGTCTTTTCATTTTTAAAAGGAGATAAGCCGACATATTCTTTTCCTCTTTTTTTTAAAGCCACAGACTTTGAAACAACTGTTGAAACTTTTAGTCTTGTTTTAATTTCATCAAGATATTCTTTAGGATACTTCATTACGTATTTAACAATTCTTTTATTAGAGAGCCTGCTTTTGCAAAATCAATTTCATCTGAATGTAATTTTTTTAATTCTCCCATAACCTTACCCATATCTTTAACTGAACTTGCTCCCAACTTAGAAATTAATTCCGCGCATATTTTTTTTGTTTCTTCATCTCCAAGCTGTTTTGGTAAAAAACTTGTTAAAATATAAAATTCATTCTGTTCGACCTCTAAGAGATCCGTTCTATTATTTTTTTTATAAATATCTATCGATTCGGCTCTTTGTTTAACCATTTTTTTTATAAGCTTTTTAATATCATCGTCGTCTGTTATTTTTTTATTTGGGCCAGATCTATTTAATATGTCTAAATCCTTAATCGATGATAAAATTAGCCTATAAGTTGATATTTTTGATTTATCTTTAGCTTTTAAAGCGTTTTTATATTCAGTTTCGATAGTTTCTTTTAATGACATAATTTTTTAATCTACTTCAAAGAAAAAAATGTTCAAAAGAAAAATTGTTTTTTTACAATTTTATAATACATCTCTGTTGCGATAATAAATCAATTATTGTATTAACCTTTAACTTATGAGTTGTAATTGATAAAAAAAACAAAAAAAACTAACTCAAAAAATTCAAAAATTCACACAGGCATTTTAGTTCTTGAAAATAAGAAAATTTTTAAAGGAATAGGAATTGGTTATCAAGGAAAAGCAACTGGAGAAGTTTGTTTTAATACATCTTTAACAGGGTATCAGGAAATCATATCAGATCCGTCTTATGCGGGACAAATTATAAACTTTACTTTTCCACACATAGGAAATGTCGGAACTAATAAAGAAGATTATGAGTCTGACAAAATTTGGACTAAAGGAGTAATATTTAATTCAGAAATAACATCACCATCAAATTATAGATCATTTCTACATTTAGATGCGTGGCTTAAAAAAAATAAGATTATTGGAATTACAGGATTAGATACTAGAAGTTTAACAAATTTCATAAGAGACAAAGGTGCTCCAAAAGGAACAATTGCTCATGACAAAAATGGTAAATTTAATATCAGTAAATTAACAAACTTAACAACTAAATGGAGTGGATTAAAAAATCTTGACCTTGCAGAAAAGGTTACAACGCCAAAAAACTATATTTGGAAAGGTCTTAAAACTTGGAAAAAAGAAACTGGCTATAAAAAAAATAATAAAAATTCTTTTCATGTGATAGCAATTGATTATGGAATAAAGAAAAATATTTTGAGATATTTTGCTGACTTTAATTGTAAGGTAACTGTTGTCTCATGTAAAACTACTGCAGAAAAAATTTTAGCCCTCAAACCTAACGGTATATTTCTATCGAATGGACCAGGAGACCCAGCTGCAACTGGTAAATATGCAATTGATATAATAAAAAAATTAATTAAAAAAAATTTACCAATATTTGGCATTTGTTTAGGTCATCAAATACTTGCATTAACACTTGGGGCTAAAACAAAAAAGATGAAACTGGGTCATAGAGGTGCTAACCACCCTGTTAAAAATTTAGTCTATGATAACGTTGAAATAACTAGTCAAAATCATGGTTTTGAAGTTGTTAGAGAAAGTTTACCAAAAAATATTGAGGTTACTCATAAATCGCTATTTGATAATTGTATTGAAGGTATCAAATTAAAAACTAAACCAATATTTTCAGTTCAATATCACCCAGAGTCAAACCCTGGACCTCAAGACAGTGTTTATTTATTTCAAGAATTTATTAACAACATGAAAAAAAATGCCAAAAAGAAAAGATCTTAAAAAAATATTAGTTGTCGGAGCTGGTCCAATTATTATTGGCCAAGCTTGTGAATTTGATTACTCAGGAACGCAAGCATGCAAAGCCTTAAGGGACGAAGGTTATAAAGTTGTATTAATTAATTCAAATCCTGCAACAATTATGACTGATCCTGATGTTGCAGATAAAACTTATATTGAGCCTATTACTCTCGAGGTTTTAGAAAAAATTCTCAAAAAAGAAAAACCAAATGCAATCCTTCCAACTATGGGTGGTCAAACAGCCCTTAACCTTGCAATGGAAGCTGAGAAAAGAGGAATTTTAAAAAAATATAAAATAGAATTAATCGGCGCAAACTCTAAGGCAATTTCTAACGCAGAAGATAGAAAGAAATTTAGAAAAAATATGATTGATATCGGTTTAGATTTACCTAAATCTGAAATTGTCAACAACATCAATCAAGCATCAAAAGTTTTAAATAAAATTGGATTACCTGCAATCATAAGACCCGCATTTACTCTTGGAGGTCTTGGTGGTGGAATTGCTAAAAATGAAAAGGAATATCTAAAAATTATTAAAAGCGGATTACATGAGTCTCCTGTAAGTCAAGTTCTAGTTGAAGAGTGTTTAGAGGGTTGGAAAGAGTTCGAGATGGAAGTTGTGAGAGATAAAAAAGATAACTGTATTATAATCTGTTCAATTGAAAATATTGATCCAATGGGAATTCATACAGGAGACTCAGTTACTGTCGCTCCCGCTCTTACCTTAACTGATAAAGAGTACCAAGTAATGAGAAATGCATCAATTGCCTGTCTTAGAAAAATTGGAGTTGAAACAGGTGGATCAAATGTTCAATTCGCAATCAATCCTAAAAATGGAAGAATGGTTGTAATTGAAATGAACCCAAGAGTGTCTAGATCATCTGCTCTTGCATCAAAGGCAACTGGTTTTCCAATTGCAAAAGTTGCGGCTAAACTTGCTGTTGGTTACACTCTAGATGAATTAAAAAATGAGATTACAAAAGTAACTCCCGCATCGTTTGAGCCTAGTATTGATTATATAGTAACTAAAATTCCAAGATTTACATTTGAAAAATTTTCAACTTCACCCGCAACTTTAGGCACATCCATGAAGTCAGTTGGTGAGGCAATGGCTATTGGAAGAAACTTTAAAGAGTCGCTTCAAAAAGCATTAGTTTCTCTTGAAACGGGATTTTCAGGGTTGGATAGAATATTTGACCTAAATAAAAAACAAATTGAAAAGAAACTTAAAGAAAGTATTCCAAATAAAATTCTACTTGTTGCTGAGGCGATTAGAAAAAAGATAAATTTAAAGAGAATATTTGCTTTATCAAAAATAGACCCTTGGTTCTTAGAGCAAATTAAAGAAATTGTAGACAATGAGACTAAGATTAAAAAGAAAGGATTACCAAAATATTTTAACGAGTTTAATAGAATAAAATCAATTGGTTTTTCTGACAAAAAATTATCAGAGCTTACTAAAACATCTGAAGATGTTGTTAGAAGTAAAAGAACTGCTCTTAAAATATTACCTGTATTTAAGAAAGTTGATACTTGTGCGGCTGAGTTTAAATCATTTACTCCTTATATGTATTCTACATACCAAAGAAATTTTTCAGTTAATTCTGAGTGTGAGGCTGATCCATCAGCTAAGAAAAAAATTATTATTTTAGGGGGTGGACCAAATAGAATAGGACAAGGAATAGAGTTCGATTATTGCTGTTGTCAGGCTAGTTTTGCACTAAAAGATGCTGGTTTTGAGACCATAATGATTAACTGTAATCCAGAAACTGTATCAACTGATTATGATACAAGTGACCGGTTATACTTTGAACCTTTAAAAGAAGAGTATGTCTTTAATATTATTAAAAAAGAAAAAGAAAAAGGAAACTTAGTTGGTATTATTGCTCAGTTTGGTGGTCAAACTCCAATTAAACTTGCAAAATTTTTAAATGATAACAAACTTCCAATTTTAGGAACACAGTACACATCAATCGATTTAGCTGAAGATAGAGATTTGTTTAGAAATCTTCTTAATAAACTAAAGTTACAACAAGCTGAAAGTGGAATAGCTAAAACTTTCAATCAAGCAATCCAAATAGCAAATAAAATTGGGTTACCATTAATGGTTAGACCTTCATATGTATTAGGAGGAAGAGCAATGGAAATTGTTCACGAAAAAAGCCAGCTTAAAAACTTTGTTGAAGAAGCATTTAAAGTAGCTGAAGAAAACCCAATTTTAATTGATAAGTTTATTGATCATGCAATGGAAGTTGACGTTGATGCAATATCTGATGGAAAACAAGTTCATGTTGCAGGTATCATGCAACATATAGAAGAAGCAGGAATTCACTCTGGGGACTCTGCTTGTAGTTTGCCTCCAATATCAATTAAGCCATACTTGATTAAAGAAATTGAAAATCAAACTAAGAAGTTAGCTTTAGCCTTAAAAGTTAAAGGTTTCATGAACATTCAATTTGCAATTAAAAAAGATGAGATCTATGTAATCGAGGTTAACCCTAGAGCTAGTAGAACAGTGCCATTTGTATCTAAAGCAAAAGGTCTACCTCTTGCTAAAATTGCATCAAGAGTAATGGCGGGAGAAAAATTGTCCAACTTCAATCTTAAAGACAAGTCTAATGGCATGTATGCCGTAAAAGAAGCTGTATTTCCTTTTAATAAATTTCCAAACAGTGATTTACTTTTAGGGCCTGAGATGAAATCAACAGGTGAGGTTATGGGTTTTGATAAAAATTTTGGAATGGCTTTTGCTAAAAGTCAAATAGCATCTTCAAATTCATTACCTAAGCAAGGATTGGCGTTTATTTCCCTTAAAGACTCTCATAAAGATGAGGGAATTGGTCTTGCAAAAGAATTAATTAAATTAAACTTTTCTTTATGCGCAACAAAAGGAACTGCTGAATACATAAAAAAATATAAAATGAAATGCAAAACTATAAATAAAGTAAGCAGTGGATCCCCTCACATAGTTGACGTATTGGACTCTAAAAAAATTGCTCTCGTTATTAATACTGGAGGTGGAAATTCTGAACATAGACTTAATGACGCTATTGCTCTTAGAAGAGCAACTCTTAAAAATAAGGTTCCATATTGTACAAATATGTCAACCGCACTTTCCTTCGTTGAGGGAATTAAATCTCTAAAAACAAAAAAATTAGAAGTCATTTCATTACAAGATTTAAAATAGAACTTTCAATTTTGAGTTGAATAAAAATACACACTTTCAAGTTGAACTTATTTTCAAATTAAAAAATAATTCATTTTAATAAACCCAAATTGATTAGTAGGTTGCTTTCAAGGTTTAAAAAAAATTATTAAGATTAAAATTAAAATTTATTTATGAGTTCAGAAATTCACAAACACATTGAGCAAAGTATAGAGAAAAGCAAAAATTTATTTAATGCAGAGGTCATAAATTTTCCTAGCGAAAAAAAATTGTATTACTCAGAAAATTTAAAAAAAAACAGTAATAATTTCTGGAAAATTAGTGATAAATCTAATGACGATCAACTAAAAGCTGTCATTGGAATTTGTTTTATGTTCAGCACTTTAATCTTATTGGGTCTTTACTCAAACCTCTTTTAGAGGAATTCCTTATACTACCTTCCAATCAGTTGAAAATGTAACATAATTTATCTGAATACATCTTCTTTCTTTAATAATTTTTTTCTTTTCCATTCCATGCCAAGTATTAGGTCCACTAGTAAACATGTACCCATAGTTATTTTTGTATGGAACAGTTTTAACTTTTTCTAATTTTTCATTATAAAAATCTGTTCCTAAATCTTCAGACTCATTAACATTATTTACAAATATTAAACCTGACATTAGTTTTTCTTTAATATCGCAATGAGGCTTTAACCAAAAACCCTCTCGATCACAAATAACTTCTACTCTCACATATGAATTAGACAAATCTTTATTTATCATTTTTGAAATAGTTTGATGTACTTCTTTAGATTGAAGTTCGTTAATAAATTTTACTAAATTTGGAAATTGTATTTCATTTTCTTTTGTTACAAAACATCTAAATTTAATTGCTTTGCCTCCAGAGGCTATCCCCTCTCTAAACTCTGCGGCACCACCATCGATAGCTCTTGTTCCATCGTAACTAAGATTATGCTTACTCACATCTGGAATATCTGCTTTAATAATCTCACCTATTGCCTCATTAGATAAAGCATTATCATATTCCCAATGGTCAAAGGGAAACTCATGTTTTTTAGATTGGTTTTTAATTGAGTTTAAAAATGTCATTATATTAATTGTTTTTTAATTTCTTTTGCTATCCTACTAGTTTCATTAAGAATTTCATAGTCCCAAGTTTCTAGATTGGTTTCCAATTTTTTAATAATATTTAATTGGTAAAAAAGTTTTTTGAACCTTTGAATCCTTTGATCATTTTTTTTTGGTGGTATCTCTCCAATATAAATTGGTTTTCCTGTTAAAGCGGCTTCAGAAATCATTGATGTAGAATCACATGTTACAGAAATATATTTAGCCAAAGATAAAGCAGATAAATAAGCTTTCTTATCAACAGTTTCTATTACTAAGCTATTATCACCTACTTTAACTTTACTTAATTCAATAATATTTTTAGGAGTTCTCATAGATGGAACAACAATACCCTGAAGATTATTTTTTTTAACTAAATTATTAAATAAATTTAGAATGTTCAAAATATTTACATCTGTATAATCATAATGTTTTGTAGGACCTCCTAAAATCAATAGAAAATATTCTTTTCCTTTTTGCAATCTATCTTTCAGATAGTTGTTATGCTTATTAATTTCTTCTATTGTAAGATAGTGCATAGCTCCTTTTGTTGAAAAAACATTTTCACCTGAAAGCTGGTCGTGTTCTGGAGCGATAACATAGGTAAAATTATCTAAATTTACCTTTGGATCTTGAATATGAATATTGATGATTTTTTTAGATGAAATTTTTTTTAAGTAAATTGAAGGAATAACACTTTTTCTACCACAAGAAATTATTACATCAAAATCCTCTGCATTAATCTTTTTAAATACATTTTGAGAAATAGGTGTCATCTTTGGAGGAAATAATTTCCAAAAATTATTTAGTTCAACCGTGTGGTGAGTAAAATCTAGATCTAAAGCTTTTGCTAATCCTTCAACCTGACTAATCATGCCGTGCATTCCTTGAGTTAATAATATCCCTTTTAATTTAGTCATTAATCACTATATAGCTTTCATATGAGTCAAAATCCAACTAAACACACAAAAGTGTTAATAATTGGATCTGGTCCTGCCGGATACACAGCTGCTGTTTATGCTGCACGTGCAATGTTAAATCCAATCTTAGTTTATGGTTCTGAACCAGGTGGACAGTTAACTACAACAACAGATGTGGAAAACTACCCTGGTTTTGCTGATGTAATTCAAGGTCCGTGGTTGATGGATCAAATGAAAGATCAAGCAAAAGCTGTTGGAACAGAAATGATT
>CACDSX010000017.1 GCA_902555655.1 uncultured Pelagibacteraceae bacterium | reverse complement strand
ATATATTTCTGAAGATATGGCCATCTGTTCTAAATTGACTGAAGAAAATTGAAAATAAAAACTTAAATTTCTATTGAATAATTGCGAGTTATGAATAAAAGATACTTTCATTCATGAAAAAAAAAATTTCTTTAATTGGTGCAGGACAAATAGGTGGAACTCTTGCACATTTAATTGGAATAAAAGAATTAGTAAATGAAGTAGTTTTATTTGACGTAGCGAGTGGAATTGCAAAAGGTAAAGCACTTGATATAGCTCAATCTTCTTCAGTAGATGGTTTTAATGTAAAATTTGCGGGCACAGATAATTATAAAGATATTAAAGACTCTGACGTAATTATTATTACAGCTGGAGTTCCTAGGAAGCCAGGAATGAGTAGAGATGATCTTCTTGGTATTAATTTAAAAATTATTAAACAAGTAGCTGAAGGAGTAAAACAAAACGCTCCTAATGCATTTGTTATATGTATTACCAACCCATTAGATGTGATGGTTATGGCTTTTCAAAAATTTTCTGGCTTAACAGCAAATAAAGTAGTTGGCATGGCTGGAATTTTAGACAGCTCTAGATTTAAATTATTTTTATCAGTAGAATTAAATGTTCCTGTTAGAGAAATAGATGCGATGGTTATGGGAGGACATGGAGATACTATGGTTCCATTGCCTCGATTTACAAAAGTATCAGGTAAACCTTTGCTTGATCTTGTTAAAGAGGGTAAAATTTCACAACAGAGATTAGAAGAAATAAATCAAAGAACAAGAGATGGTGGTGCAGAAATTGTTAAATATTTAGAAAAGGGATCAGCATTTTATGCTCCCGCAGCGTCAGGTGTCCAAATGGCTGAAGCATACTTAAATGATGAAAAAAAATTATTACCATGTGCCGTTCAATTAAATGGAGAGTATGGAGTTAATAATGTCTATGCAGGTGTTCCAGTAATAATAGGAAAAAATGGTGTTGAAAAAATAGAACAGGTAGAACTTGATGATAAAGAAAAAAAAGAATTTATTCATTCAATTGATGCTGTAAAAGCACTTTGGGAATCAGCATCTAAAATAGATCCTGATCTTTCTAAATAATAATGAATATTCACGAGCATCAAGCAAAAAAAATCTTAAAAAAACACGGTGCAGTAGTTCCAGAGGGAGTTTTTGCGATGACTGTTGATAAATTGTTAGAAAAAGCAAAATCACTCAAAACTAAAAAATATGTTTTAAAAGCACAAATTCATGCTGGTGGAAGAGGTAAGGCAGGAGGAGTTAAAATATTAGATACCATAGAAGAATTAGAAGTAGCTGCAAAAGAATTATTAGGAAAAAAACTCATAACACACCAAACAGGACCAGAAGGCAAAGAGGTGAAAAGGTTATATGTTGAAGAATCCTCTAATATTGAAAAAGAATTTTATTTGTCATGTTTAGTTGATAGAGCAAGTTCAAAAATTGCATTTATTTCTAGTGATCAAGGAGGAATGGATATTGAAGAAGTGGCGAGTAGTTTACCTGAAAAAATCATAACAACAAAAGTTAAAATGAATGATGAAATCTCAGAAATAGACTGTGAAAAGATAGTAAGAATTTTTAATTTAAATGATAGTGTTAAAAAACAAGCAATATCACTAATTAGATCAATATATAAAATGTTTGTAAGTACAGATGCTAACATGGTTGAAGTAAATCCTTTAATTTTAACAAAAGAAGAAAAATTAGTTTGTTTGGATGCTAAGATGAATTTTGATACGAATGCTTTATTTAGACATCCAGAAATTTTAGAATTAAGAGATTTAAATGAGGAGGAACCAGCTGAAATTGAAGCTAGCAAACATGATCTTGCATATATTAAATTAGATGGAAGTATTGGCTGCATGGTTAATGGTGCTGGTTTAGCAATGGCCACTATGGATATAATTAAGTTATACGGGAAAGAACCAGCTAATTTTTTAGATGTGGGTGGAGGTGCCTCAAAAGAAAAAGTTTCAGCAGCATTGAAAATAATACTCTCAGACAAAAATGTAAAAGGAATTTTGATTAATATTTTTGGTGGAATCATGAGATGTGATGTTCTGGCTCAAGGAGTAGTAGATGCAGCTAAAGAAATAAATATTGAGGTACCTTTAGTTGTAAGACTTGCGGGAACAAATTTTAAAGAGGGAAAAGAAATTTTAGATAATTCAGGATTAGAATTAATTTCTGCAGAAAACTTAGATGATGCAGCAAAGAAAATTGTAGAAGCGATAAAATAATATGTCTGTATTAGTAAATAAAAATACTAAAGTTATCTGCCAAGGATTCACAGGAAAGCATGGTGAATTTCATTCAAAACAAGCGATAGAATATGGAACTAATTTAGTAGGAGGTGTAACACCAAAAAAAGGTGGTCAAACTCATCTAGATAGACCGGTATTTAATACAGTTGCTGAAGCTAAAGCAGAAGTTGGTGCAGATGCAACAATGATTTATGTGCCTGCCAAATTTGCAGCTGACGCAATTATAGAGGCTATTGAAGCATCAATTGAGCTTATAGTTTGTATAACAGAAGGTATACCAGTTCTGGATATGATTAAGGTTAAACATAAGTTGAGTGTATCAAAAAGCAGATTGATAGGCCCTAACTGTCCAGGAATTATTACTCCTGAAGAATGTAAAATTGGAATAATGCCAGGAAACATTCATAAGCGAGGTTCAGTTGGAATTGTATCTAGATCTGGAACACTAACTTATGAAGCGGTCGCTCAAACTACAGAAAATGGTTTAGGTCAATCAACTTGTATAGGTATTGGTGGAGATCCAATAAATGGAACAAACTTTATTGATTGTTTAGATTTATTTCTTCATGATGAAGAAACGCAATCAGTTTTAATGATTGGAGAAATAGGTGGAACTGCAGAGGAAGAAGCAGCAGAATTTATAAAAAATCACAAGATAAAAAAACCAATAGTTGGATTTATTGCAGGTATCACAGCTCCTCCTGGAAGAAGAATGGGGCATGCTGGAGCAATAATCTCTGGTGGCAAAGGTGGAGCTGAAGATAAGATAAAAAAAATGGAAGATTGTGGGATAACTATGGCTAACTCACCATCAAAAATTGGCAAAACATTATTCGATAAATTGTCTAATTGAAAAATTTTTCTCTAGGTTTATATTATATTTAATAATGTCTTCTTCTAAAAATCTCGAATTTAAAAAAACAGCATTTTTAAGTAAATCAAATAGTGCGTTTATAGAGGAAATGTATTTGAAATTTGTAAATAATGATTCAACTTTGCCTGAAAGTTGGAAAAGATATTTTGAAGAAATTGGAGATGAAATGGAAGTAATAGTTAATGAAATTAACGGACCATCCTGGAGTAGATCAAAAAAATTTTCATTAAATCAATCTCAAAAACAAGATAATAAAAATATTAAGTTGAATGAAATTGAATTGATCAAGTCAAATGCAAATTCAATTAAAGCTGTATCAATGATTAGATCTTATAGACAGAGAGGACATTTGATAGCTAAATTAGACCCATTGGGTTTGCTTAAAGCAGATTATTTAGATGAACTTCATCCCGAGTCTTATGGATTCAAAAAAGAAGATTATAACAAAAAAATATTTCTTGATGGTGTAACAAATAAACAAGAGTCTAATATTAAAGAAATACTTGAATTTTTAAGAGAAAAATACTGTGGTTCTTTAGGCTATGAATACATGCATATTTCTAATCCTACTGAAAGAAAATGGTTCAGAGATAGAGTAGAAAAAACAGATGATTTTAATTTTACTCAAAATGGAAAAGAAGCAATTTTGAATAAACTTATACAAGCAGAAGGATTTGAAAAATTTCTACATACAAAATATGTAGGAACAAAAAGATTTGGATTAGATGGAGGAGAGAGTTTAATACCAGCTTTAGAACAAATAATTAAAATAGGTGGTCAGTCCAATGTAAAAGAAGTTAAAATCGGAATGTCACATAGGGGAAGATTAAATGTATTAGCAAATGTTCTTCAAAAATCTTATAAAAGAATATTCAATGAATTTGCTGGAGAAATTAACTCTTCCAAGGAGGATAGTGCTGGGGATGTTAAATATCATTTAGGTGCATCGTCTAATAGAGAATTTGATGGAAATTCAGTTCACGTAAGCTTGACTGATAATCCTTCACATTTGGAAGCAGTGAATCCAGTTGTACTTGGCCAAACAAGAGCTAAACAATATTTTCACCAAGATAAAGAGAGAAAAAAAGTAATTCCAATATTAATTCATGGAGATGCAGCTTTTGCTGGTCAAGGAGTAGTAGCTGAATGCTTTGCTATGTCAGGTTTACCTGGTCATAACACAGGAGGAACTATTCATATTATAGTTAACAACCAGATAGGTTTTACTACAAGTCCTAGGTTTGCTAGATCATCACCATATCCTTCAGATGTTGCAAAAATGGTTGAGGCTCCAATTATTCATGTAAATGGAGATGACCCTGAAGCAGTAGTTTATGCTGCAAGAATAGCAACTGATTTTAGATTAAAATTTAATAGAGACGTTGTGATAGATCTAATTTGTTATAGAAGATTTGGCCATAATGAAGGAGATGAACCATCTTTCACACAACCACTTATGTATAAAAAAATTCGCACACATCCTTCTCCAGTAAAAGTTTATGGTGAAAAATTGATTAATGAAAAAACAATTTCAATTAACTATCTTAATAGTTCCATTAAAAACTTTAAAGATTTACTTAATGAGCAATTTGAAAATGCTAAAGATTATAAACCGAAAATAGAATGGTTTGAAGGAACATGGTCAAGATATAAACCAGAAAAGGGTAAAGATAAAAGAGGTGTAACAGGCTCTGATATTAAAAAATTAAGAGAAATATCCAATAAGATTAATACAATTCCAAAAGAAATAAACCTTCATAAAACTATTTCTAAAATATTAGAAAATAGAAGATTAATTGTAAATAATGGTATCGGAATTGATTGGTCAACTGCAGAAGCTTTAGCTTTTGGATCTTTATTAGAAGAAGGCTATCCAGTGAGATTAGTTGGCCAAGATTCAGGAAGAGGAACATTCAGTCAAAGACATTCAGTTCTGAGAAATCAAGTTGATAATTCAAGATATATACCTCTCAATAATATTTCTAAAAAACAAAAAAATTTTGAAGTTGTAGATAGTTTTTTATCAGAACTAGCTGTGTTAGGTTTTGAATATGGTTATAGTTTAGTTGAACCAAATACACTAACTTTGTGGGAAGCCCAATTTGGAGATTTTGCAAATGGGGCACAAGTTGTAATAGATCAATTTATAGCATCAGGTGAAAGAAAGTGGTCTAGAGCATCAGGCTTAGTTATGTTATTACCACATGGTTATGAAGGTCAGGGTCCAGAACATTCCTCAGCTAGATTAGAAAGATTTTTGCAGTTATGCTCAAATGATAATATGCAGATAATGAACTGCACAACTCCAGCAAATTATTTTCATGCCCTAAGAAGACAAATGCATAGAGATTTTAGAAAACCCTTGGTAATTATGACGCCTAAGTCTTTATTAAGACACAAGCAGTGCGTTTCTTATATTGATGATTTTAGTAAAGAAAATTCTTTTCATAGAGTATTATGGGATCATGCTATTGATCCAAAAAGCAAGGGTTTTATTAAATTAAAAAAACTGAATAAAATTAAAAAAGTGATTCTTTGTTCAGGAAAAATATATTTTGATTTGATAGAAGCTAGAGAAAAATTAAAAAAGGATGATATTGTTTTTTTTAGAATCGAACAATTATACCCATTTCCGGCAAAGGCTTTAGCCAAAGAACTTAGACCTTACGTAAAAAACGCAAAATTTTATTGGTGTCAAGAAGAGCCAAAAAATATGGGGGCATGGTTTTCAGTTAGAGATTATATCCAATGGACATTAGATAATATAAAGGCTAATAATAATAATATTTCTTATATAGGAAGAAGTCCCGATGCGTCTCCAGCAACAGGTTATGCAAAATGGCATATTTCTCAACAAGAGGAAATTATTAAGAAAGTTTTTGAATAGTTTATAATGAGTGAAAAAATCGTAGTACCAGCCCTTGGTGAGAGCATTACAGAAGCAACAGTTTCCAAATGGCTCAAAAATGAGGGCGATAATGTTGAAGCAGATGAACCAATTGTTGAATTAGAAACTGATAAAGTAAATTTAGAAGTCCCTTCACCAGTGTCAGGGACATTATCAAAGATAGAGTCAAAAGATGGTTCAATTGTAAAAGTTGGTGCGTTACTGGGTTCAGTATCAGAAAGTAAAGATAGTTCAAAAGAAAGAGACGTAATAAAAAAAATAGAACCATCTACATTAGAAAATAACATAATAAATTTAGAGAAAGAAAAACAAAAAGAAGAACCTAAAATTTTTGATCAAAAAATCGAAAAGGATGAAGTTGAACCATTAGTTCTCACGAATGAGATTACAGAAGACAAAGATTTTAAAGCTTCAAAAGCTGATCAAATTTTATCCCCAGCAGTAAGAAAAATTATTAGTGAAAATAAAATCGACATAAAGTCAGTCAAAGGATCTGGAAAAGACGGTAGAGTTTTAAAAGGTGATTTGATTAATTTAATGGGTGTTAATCCACCTCCCTCAGAGCGAAAAATTAAGCATGGTCATGAAGAGAGAATAAAGATGACTAGACTACGACAGACTATCGCTAAGAGATTAAAACAAGCTCAAGAAAATGCTGCTTTACTAACTACATTCAATGAAGTTGATATGACAAATATTATGGAAATGAGAAAAGAAAATCAGGAGGATTTCCAAAATAGATATGGAATAAAATTAGGATTTATGTCATTTTTTGTCAAAGCATGTGTCGTAGCTCTTAAAAATTTCCCATCAGTAAATGCAGAAATAGAAAGTGATGAAATTATTTATAAAAATTATTACAATATTAGTTTCGCAGTTGGAACAGACAAAGGATTAGTTGTTCCAGTTTTAAAAAATGCTGATGAACTATCTTTTGCTGATATAGAAAAAAATATTAAAAAAATTTCAGAAAAAGCTAGAGATGGTAAAATTACAATTGAAGATCTTCAAGGAGGTACTTTTACTATTAGTAACGGTGGGGTTTATGGATCAATGTTATCAACACCAATATTGAACTTACCTCAATCTGGTGTATTAGGTATGCACAATATTGTTGATAGACCAATAGTAGTTGATGGTGAAATTAAGATAAGACCTATTATGTATCTAGCGCTATCTTACGATCATAGAATTATTGATGGCAAAGAGTCAGTTTCTTTTTTAAAAATGATTAAAGAAAATTTAGAAGATCCAAGAAGGTTATTTTTAGATATTTAAATGAAAGATAAATTTCAAGCAGTAGTTATTGGTGGAGGTCCTGGCGGTTATGTTTGTGCAATTAGACTTGCTCAATTAGGTATCAAAACTGCGTGTGTCGAGTCAAGAGGTTCATTAGGTGGAACATGTTTAAATGTAGGGTGTATCCCATCAAAAAGTTTATTAAATCTTTCAGAGGAATTTCATAAAGCTCAAAATTTATCTAACAAAGGAATTGAAATTGGAGACATAAAATTGAATTTGTCAAAAATGATGAAAAACAAAGATAAAGCAGTTACAATATTGACAAAGGGTGTAGAGTTTTTATTAAAAAAAAATAAAGTAACATATTTTAAGGGTACTGGAAGTTTCAAATCAAAAAAAAAAATTGTCATTAAAGATGATCAAGGCAAAGAAACATTGATAGAAACAGATAAAACAATTATTGCAACCGGTTCATTACCAGTGTCACTACCGGGTATTGAATTTGATGAGAAATCAATAGTTTCCTCAACAGGAGCTTTAAAATTAGAGAAAGTTCCAAAAAAAATGGTTGTTGTTGGTGGAGGTTATATTGGATTGGAAATGGGATCTGTGTGGTCAAGATTAGGATCTGAAGTCCAAGTTGTTGAATTTTTAGATCATATTACACCTGGTATGGATAAAGAAATTTCTAATGAATTTATGAAAATTTTAAAAAAACAAGGCATCAAGTTTAATATGCAAAACAAAGTTGAAAGTATTAAAAATAATAAATCAGTAACAGTTGTTTCTACAGTCGACAAAGATGGAAATAAAAATAATTTTGAATGTGATGTTGTGCTTATTTCAGTTGGACGAAAACCTAACACAAAAAATCTCAATTTAGAAACCATAGGGATTAAGACAGATGAAAAAAAAAGAATTAAAACTGATAAAACTTTTAAAACTAATATTGAAAATATTTATGCAATAGGTGATGTCATTAGTGGACCTATGCTTGCTCACAAAGCTGAGGATGAGGGAATTGCAGTTGCTGAAAATATTGCAGGTCAATCTGGTCATGTAAATTATGATACAATACCTGGCGTTATTTATACAACTCCAGAGGTTGCTTCAATTGGGAAAACAGAGGAACAATTAAAAGAAAAAAATATTAAATACAAAATAGGCAAATTTTCATTTATGGCAAACTCTAGAGCAAAAGCTATAGATGATACCGAAGGATTTGTAAAAATTCTAGCAGATGAAAAAACAGATAAAGTTTTGGGAGCACATCTAATAGGACCTCACGCGGGGGAACTCATTGCTGAAATAGGTGTGGCGATGGAATTTGGTGCTAGTTCAGAAGATATTGCAAGAACTTGCCACGCTCACCCAACATTTTCAGAGGCAGTAAAAGAAGCAGCATTATCGGTAGATAAAAGAGCAATACACTCTTAATATATTTTCATAATATTAAGATATGAAAGTACCGATTCTACTACCAAATATATTTAACCATCCTTTTACATATGAAAGCAATATAAATCTAAAAGTAGGTGATTATGTAGTAGTACCTTTTGGCAAATCGAAAATTACAGGGGTCGTTTGGGATGAGTTTGAAAAAGGAAATAATAGAAATTTTAAAATAAAAACTGTTCTAAGAAAATTGAATGTTTCTCCATTAAAAAAAACAACAATAAAATTTCTTAATTGGTTTGCTGAATATAATATAATCCCAAAAGGGATGGCTCTGAAACTAGTTTTATTAAGTAATAATGCTATAGAAATATTAGATAAAGATACTTATAAAATTTTTGACTCAAATATTAAAATAAATTCAATCAAACTTTCTGAAGAACAAAAAAAATCATTACAAAAAATGAATATTTCTAATGAAAAATTTAGAGTACACGTTCTTCAGGGCACAACAGGTTCAGGAAAAACTATTGTTTATTTTTCAGCTCTAAAAAGTATTATTAAAAAAGGTTTACAAGGTCTAATTCTATTACCAGAAATAGGTTTAACAGGTCAATTTGAAAAAAAATTTATAGAATTTTTTGGTATTACGCCAGCAATTTGGCACTCTGGGATTTCAAAAAAAAAAAAAGAAGTTATTTGGAGTGGGGTTACTAATGGAGAAATCAAAGTCGTGATAGGAGCAAGATCATCATTGTTTTTACCATTTAAAAAACTAGGTCTTATTATCGTTGATGAAGAACATGATCAATCTTACAAACAAGATGAAGGGGTGACTTATAATGCGAGAGATATGGCAATATCAAGAGCATCATTTGAAAACATTCCTATAAATCTAATAACTGCTGTTCCATCAATTGAAACATTCGAAAATATACAAAAAGAAAAATATAGCATTTCTAGATTAGAACAACGCTACCAAAATGCATCTTTACCAAATTATGAAATAATCAATCTCAATGAAAATAAATTAGAAAAACAATCTTGGCTTTCAAATAAAATAATAGATAAAGTAAATTTTCACCTTGATAAAAATGATCAAGTATTATTTTTTTTAAATAGACGTGGATTTTCTCCACATGTACTTTGTAATAAATGTTTTAATAGTTATACTTGCCCAAACTGTTCTATTAATTTGGTTTACCATAAAAATAAGAATAACTTATTATGTCATTATTGTGGGTTCAAATCATCTTTAAAAAGACCTTGTAAAAAAAATGGGAATTGTGAAATAATTTTTAGTGGCCCAGGTGTTGAAAGAATATCTGAAGAAGTAAAAAAAAAGTTTCCAACTAAAAAAATTGAGATTTTTTCAAGTGATACAATGAATAAAAAAGATTCTAGTACTAAACTAGAAAAAATAATTAATAATGAGGTTCAAATCTTAGTTGGAACTCAATTAATCTCTAAAGGTTTTCATTTTCCAAGTTTAAATTGTATTGTAGTAGTTGATATTGACCTTTCATCTCAAGGACATGATTTAAGAGGTGTAGAAAAAAATTTACAATTATATCATCAACTTTCTGGTAGAGCAGGAAGAACTGGTAAACCTGCAACAGTATATTTTCAAACTTATAACAATGATGCTAAAATGATTTCAGATTTAACTAATAGTAACCCTGATATTTTTCTAGGTAAAGAACTACATATTAGAAAACAAAATAAGCTTCCACCATTTCAAAGGTTTATTTCACTAATTTTGACAGGAGAGAGTGAAGTTAAATTGGAAAAAGAGGCATATAAATTTAAAGATTTTATCGAAGATAAATTAACTGGAAAAATTCTTGGACCAGTAAGTGCCCCAATATTTAGAATAAAAAAAAGATATAGAATTAGATTGTTAATTAGAGGGGTAAAAACATTAAAGTTACAAAATTCATTAGCAGTAGCAATACAAAATTACAAATTCCAACCAGGAATAAAACTGTCAGTTGATGTTGACCCAATAAACTTCAATTAATCCCTAAAAAAAGGTCTTTTAAACGAATGTGCTCTTGAAGACAAAATGGTCATATGTTAATTAGAGCGTGATTTTAAAAATAATCATCAACATAACAGAGGTACCAAATTGAGTAAAAATACCGGATTTTCAATAACTTCAGCAGGAAGATATTCTCTAGCTTTATATGAACTGGCGAGCGAAAATAATGTTCTTTCACAAATTGAAGATCAATGCTCATCTTTATTAAATTTGATTTCATCAAGTGAAGATTTCTCAAATTTAATTAAGGACCCCACAAATAGCCAAGGGGATCTTTTAAAGGTAATAGAAAATATTTCAAATGATAATAAATTCGAAAGTTTATTAAAAAGTTTTTTAAATTTTTTAGTCACTAAAAGACGTTTTTTTTATGTAGAGCAAATTTTAAAAAGTTTTATCGAAACATGCTCTCAAAAAAGAGGAGAATTAAAAGCTGAATTAAAGTCTGCAAAAGAATTATCTAGTGATGAGATAACTACAATCACAGATGAGCTTACTAAAAACTTTAGTTCTAAAATAAAATTAAACTACAAACATGATGAAAGTTTAATAGGAGGTTTAGTATTACAAATTGGGAGTACTATGGTAGATACATCAATTAAAAATAAATTACAACAAATCGAAAATAGAATGATAGAGGCATAAATGGAAATAAATCCTTCAGAAGTAACTAAGATATTAAAAGAACAAGTAAAAAATTTCGGTGATAAAGCAGAAGTAACCGAAGTTGGACAAGTATTATCAGTAGGAGATGGTATTGCTAGAATTTATGGTCTTGATAATGTTCAAGCTGGAGAGATGGTAGAATTTGCTGACAATTCTAAAGGCATGGCTTTAAACCTTGAAAGTGAAAATGTAGGGGTTGTAATTTTTGGAGATGATAGAAATATTAAAGAAGGTGATACAGTTAAAAGAACTGGTAACATCGTTGATACTCCGGTTGGAAAAGAATTATTAGGTAGAGTTGTTGATGGATTGGGAAATCCAATTGATGGTAAAGGACCTTTAGATAAAAGTGTTAAAAAAAGCAGAGTTGAAGTTAAAGCGCCAGGAATTATTCCTAGACAATCGGTTAGTGAACCTATGCAAACAGGTTTAAAATCTATTGATAGTTTGGTGCCAGTTGGAAGAGGTCAACGTGAATTAATTATTGGTGATAGACAAACAGGTAAAACGGCAGTTGCAATTGATGCAATTATTAACCAAAAAAAGATAAATGAGTCTGGTGATGAAAAGCAAAAGCTTTATTGTATTTATGTTGCTATTGGTCAAAAAAGATCAACTGTAAGACAAATTCAAAAAACATTAGAAGAAGCTGGAGCAATGGAGTACACAACAATAGTTGCAGCAACAGCATCTGACTCTGCGCCACTTCAGTTTTTAGCTCCTTATACAGGATGTGCAATGGGTGAATATTTTAGAGATAATGGAATGCATGGATTAATTATCTACGATGACTTATCCAAACAGGCTGTTGCTTATAGACAAATGTCTTTACTGTTAAGAAGACCCCCAGGAAGAGAAGCTTATCCTGGTGATGTATTTTATTTACATAGCAGACTTTTAGAAAGAGCAGCTAAGTTGAGTGACGAGCACGGTGGAGGTTCTTTAACAGCACTTCCAATTATTGAAACACAAGGTGGTGACGTATCAGCATTTATTCCAACTAACGTAATTTCAATTACTGACGGTCAAATTTTCTTAGAAACCGAACTTTTTAACCAAGGGATTAGACCAGCTATTAACGTAGGCTTATCTGTTTCTAGGGTAGGTTCTTCAGCACAAACAAAAGCGATGAAAAAAGTTTCTGGATCTATGAAATTAGAATTAGCGCAATACAGAGAGATGGCTGCTTTTGCTCAGTTTGGTTCTGATTTAGATGCATCAACACAGCAACTTTTAAATAGAGGTTCAAAATTAACCGAACTTCTTAAACAAAAACAATATTCACCGATGACAGTAGCTGAACAAGTTATTTCAGTATTCTGTGGAGTAAAAGGGTACTTGGATGATATTGAATTAAAGGATATTGCTGAGTTTGAAAACAAAATTATTGAAAAATGTAAGTCTGATAAACCTGAAATAATTGACTCAATTCAAAGTTTAGGAAAGCTTGAAGATGATAAAGAAAAATTACTAATCGAAGCAATCACTCAGTTAAAGGAAAACTTTAAATCTTAATTTATTATGGCAAGTCTAGATGACCTTAAAAAAAGAATAGCTAGTGTAAAATCTACACAGAAAATTACAAAAGCTATGAAGATGGTTGCAGCTGCAAAGCTTAGAAGAGCCCAGGAAAGTGCGGAGAAAGGAAGACCTTACTCAGAAAAGATGAATAACATAATTTTAAATCTTTCTAGTGGGATTTCTGACAAAGAAAATGCTCCAAAATTATTATCTGGATCAGGTAATGATAAAGTTCATCTTTGTGTTGTGATGACCTCTGATAGAGGTTTATGTGGTGGTTTTAATTCAAATATAATTAAAAAAGCTAAGAGCTATTTTGCAAAACTTGTGGAAGATGGAAAAGATTTAAAGATTATAACTGTAGGTTCCAAAGGTAATGACCAACTTAAAAGAGCTTATGGTGATAAAATAATTGCAAATATTTCATTTAAAGAGTCTAAAAATGCTAATTATTTTGATGCAGAAAAAGTTGGCAAAATGGTTATAAAAAAATTTGAAGCTGAAGAGTTTGATGTCTGTACAATTTTTTATAACCAATTCAAAAATGTAATTACGCAAATTCCTCAAGCACAACAAATAATTCCATTAAATGTTGAAAATTCAGAGGATGATAAATCTGAGGATAGTTACGAGTTTGAACCAGATGAAGATGAAATTTTAAGCAATTTGTTACCAAAAAATATCTCAACACAAATATTTAAGGCGATGTTAGAAAATTCAGCTAGTGAACAGGGCTCTAGAATGAGTGCAATGGATAATGCAACCCGGAACGCAGGTGAAATGGTTGACAAGCTTACTATTGAGTATAATAGAAGTCGTCAGGCAGCAATTACTAAAGAACTAATAGAAATCATATCAGGAGCAGAGAGTTTATAATTATGAGCAAAGGAATAATCACACAAGTTATTGGAGCAGTAGTAGACGTAAAATTTGATGGAGATCTACCAGAAATTTTAACAGCATTAGAATGTAAAAATGGAGACAACAGATTAGTATTAGAGGTTGCTCAGCATTTAGGAGAGTCTACTGTTAGAACAATTGCAATGGATGCTACTGAAGGATTAAAGAGAGGTGATGAGGTGACTAATACTAAAGCACCTATACAAGTTCCTGTTGGGCCTGAGACATTAGGAAGAATTATTAATGTAATTGGGGAACCTATTGATGAAAGAGGTGAAGTAAAAACTAAAGAAAGCTGGCCTATCCACAGAGCTGCACCAGAATTTAATGAACAATCTACAGAAACAGAAATTTTGGTTACAGGTATTAAAGTAATTGATTTGCTTGCTCCATATGCAAAAGGAGGAAAAATTGGGTTATTTGGGGGTGCTGGAGTTGGAAAAACAGTTTTGATTATGGAATTAATTAATAACGTAGCAAAAGCACACGGTGGATTTTCAGTTTTTGCTGGTGTCGGAGAAAGAACTAGAGAAGGAAACGATTTATACCATGAGATGATAGACTCAGGTGTAATTAAAAAAGATGGAGCAGGATCTAAAGCTGCACTAGTTTATGGACAAATGAACGAACCTCCTGGAGCGAGAGCTAGAGTTGCTCTTACAGGATTGACTGTTGCGGAGTATTTTAGAGATCAAGAAGGTCAAGATGTTCTTTTTTTCGTAGATAACATTTTCAGATTTACACAAGCAGGTTCTGAAGTATCTGCACTATTAGGAAGAATACCATCGGCTGTTGGTTATCAACCTACTCTTGCAACTGATATGGGTAACCTTCAAGAAAGGATTACTACGACTAATAAAGGATCAATTACATCAGTACAGGCAATTTATGTACCAGCAGATGACTTAACTGACCCTGCACCAGCAACCTCATTTGCTCACTTGGATGCAACCACTGTTCTTTCAAGACAAATTGCTGAGATAGGTATTTATCCTGCTGTTGACCCACTTGATTCTACTTCAAGAATTTTGGACCCTAGAATAGTTGGTGATGAACATTATAGAGTTGCTAGAGAAGTTCAAAAAATCTTACAAACTTATAAATCACTCCAAGATATTATAGCTATTTTAGGTATGGATGAATTATCTGAGGAAGATAAATTAGTTGTAGCTAGAGCTAGAAAAATACAAAGATTCTTATCTCAACCATTTTTTGTTGCTGAAGTATTTACAGGCTCTCCAGGTAAATTAGTTGATTTAGACTCAACAATAAAAGGCTTTGCTGCAATTTGTAAAGGTGATTATGATCATTTGCCAGAGGCAGCTTTTTATATGGTTGGAACTATAGAAGAAGCAATTGAAAAAGCTGAAAAAATGACTAAGGAAGCTGCTGCCTAATGAGTGAAGAGTTTAAAATAGAAATAGTAAATCCTGAAAAATCTTTTCTTATAAAAGATGATGTTTCAGAAGTTGTAGTTCCTGCATTCGAGGGTGAAATGGGGATTTTAAAAGACCACATATCCATTATTTCTTTTTTAAAGCCGGGCATTATTAAGATATTATCAAAATCAGGAGATCAAAATTATTATGTTGAGGATGGAATTGTAGAGTTTAAAAATAATAATTTATCAATCCTAACTAGTACAATTTTTAATGTTGTGGATCTTGATAAATCAAAACAACAGGACTTACTTAAATTAGCAGAAGAGGAAGCTGGCAAGCCTGAAATAAATGATCAATCGAAATATTTAATTGATCAAAAGATAGAAGTTTTAAAATCTATTAATTAATTATTTTTTTTATTTTTTTTTTAAGTTCTTTATAGACATGATGCTTAAAATCTACCACATATTCAGTTATCATGTCTAATTCAATCCATTTCCAATCTAAAAATTCTGGTTTGTAGGTTTTAATATTTATATCACTATCTTTACCCAAATATCTCATTAGAAACCATTTCTGTTCTTGCCCTTTATATTTGCCCTTCCAAATAATCCCTAATAAGTGATCAGGAAGTTCATATGTTGTTGTACCTTCTAATTCTTTAATTAATTCAACATTTTTTATGCTAGTTTCCTCTTCTAACTCTCTATACGCTGCTTTCAAAAAATTCTCTCCATCATCAACCCCACCTTGAGGCATCTGCCAAAAATTTTTAGGATTATCGATTCTTTTCGCTACAAAAATTTTATTCTCGTTATTTAATACAATGATTCCTACACCCTTCCTAAAGGGTAAATTTTTAAATTTTTCTCTCATTTTAGCCGTTAAGCAATTTTATAGCGTAATCTAATTGGTTGTCAGTCTCTGTATTAATTCTAAAGTTATCTGCTTTTTCACTAATCTCAATATCAGGTGAAACTCCAACTTCAGAGATAGATTTACCTGATGGCAAATAATATTTAGCAACAGTAAGCCTAATTGCTCCATTATTTTTTAAAGGTATGATTGACTGCACAGAACCTTTTCCATAACTACTTTCACCTAATAAGATAGCTCTTTTGTGATCTTTTAGAGCACCTGCTACAATTTCAGATGCTGATGCTGAACCATAATTTATTAAAACAATAAGAGTTTTTCCTTTTATTAAATCACCTTTTTTTGCAAACCATTTTCTATTTTCAGAGGGCTTTCTACTTTTTGTTGAAACAATTTCACCGTTATCTAAAAAAAAATCGGAAATTTTTATTGCTTGCGAAAGAAGGCCTCCAGGATTATTTCTTAAATCAAAAATGTAAGATTTTATTTTTTTATCATTCTCAAATTCTTTTAGTTTCTTTTTAATTTGTTGCCCACTATTTTCATTAAATGAGGTTAATCTTATATAACCAATATTTTCATCTAAAATATCAGTCTTAACAGATTGGATTTCTATAATCTCCCTAACAATTTTAAATGTAAGAGCTTTCTTTTCACCTCTTCTTCTTATAGTCAATTCAATTTCGGATCCAACTGGACCTCGCATCAAGTCAACAGCTTCACTTAATGATTTTCCTTGAACTTGAACATTGTTGATTTTAACAATGTAATCTCCTGCTTTGATTCCAGCTTTTGAAGCAGGGGTGTCATCTATTGGAGAAATAACTTTTACAACACCAGCCTCCATACTAACTTCAATACCCAAACCTCCAAATTCACCACTAGTTTCTGTTTGCATTTCATTAAATATCTCAGGTGACATGTAGGCAGAATAAGGATCTAAAGATTGAAGAAGACCATTTATTGCAGAATCCATACTTTCAGATTGATTTATTTCATCTACATACTCTTTGTTTATTTTCTCGAGAACTTCTCCAAATAAATCAATTTTTTTGTAAATGTCATTTTCTGATGCATTAACGCATTTTAAAGAGACAATCCAAAGTAATAATAATATTCCTAATTTTCTTTTAATCATATAATCAATTTTTCCTTTGGAATTAATTCTGACCATATTTTTTCTAGTTCATAAAATTTTCTTTTTTCAGGGTGAAAGATATGAACAATTAAGTCAATACCATCAACTAATTTCCATTCACTACTATCTTTTCCTTCAATTTTAGATTCCTTAATACCATTATCTTTTAATTTTTCTAAGACTTGCTCAGATAAAGATTGAATATGTCTAGAAGAAGTTCCACTTGCAATGATCATATAGTCTGCCATTGAGCTTTTGTCTTTTAGATCAATGCTAATTATGTTTTGAGCCTTATTTAAGTCCAGAGTTTTAATGACAATTTTTTTTAAGTCAGTAATTTTATCCATTAATTATTTAAAGGTTATCAAATTTTTCTTAATTGAGAAGACGAAATATTGACTTTATTGAAATTTATAAATTTTAACTTATCTCTATTAAGGCTCTTATATGTCTTAGAATTAAGGGACTTTTTTTTATATCCATAACGATCAAAGACAATAATATTACATTTTTGAGAGATAATTTTCCATTTGTGCCATTTGTGAAAATTAATTAAATTGTCTGCTCCCATTAGAAAATAAATTTCATTTTTTTTATTTTTAGTAAAATAATTTATAAGATCGATAGTTTTATTAGATTTAATTTTTTTCTCTAAAAATTTTATCTCTATAAATTTCATTTTTTTTACAATTTTTTCACAATACTGAACTCTAGCTAAAAGACTGAGGTTGCTTTTTTTCTTAAAAGGATTTTTTTTAGTTATTGCCCAAATTATTTTTTTGAGCCTAAATTTTTTTGCAGCTTCTTTTGATATAGCTAAATGACCTTTATGTGCTGGATCAAAAGAACCTCCTAAAATACCAATTTTATTTTTTTTCAAATTCAACTTATTTCCTTATTACACCTTTGCTTGTAATTTGATATTTATATGAAACTAATTGATTTAAACCAACAGGACCCCTTGGTGGGAGTAGATTAGTAGAAATTCCTACTTCACCACCAAATCCAAATTCTCCACCATCCGCAAATTGTGTTGATGTATTATGCATAGCAATTGAACTTTTTATCTCATTCAAAAATTTTTTTGCTGATTTTTTGTTTTGAGTAATAATACAGTCTGTATGCATAGTTCCATATTTGTTAATATGATGTATTGCTTCATCAATACTTTTTACAGATTTAACAGAAACAATTGGAGCCAAATACTCTTTTGACCAATCTTTAACTGAAGCTTTTGTTATTTTTTTATAATAGGATTTTCTTATTTTATTATCCCCAATTATTTTACATCCATTATCTTCCAAATCTTTTAAAATTTGATTACCAATTTTTTTAATTATTTTTTCATGAAATAGAATTGTTTCTGTTGCACCACAAATTGCTGTATTTCTTAATTTTGCATTTCGAATAATTTTTTTTGCAATTTGAAGATTTGCGTCTTTATCAACATAAGAGTGACAAATTCCTTCTAAATGACCAATAATTGGAATTGTTGAAAGATCTTGAACTTTTTTTACTAAGCTTTTCCCTCCTCTTGGTATGATTACATCTATAAATTTATTCATATTAACTAATAAAAAATCAACTGTTTTTCTATTTTTAGTATTTATAAATTGA
>CACDSX010000016.1 GCA_902555655.1 uncultured Pelagibacteraceae bacterium | reverse complement strand
AAAATTAAAGATTCAAAAATATTTATTGCTTATTATTTGAATAAGATAAGACTGATAGATAATATATAATTTTTATAAGAAATAAGCACCAACACCTAAAAAAGAAACAAATCCTATTACATCAGTAATTGTTGTTACAAAAACACTAGAAGCAATGGCAGGATCGATGTTCATTTTTTTTAATGATACAGGAACTAAAATTCCAAATAATCCTGCAACTATCATTGTTAATATCATGGAAATAGAAATAATTAATGATAATTGAAAGTCTTGAAACCATAATTGAACAATAAAAGAGCTGATAATTGCAAAGATAATTCCATTTAATATTCCTATATTAAATTCTTTTAAAATATTTTGATTAAAATTATTTTTAGTAAGATCATTGGTTGCTAATGTCCTAACTGTAACAGCTAAAGTTTGCATGCCAGCATTGCCGCCCATGGAAGCCACTATTGGCATTAAGAAAGCAAGAACAACCATTTGCTCTATCGTGGCTCCAAACAAACTTATGCAATATGTTGCTAAAAAAGCAGTAAATAAATTTAACAACAACCAATTGAATCTTCTTTTTGTTTTTGTAATAACACCATCTGTGATTTCTTCATTTCCTACTCCTGCTAATCTTAATGCGTCTTCCTCAGCTTCTTCTTTTAAAACTGTTAGAACATCGTCAGAAGTAATCATTCCAACTAATTTATTTGTTTTATCAACTACACATGCAGAATTTAAATTATAATTTTCAAATAAATTTCCTACTTCTTCCCTATCCATGTCTACAGGTATTAAAAAAGTTGAGTCATCCATGATTGAAGACATTTTGGACTCTCTTGATGTACGTAAAACTTTAGATGATGGAACAGTTCCAATTGGTTTAAAATTTTCATCTACAATATAAATTTCTAAAAACTCTTCTGGTAAATCTTTATTTTCTCTTAAATAATCTATTGTTTGACCAACAGACCAATTACTTGGTATAGCTGTAAATTCTCTTTGCATTATTCTTGCTGCACTATCTTCGGGATAACTAAGGCCTTCTAATAAGGCAAATCTGTCTTTAGGAGGAAGTGAACTTAAAATAGAATTTTTATCTTTTTCTTCAACATTTTCTAATATTGCAATGGCATCATCTGATTCTAAATTTTTTAGAATTCTTACTATTGCATCTGAGGATAGAAATTTGATAATTTCTGATTGTACAGACTCATTCAATTCGATAAATACTTCAGGGTCAATTTTAAAATTATTAAGTTTTATTAAGTTTTCTCTATCATTGATACTCAAATGCTCAACAATATCAGCTGCATCTGCTGGATGTATTTCTTTAAATGAATTAGTTATGAACAGTGCATCGTTACTGGCAATTTTATCAGTAACAACTTTTATATATTCTTTATTAAATTCAAAATTAACTTTTTTATCTTTGATTTTTTTAATTAAAGTCATAAAAATACCTATAATTCAGTCGCAACTTTTAATACATAATAAAAAGAATACAATTTTTAAATGAATATAGAGATTAAAAAGTCAAAAAAACCTATAAAATATGAGGATGCTATAAGATTCTTAGAACAAAGATTGTCAGAAGTTAATAAAAATGAATCAAAGGAACTAATATGGATTTTAGAGCACGAAGATCTCTACACAGCTGGTACTAGCTCAAAAGAGAATGAGGTAATTGATAAATCTATAAAGATATTAAAAACTAATAGAGGTGGAAAAATAACATATCATGGGCCAGGTCAATTAATTTGCTATTTTGTAATTGACCTTAAAAAAAGAAATAAGGATATTAGAAAATTTGTTTCAATAATTGAAAAAACAATTATCGATACATTAAAATTTTTTAAGATAAATACGTTTTCTGATAAAGATAACATTGGAATTTGGTATAATGATAATTCTAAAGTTGAAAAAGTTGCTGCTATAGGTATTAGAGTTAGTAAATGGATAGCCTATCACGGATTTTCCATAAATATAAATAATGATTTAAAAAAATATAATGCAATAATTCCATGTGGCATAAAAGACAAAGGAATTACAAGTCTTTATAAGATTGGAAATAAAAATTATAAAAATGTGGATGATAAAATAATTGAAAATTTTATTTTAAATCTAAAAAAGTAAGACGCTTAGCTTTAAGTAATTTTTTGAAATAATCAGGTATTAATGCTGTATATGTGTGTTTTATATCTTTGATCATAAATCTAATTTGGTAAGAATGCAGCATTAGGTTTTTATTAAGTCCTTTATCAGAATTTCTTAATCTATATTTTGTGTCACCAAAAATTGGTTGCCCTATTGAAAATAATTGTTTTCTAAGTTGATGTTTTCTTCCTGTAATAGGTTTTAATTCAACTAATGTTGCTTCAGAGTTTTTATCAAGAACTTTAAAATACGTTTTTGCTTTTTCAACTATTTTCTTATTACCATCATATCTTATTAAGTTATCACTCCATTCCCCAGAATTTTTTTCTATTACACCATGGCAAATAGCTAAATAAGTTTTGTGAACTTTACGTAATCTAAATAATGATGTTAATAGTTGGGCACTTTCCCTTTTTTTAGCTATAATAAAAACTCCTGAAGTATCTTTGTCTAATCTATGAACAGAATAAGGTTTAGTATTTTGAAAAATTTCACTTTTCGCAAAAATATCAACTAAGTTTTTTTTTGATTTAGTGCCACCTTGTACTGAAATACCAGAACTTTTATTTAAAACAATGAAATCTTCATTATTATCTATAATTTGATTTTCATTTGATCTAATAATTTCTTTTGAAGGTTCAAATTTAATTTTTTTTTGAGCTATACTTTCTTTAAATTCAAAATTAAATAAATCAATCTTATCGTCAGTTTTAACTTTATGTGAACTTTTGATTTTTTTTTTATTTAATTTAATCTTTCCAGCTCTTAAGCTTTTTTCAATTAAACTCTGGGGAATTTTGCCTAAATAGTTTCTGATCCATCTATCAATACGCATTTCATTACACGTTGAATCAACGATGTATGAATTTTTCATGTTTTAAAAATTATGCTGTAGCTTGTTTTTTTTCTTCAGCTTTAGTTGTTTCTTTTTTTATATCTTTTTTCTTTTTATCAATTCTTTTTGCCTCAATATCCCTATCAACAAATTCAATTATAGCCATTGGTGCATTATCACCATAACGAAATCCTGCTTTGATTATTCTTGTATAACCTCCACTTCTTTTCTCATATCTTTTTGATAAAGTTTTTTTTACTTTATTTGCTGACTGTGGGTCTTGAAGTTGTGAAACTAACATTTTTGATGTTTGTAGGGTATCTTTCTTTCCTAAAGTAATTATCTTATCTGCTTGTGGCTTTAAAAATTTAGCTTTAGGTAATGTCGTTTTAATTTGTTCATACTTAATTAAAGAATTAAGCATATTTTTTAAAAGAGCTTTTCTATGTTCTGAAGTTCTATTTAACTTCTTGTTGGCCATTCCATGTCTCATTAGATAGCTTCCTCTAATTTTTTAGACATTTCAGCTATGTTATCAGGTGGCCAATTTGGAATTTCCATACCTAAATACAAAGACATTCCAGTCAATACCTCTTTAATTTCATTTAATGATTTTCTTCCAAAGTTTGGTGTTCTTAACATCTCACCTTCAGATTTTTGAACAAGATCACCGATATAAATGATATTATCATTTTTTAAACAATTCATTGATCTTACTGACAGCTCTAGCTCATCAACTTTTCTTAGTAAGTTCTTATTAAATTCTGGTTCTGTCGAAACCTCTTTTATTGGTGTCTCAACAGGTTCATCAAAATTAATAAACATTTTAAGCTGGTCTTGAAAAATTCTTGCAGAATAAGCAACAGCATCTTCAGCTGAAATTGATCCATTTGTTTCAACTTCCATAGTTAGTTTATCATAATCTAAAGCCTTACCCTCTCTAGCTGTACTTATAGAATAAGAGACTTTTTTAACTGGGCTATACAATGAGTCTATTGCTATTAGTCCTAATGGTGGTTCTTCTGGCTTATTTAACTCAGCTGGTACATAACCTTTTCCAGTATTTACATTCATTTCCATATGAAAATTAGTATTTTCATCTAAATTACAAATAACTAAATCAGGATTTAAAATTTCTACATCAGTTACAGGTGAAATATCAGATGCTTTGATTTCTCCAGGGCCCTTTGCATCAAGTATAAGTTTTTTAGTACCTTCAGAAGAAGATTTTAAAGCTAAAGATTTAACATTTAAAACTATATCAGTAACATCTTCTCTGACACCCTTGATAGATGTAAACTCATGTAGAACACCGTCAATCTGTATTGATGTAACTGCTGCACCTCTTATTGAAGATAACAAAATTCTTCGTAAAGAATTTCCTAAAGTCAAACCGTAACCTTTTTCTAATGGTTCTGCCACTATAGTAGCATGAGTTAGATCATCACTAATTTTGACATCTAGTTTAGTTGGTTTAATAAGTGATTTCCAATTTTTAACATTAACATTTTCTATTTCCATTAAACTCTCCTTTTTTTGGGTGGTCTAGTACCATTGTGAGGCATCGGTGTTGTATCTTTAATAGATAAAATTCTAAAACCTCTTGCCTGTAAAGCTCTGAGTGCTGTTTCTCTACCAGAACCAGGGCCTTTAACTTCAACAGATAAAGTTTTCATTCCATACTCCAATGCTTTTGATGCAGCTGCATCAGCTGCTATCTGTGCAGCATATGGAGTTGATTTTCTTGATCCTTTAAAGCCTTTTTGACCAGCAGAAGCCCATGAAACAACATTTCCGTTTGTATCTGCAATAGAAATTATTGTATTATTAAATGTAGATTGCACATAAGCAATTCCACTTAAAATATTCTTCTTTAATTTCTTTTTTTTTGAGTATGAACTTTTACTTGATTGTTTTGAAGATTTTTTTTCAACCTTCTGATCTTTATTTTCTACTTTTTCAACTTTTGCCATATCTATTTTTTAAGTGGTGTTAATTTTTTTCCTGCAATAGCTATAGCTTTACCTTTTCTAGTTCTGGCATTGCATCTTGTTCTTTGACCTCTCACAGGTAGCTTTTTTCTATGTCTTGATCCTCTATAACAAGCAAGATCAATTAATCTTTTTATATTTAAAGAAAAATCTCGTCTTAAGTCTCCCTCAACTTTAAAATTTTGATCAATATATTCTCTTATCTTTAAAATTTCATCATCTGTAAGTTGATTAACTCTTTTTTGTTTGGGAATTTCTAGCGATGAACAAATTTGGCTAGAAAACTTGTCTCCAATACCATAAATATACGTCAGCCCTACATGAACTAGCTTATTTGGTGGAATGTTAATACCTGCGATACGAGCCATAAATTTGTGATAAAATTAGCCTTTTTATATAAGAAGATCTTTTAATGTCAACGCCTTAAACTCCAAGAAAAGCATCGATTTTATTAGTTATTTCATCAATTTCTAGTGCTCCATCTATTTCATGAAAATTTGGATTTTCAGAATAGTATTCTAGTACAGGTTTCGTCGTCTCCATGTAAGTATCATACCTTTTTAAAATAGTATTTAAATCATCATCAGATCTATTTTCTAAATTTTTTCTTTTTTCAATTCTTTTTATTATCGTTTCTTTATTAACATTAAGAAAAAAAATAAAATCAATTTTTTGTCCTGAGTCATTCAAGAATATATCTAGATCTTTTGCCTGACTTAATGATCTAGGGTAACCATCAAAAATTAATCTGCCTTTTTTTTGAGGATCAAAAATAATTTCTTTTATAAGCTTATTTACTATTTTATCACTTACAAAGTTTCCATCTTTCATATCATTAGATATTTCTTTGCCTACTTCTGAATTTTTATATATTTCATTTCGCAACATATCACCTGTTGAAATCTGAAAGCCGTTAATCTTTTTTACTAAATATTTTGCTTGAGTTCCTTTTCCAGCACCTGGGGGACCAAATAGAACTATATTCACTTCTATCTACCAAATTTGGTTTTTTTAATTAATTGTTCATACTGAGAACTCATCAATCTTGTTTGTATTTGAGTAACTGTGTCTATGGCTACAACAACAACAATTAAAATCGATGTCCCTCCTAAATAAAATGGGATAGGATAATTTGCAATCAAAAATTCAGGCATTAAACATACCAAAGTTAAATACAAGGCTCCAATTGTAGTTAGTTTTGTCAAAATATTTTCAATATATAATGCTGTACTTTCACCAGGTCTTATTCCAGGAATGAACCCTCCATATTTTCTCAGGTTATCTGCTGTTTCAACTGGATTAAAAGTAATTGAGGTATAAAAAAATGTAAAAAATATTATTCCTGATGCATATAGCAACATATAAAGAGGTTGTCCTTGGGTAAAATAAGAACTTAAATTTAAAAAAGTTTCATTTGTTGAAAAATTAAAATTTGAAAAAGTTACTGGTAATAATAATAAAGCTGATGCAAAAATTGCTGGTATTACTCCTGCTTGATTTATTTTTAGAGGTAAATGAGATGACTCTCCTCCATACATTTTATTCCCCATTTGTCTTTTAGGGTAATTGATTAATATTTTTCTTAAAGCTCTTTCCATGAAAACGATAAACAAAATTGTTAAAATTAATAAAACAAATATAGCAATAATCATAAATGTTGAGACAGCACCAGTTCTACCCAGCTCAAAAGTTGTTACTAAGGCTCTTGGGATTTCTGCAACAATACCCGCAAAAATTATCAATGAAATTCCATTACCAATTCCTCTTTGAGTTATTTGTTCACCTAACCACATTAAAAAAATTGTTCCTGCAACTATTGTTGTAACAGTTGAAATTTTGAAAAAGAAACCTGGATTAATTACTAAATTTGCTGAAGACTCTAGTCCAACTGATAATCCATAACCCTGAACAGTAGCTAACAAAACTGTTCCATATCTAGTTATTTGAGTTATCTTTGATCTACCCGTTTCTCCTTGAGCTTTTAAATTTTTAAAATAGTCTGATACACCTGTTAAAAGTTGAACAATAATTGATGACGAAATATAAGGCATTATCCCCAGGGCAAATATAGCCATTCTACTTACGGCACCACCGGCAAAAACATTAAACATTCCTAGTAATCCTTTTTGATTACCTTCCATCATAATCTTAAGTTGTTCTGGATCAATGCCAGGCAAAGGGACAAATGTACCAAATCTATACACAGCCAAGATTGCTATTGTAAATATTATTCTATTTCTTAAATCATTACTTGATGATGAGGCGCTCATTAATAAATCTTATTTTTTAATTTGTATCGAACCACCTAATTTTTCTAATTTAACTATTGCCGACTTAGATGCCAAATCAGCTTCAATATTAATCTTTTCTTTTATTTCACCAGATCCCAAAATCTTCAATTTAATTGAATTTTTATTTATTAGATTTAATTTTTTAAGCAAATCAGAATTTAAGGTTTCTTTTGTGCTAATATTTTTTTTATCAATAAAAGTTTGAATTTTATTCAAATTTAATATGGCAATATTTTTTTTTCCTATTGGATTGAATCCTCTTTTTGGTAATCTTCTATATAAAGGCATCTGACCACCCTCAAAGCTTTTAATAGCTACACCAGATCTTGATTTTTGACCTTTAACTCCTCTTCCAGAAGTCTTACCTTTACCAGATCCAATACCTCTACCGACTCTTATTTTAATTTTGTTTATCTTATTTCTATTATTTAATTTAATCATTAGCCTCTTTTTTCAACTATTTCTGAAATTTTTTTATTTCTTATTGATGATATTTGTTTTGGGGAATTTTGTTTTAATAATGCTTTCATTGTTGCTCTAATAACGTTATGTGCATTAGATGTTCCCATTGATTTAGCTACTATATCTTTTACACCTAAAACTTCACATACTGCTCTAACAGGACCACCAGCGATAATTCCTGTACCTTTAGAGGCTGCTCTTAATATTATTTTTCCTGAACCTTCTTTCGCTTTTACATCATGGTGAATTGTTCTTCCTTCTCTTAATGGTATATGAATTAATTTTCTTCTTGCCATTTCATTAGCTTTTTTGATAGCATCAGGAACTTGTTTAGCCTTCGCGTGAGCTATTCCAATCCTACCAGCTTGATTTCCCACAACAACCAAAGCTGAAAAGCCAAATCTTCTTCCACCTTTAACAACTTTTGTTATACGATTAATGTGAACTAATTTTTCTAAAATATCATCTGTTTTTTTATCTTTATTGTAATCCATAATTAAAATTCCATTCCATTTTTACGTAGAGTATCAGCAAAAATTTTTACTCTTCCATGGTATTTATAACCACCTCTATCAAAATAAATTTTTTTTATTTTTTTATCGTTAGCTTTCTTTGCAAGTCTTTCAGCTACAACTTTTGATAATTCAGTTTTGTTCATCTTTGAGCTAGATTTTATTTCTTTTTCAATAGATGAAGCTGATATAAGAGTAACATTTTTAGTGTCATCAATAATTTGAGCTGAAATATTTTTTGAAGATCTAGAAATAGACAGTCTAAATCTATCTTTAGAGGAAACTCTTTTGACTTTATTGCTAACTCTAAATTTTTTTCTTTTATTGGTATCCAATTTCATTATTTTTTCTTACCTTCTTTTTTCAGTATATGTTGGCCTTTTTCTCTTACACCTTTTCCTTTATATGGTTCAATTTTTCTCAAAGTTTTTAGCTTAGAAGCAACTGCACCAACTTGTTGTTTATCAAATCCTGTGATTTTTAAAGTGGTTTGTTTTTCAACAGCAATCTTTATTCCTTCAGGAATATCAAAATTTATATCATGACTATAGCCTAATTGAAGATTAAGCTGATTTCCTTTTAATGCAGCTCTATATCCAACACCAACTAATTCTAAAATTTTTTCATATCCAGCACTAGAACCAATTACTGCATTATTAATTAGGCTTCTATTCATACCCCATAATCTTTTAATTTCTTGATCAACTTTTTTTGGTTTAATAGATATTTCTTTTCCATCTTTAATATCAAGATTAAATAAATTTAAATCAATATTTATAGATTTTTTTCCTAAAGGACCTTCAATATTGAGATTGTTTCCAGCTAAAACAACTTTTACTTTTTCTGGAATTGCGATGTTTATTTTACCAATTTTTGACATTAAAATACCTTACAAATTATTTCGCCACCTACTCTTTGTTTTCTTGCATCTATATCCGTCATAACACCTTTAGGAGTAGAGATAATAGCTATTCCTAATCCATTATTTATTTTCGGTAATCCATCTGCACTAGAAAAAATTCTTCTTCCAGGTTTTGAAACACGTTCAAAATTACTTATTACAGGATTACCTGAATGATACTTAAGTTCCAATAATAATTTTGGTTTTTTGTTTTCTTCATCAACTTTAAAATCTTTTATAAATCCCTCATTTTTAAGTATGTCAGCGATTTTAACTTTAAAATTTGAAGATGGTAATACAACTTTTTTATGGTTTCTATCTTGAGCATTTTTAACTCTTGCGATCATATCTCCAATTGGGTCACTTAAACTCATATTTTCCTTTCTACCAACTTGATTTAACTAATCCTGGTATCTTTCCTTGCAATCCTAGTTGTCTCAATGCAATTCTAGATATTTTTAATTTTCTATAAACTCCGTGTGGTCTTCCTGTAATTTGACATCTGTTCATCACTCTAATTTTTGCAGAATTTCTTGGTAAATTAGATAATTTTTGTTGAGCTTTAAACCTTTCTTCTAAAGGAAGTTTTTTATTCATAACTATCTTTTTTAATTTTTCTCTTTTTTTAAAAAATTTATCTGCAAGTTTAATTCTTTTATTATTTTTATTAATTGAGCTTAATTTAGCCATTTTAATTGTCTCCTTTTTTAATAAATGGAAAATTTAATTTTTCTAACAAAGCAAAACTGTGTTCTTTATTTCTTGAAGAAATCACAATAATAATATCTAATCCTCTGACTTTATCTGCTCTATCAAAGCTTACTTCAGGAAAAATTATATGTTCTTTAACACCAAATGTATAATTACCAAATTTATCAAAACCATTAGGTGATAGTCCTCTAAAATCTTTAATTCTAGGCAATGCTATATTTACAAGTCTATCTAAAAATTCATACATCTTATTCTTTCTTAAAGTTACTTTTAATCCAGCATTCGTGCCTTTTCTTGTTTTAAAGTTAGCAACTGATTTTTTAAATTTAGTAGTTACTGGCTTTTGACCTGTAATTTTTGCCAAGTCCTCCTCTAAAGATTTGATTATTTTTGAATCATTACCATCTAATCCTAAGCCCATATTTAAAACAATTTTTTCTATTTTAGGTCCCATATATAAATTTTTGAAACCAAATTGCGATTTCAAAGCAGGTTGAATTTCTTTATAAAACAGTTCTTTTAATCTTGGTGACATTATTTTTTAGCCTCAACTTTTTTATTTTTAATTTTATCATCAATTAACTTTAGATTTGACATATGAATAAAGCTTTCTTTTGTAACAATTCCACCTTTTTTTTCTTTTGTTGTTTTGATGTGCTTCTTAACCATATTAATTTCTTTTACTTTAGCTCTATTATTAGTTCGATCAATTTCTATAATTTCACCTTCTTTTTTTTTATCTTTTCCAGTTAAAACCCTTACCTTCAAACCTTTTTTAATCATTATAATACCTCTGGAGCCAATGAAATTATTTTCATTTGACCTCTTGTTCTTAATTCTCTTGTAACTGGACCAAAAATCCTAGTTCCTACTGGTTCACCTTTATCGTCAACCAATACAGCAGCATTATTATCAAATCTCACTTTGGATCCATCATCTCTATGAATGCCTTTTTTAACTCTAACAACAACTGCTTTATGAACAGAACCTTTTTTAACTTTACCTTTTGGAATTGCTTCTTTCACTGCTATTACAATAGTATCACCAATACTTGCATATCTTCTTTTAGAACCACCAAGTACTTTAATACATTCAATTCTTTTTGCTCCAGTATTGTCTGCAACTTGTAATTCTGTTTGAACTTGTATCATTATTTTAAATTCTCCATGACTTGAAATTTTTTATTTTTTGAAAAAGGTTTGCTCTCTATTATCGAAACCTTATCACCAGTTTTAAATGTATTGTTTTCATCATGGGCATTATATTTTTTTCTTACTTTAATAACTTTTTTAAGTAAAGGATGTGAATATTTTCTTTCTACCATGACCGTAATCGTTTTATTCGGTTTATCACTGACAACTACACCTGTTAAAATTTTTTTAGGCATTACTTTTTCCCTTTAATAATGTTTTTAATCTTGCAATATTTTTTTTTGTTTCTCCAATTTTAGATGGATTTGTTATTTGAGAATTAATTTTTTGAAATCTAAAATTAAATAAATCTTTTTTAAGTTTATCTATATTCTTCAAAGCTTCGTCTTTTGATAATTTTTTAATTTCTTGTTTTTTCATTTAAGCAAACCTCTTTATAGTTTTAGTCTTAATAGGTAATTTTGCTGATGCTTTATATAGAGCTTCTTTAGCAATTTGCTCCGAAACACCATCAACTTCAAATAAAATTCTTCCAGGTTTAACTCTACATGCATAATACTCTGGTGATCCTTTTCCTTTACCCATACGTACTTCAATAGGTTTTTTTGATACAGGTATGTTTGGAAATATTCTAGTCCAAACTCTTCCTTGTCTTTTCATGTGTCTAGTAAGTGCAACCCTAGCAGCTTCAATTTGCTTACCTGTAACTCTTTCAGGTGATAATGCTTTCAAAGCATAAGCTCCATAATTTATAAAATTAGCTCGTGAAGCTGTTCCGTGAATTCTTCCTTTGTGTGCTTTACGCCATTTTGTTCGTACAGGTTGCAACATTTAATCTTTACCTTCTTTTGTTGTCACTTTATTTGTTTCTTGACTAAATTCTTTAGCAAAAACTTCTCCTTTATAAATCCAAACTTTAATACCTATGATACCGTATGTTGTTAAAGCCTCTGCTTCAGCGTAATCAATATCCGCTCTCAATGTGTGAGAAGGAATACTACCGTCTCTTAACCATTCTGTCCTAGCAATTTCATTTCCGCCTAATCTACCACTTATTGAAACTTTTATGCCTTTTGCCCCCAATCTCAAACAAGATTGCATAGCTCTTTTCATGGCTCGTCTATAAGATATTCTTTTAACTAACTGTTGAGCAATATTCTCAGCAACAAGATAAGAGTTAGTTTCTGGTTTTTTTACTTCTTTGATATTAAGAGTTACCTCATTTGTAGTAAATTTAGATAAATTATTTTTAATTTTATCTATGTCACTACCTTTTTTTCCAATTACAAAACCAGGTCTTGAAGTATAAATTGTTACGTAGCATTTGTTTGATGTTCTTTCTATCATTACCTTTGAAACACCTGAGTTAATAACATTCTTTTTGATATATTCACGAATTTTAAAATCCTCAATTAAATAATTTCCAAAATCTTTTTTCTTAGCGTACCAAACAGAGTCCCAACCTCTATTTACACCTAATCTAAAACCAACCGGATTAACCTTTTGTCCCATGACTCTCCATTTTTTTTGTCTCTGATAAAATTATTGTTACACTTGAATAAGGTTTAAGTATTGGTGCAGCTCTACCTTTAGCTCTAGGCCTAAAACGTTTCATAGTAATTTTTTTTCCACAATAAGCTTCTTTTACTATTAATTTGTCTATATCATATTGGAAATTATTTTCTGCATTTGCAACAGCTGAATTAATTGTTTTTCTTAAATCGTTAGTAATTCTTTTTTCTGAAAATTGTAAATCTCTAATTGCAATATCTACTTTCTTTCCAACTATGCCCTTTAGAATAGGATTAAGCTTTCTAACACTAGATCTAACATTATTATTTACTGATCTCACTATTTTTTCTTTGTTTTTATTTATTTTCTTTTTTTTACTCATAATTATTTTTTATCTGTTGTCTCAGCAGGTTTAGCTTTTTTATCTGCAGGGGTGTGTCCAAAAAAAGTTCTGGTAGGTGAAAATTCACCCAATTTATGTCCAACCATATCTTCTGAAATGGTGATTGGTATAAATTTTTTACCATTATAAATTAAAAAACTAACACCAACAAAATCTGGAATTATTGTAGATTTCCTTGACCATGTTTTAATCGGTATTTTTTTAGGATCAGTTTTATATTTATCCACTTTTTTCATTAAACTTTCTTCAACAAAAGGTCCTTTCCAAACTGCTCTAGCCATTATTTAGTATCCTTCCTTTTGTTTCTTCTTTTCACTATAAACTTATCTGTTCTTTTGTTATCCCTTGTTTTTAAACCCTTTGCAGACTGACCTGTAGGTGACACTGGATGTCTACCTCCTGCAGTTTTACCTTCACCACCACCGTGTGGATGGTCAACAGGATTTTTAACAACTCCTCTTGTATGTGGTCTTCTACCTAACCATCTCGATCTTCCAGCTTTACCAATTTTAATATTTTTTTGATCTGGATTACTCAATACGCCTATTGTAGCTAATGATCTTGAATCTATTTTTCTGACTTCACCTGAAGCTAATTTAATCAAACTGTAATTTCCATCTAATCCACTTATTGTAACTGAAGCTCCTGCAGATCTAGCTATTTTTCCACCTGCACCAGGCTGAATTTCTACATTGTGAATATTTATTCCAACAGGGATATCCTGTAAAGGCATACAATTTCCAACCTTAATTTCTTTTTTAGATCCATTTATTATTTTGTCTCCAACTTTAATTTTTTGTGGAGCAAGATAATATGCGTGAGTATCATCATCAAATTTAACTAACATTATGTAGCAAGATCTATTAGGATCATACTCAATCCGTTCAACCGTAGCTGCTACATCAAATTTTTTACGATGGAAATCGATATGTCTATACATTTTCTTATGACCACCCGCTCTGTTAATTGAAGTAATACGTCCGTAGTTATTTCTACCCTTCATAGAGTTCTTAGGTGAAACTAAAGATTTAAAAGGCTTACCTTTCCAAAGTCCAGTTCTATCAACAAGGATTGTCCCTCTTGTAGATTTTGTATATGGTTTAAAAGTTTTTAATGCCATCTTAAATTCCAGTTGTTAGATCAATACTTTGACCCTTTTTTAATGTTATAATAGCTTTTTTGTATCCAGAAACTTTTACTTTTCTTCCCCTAGTCAATTTTGTTCTACTTTGTTTATTAATTATATTTATTTTAGTTACATTAACCTTAAATATTTTTTCAATATTCATTTTTAAATTTTTTTTATTTGCTTTTACAGGAACTTTGAAAACAATTTTATTTTGCTCTGATAAATTTGTTGATTTCTCTGTAACAAAAGGAGATATAATTTTATCGTATAAATTTATTTTGTTCATTTTAAGTATCTCTTTTCTAATTCTTTTACTGAACTTTCAGTAAAAACAATTTTTTCAAATTTAACCACATCAAAAGCACTAAAATGATTAACATCAGTAACTTTAATGTTTGGAATATTCCTTACAGATTTTTCAATTTTATCTTTTGAAGATTTATCCAAAATTATTAATGAATTTGATATTTCGAATTTTTTAATAATTAAATTCATTTCTTTTGTTTTTTTAATTTCAGAACTAAAATCATTGAAGACTAACAAATTTTTATTTTGATTTTTTTCACTAATTAGAGATGCAATACTATTTTTTTTCTCACTCTTGTTTAATTTTCTTTTTTTATAAGAAAGTTCACCTTTTGGACCGTGAGCTATACCACCACCTACAAATATTGGTGCTTTTCTACTTGCGTGTCTTGCATTACCAGTTCCTTTTTGTGCATAAATTTTTGAAGTAGGACCTGATACTTCATTTTGTTGTTTAGTTTTAGCATGCCTTCCCTTGTAATTGGCATTAGTTTTATACAAAACATTACTAACTAACTTATTATTAATTTTTGCTGAAAAAATTTTATCTAATACTTCGATAGAACTTTTTTTGCCATCCAAATTTAATTTATCAATTTTCATTATTTTTTCTTTTTATCTGGTGTTTTTTTTGCCTCTTCCGCAGTTTTAATTTTTTCTTGAATTGTTTTTTTTTGAATATTTTTTACAGATTTTCGTACAAGAATTTCCGAATTTTTTGATCCGGGAATTGATCCTTTAAGATATAATAATTCATTTTCTAAGTCTGTTTTGATAATTTCAATATTTTGCATTGTTCTTAGTTTATTTCCCATATGACCAGCCATTTTTTTACCCTTAAAAACTTTACCTGGATCCTGTCTTTGCCCGGTTGAACCATGAGATCTATGAGAAACAGAAACACCATGTGTTGCTCTCAAACCACCAAAATTATGTCTTTTCATAGCACCAGCAAAGCCTTTTCCGATAGTTTTTGATCTTGTGTCAACAAATTTGATATCCTTAAAAATTTCTAGGCCAAACTCATTACCTTCTTTGTAAGTTTCTGTATTTAAAACTCTGTATTCTTTTAATATCTTTTTTGCTTCAGTATTTTTTTTTGCAAAATAACCCTTCATCGCTTTCGTTAGTTTTGAGTTTTTAATCTTTCCATAACCAAGCTGAACTGCGTTATATCCTCTTTTTTCTTTATCTATTACTTGAATAACTCTTGCTTTTTCCATTTTTAAAACTGTTACTGGAACTAACTGACCTGACTTATAAAATTCTCTTGTCATACCAATTTTTTTACCAATTAAAGCTATTTCACTCATAATAATTATATTTTAATCTCCACATCAACTCCTGATGCTAAATCTAACTTCATTAAAGCTTCTACAGTTTGTGGTGTTGGTTCAATAATATCAATTAATCTCTTGTGTGTTCTCGACTCAAATTGTTCTCTACTTTTTTTGTCAATGTGAGGCGATCTTAAAACAGTATATCTTTCAATTCTAGTTGGTAGAGGTATTGGTCCTTTTATTGTTGCTCCTGTTCTTTTAACAGTGTTTACAATTTCCTCAGTTGATGCGTCTAAAATCTTATTGTCGTACGCTCTCAATTTAATTCTAATATTTTGTTTTTCCATTGGTTATCCTGCAATCTTTTTGGTTACTTCATCTTGAACATTTTGAGGTACTTTTGAGTAATGGTCAAAAAACATAGAGTATTGAGCTCTGCCTTGAGACATTGATCTTAAACTGTTTATATATCCAAACATATTTGCAAGAGGCACCATTGCTGTAATAACTGTTGCATTACCTCTTTGTTCTTGGGTGCTAATTTGTCCTCTTCTGCTGTTTAAATCTCCTATAACATCACCCATATAATCTTCTGGTGTTACTACTTCAACTCTCATTACAGGCTCTAATAACTTCAATGTACCTTTTGTACATGCTTCTTTAAAGCATGCTCGACTAGCTAGTTCAAATGCCAGTACGCTAGAGTCTACGTCATGATGTAATCCATCTAAAATTGTAACTTTATAATCAATCATAGGAAATCCAGCTAAAATTCCCCCATCAGACACTGTTTCAATTCCTTTTTCTACACCAGGGATAAACTCCTTAGGAATAGCCCCACCCTTAATTTTACTTTCAACAGATCTACCAGCACCAGGTTCTTGGGGTTCAACTAGTAATTTGACTTTAGCAAATTGTCCTGCACCACCACTTTGTTTTTTGTGGGTATATTCAACTTCAGATGCATTTTCTAACGTCTCTCTGTAAGCAACTTGAGGAGCACCTACATTTGCTTCAACTTTAAATTCTCTTTTCATTCGATCAACAATAATATCTAAGTGAAGTTCACCCATACCTTTTATAATTGTTTGACCCGATTCTTCATCTGAAGTAACTCTGAATGAAGGATCCTCTTTAGCAAGTCTTCCTAATGCTTCACCCATTTTTTCTTGATCGGCTTTTGTCTTAGGTTCGACAGCAATTTCAATTACTGGATCAGGGAATTCCATTGGTTCTAATAAAACTGGTTTTTCTTCATCACAAAGAGTGTGTCCAGTTATTGTATACTTCAATCCTGCTAACGCTACGATATCTCCAGCATTAGCTTCTTTAATATCTTCTCTAGAGTTAGCATGCATCAATAGCATTCTTCCAACCCTTTCTTCTTTTTCTTTTGATGAATTATAAATACCTGTTCCAGTTTTTATAGTTCCAGAATAAATTCTTATAAATGTAAGAGAACCAACAAATGGATCATTTGCAACTTTAAAAGCTAATGCTGAAAAACCTGCACCATCATCAAATTTCATTTCAATTTCGTCTTCTGATCCAGGTTTAGTTCCTTTAATAGACCCAATATCTATAGGGCTAGGCAAATAATTTATAACAGCATCTAGTAAAGGTTGAACACCTTTGTTTTTAAATGCTGAGCCTGTTAATATTGGTACAAAGCTAAAATTTAGAGTTCCTTTTCTAATGCATTTAATAAGATCTTCCTCTTTAATTTCATCACCATTTAGATAAGACTCCATTAATTTTTCATCTTGTTCAACAGCCATTTCAACTAATTCTGTTCTATATTTTTGAGATATTTCTTTTAAATCATCTGGAATTTCTTTGTATTCCCACTCAGCTCCTAAAGCTTCATTTTTCCAAACTTGAGCTTTCATTTTTACTAAATCTACAACACCAGATAATGAAGCTTCTATTCCAATAGGTACTTGTATTACTAGTGGTTTTGCGCCTAACCTATCTTTTATCATGTCTACACATCTAAAAAAATCAGCACCTGTTCTATCCAATTTATTAACAAAGCAAATTCTTGGAACTTTATACTTGTCAGCTTGTCTCCAAACAGTTTCAGATTGAGGCTCTACTCCAGCAACTCCATCAAAAACTGCAACAGCTCCATCAAGTACTTTTAGAGATCTTTCAACTTCGATTGTAAAATCTACGTGCCCTGGAGTATCTATTATATTAATTCTATGATCTTGCCAAAAACAAGTTGTGGCAGCTGAAGTAATTGTAATACCTCTTTCTTGTTCCTGTTCCATCCAATCCATTGTTGCAGCACCATCATGAACTTCACCAATCTTGTGACTTTTTCCCGTATAATATAAAACTCTTTCAGTAGTAGTGGTTTTACCAGCATCTATATGAGCCATGATCCCAATATTTCTATATTTATCTAAAGTATGAGTTCTAGCCATAAATTTTTACCATCTAAAATGTGCGAATGCTTTATTTGATTCTGCCATTTTGTGCACATCCTCTCTTTTTTTAACTGCAGCTCCCTTTTTTTCATAAGCGTCATAAAGTTCATTAAATATTTTGTCTGACATATGCTTATCTTTTCTTTTTCTGGCTGACTCTACTAGCCATCTGATAGCTAGAGCTTGAGCTCTTTTATTTTTTACTTCAACAGGTACTTGATAAGTTGCTCCACCAACTCTTCTTGATCTCACTTCAACAGTTGGTTTAATATTATTAATTGCCTCATTAAATATATTAATTGGTTCATCTTTTGATTTAGATTTAATTTTTTCTATTGCATCGTATACAATCTTTGCTGCAACTCCTCTTTTTCCATCATACATTATATTGTTTATAAGTTTAGGAATAATTGTTGAATTAAATTTTGGATCAGGAATAATAGTTTTTTTAGGTTGAGTTTTTTTTCTAGACATTTTATTTACCTTTTTTTGTTCCGTATAAAGATCTTCTTTTTTTTCTATTGGCAACACCTTGTGTATCTAGATTACCTCTTAGAATATGATACCTTACACCTGGTAAATCTTTTACTCTTCCTCCTCTAATTAATACAACTGAGTGTTCTTGGAGGTTATGACCTTCACCAGGAATATAAGCAGTAACTTCAAAGCCATTGGAAAGTCTCACTCTAGCAACTTTTCTTAATGCAGAGTTTGGTTTTTTTGGTGTAGTGGTATAAACTTTAACACACACACCTCTTTTTAAAGGTTGTTTTTGAAGAGCAGGAACTTTATTCCTGTTAATCTGTTTAATTCTTTTCTTTTTTAACAACTGGTTAATAGTTGGCATATAAATTTTTTAAATAGTTTTTATTTTTGAATGAAATAACTGACAGGTTATTTGTGGCAGCGTTTAGTACATTAAGACAGTACTACATTCCAACCAAAAACACCGCCAAATTACTTATTAATTTGACTTTGTCAAACTAAAACTATTGAATTTTGTGGCTTTTTTTACTGATTTGTCTGTGTTTCTGATGGTTCAATTTTTTCTTGATCAGACAAGAATTTATTATCATCTTCCAGTGCTTTTTTATTCCATTTATTTTTAATATTACCCGTTCCTGCAGGCACTAACCTTCCAACAATTACATTTTCTTTTAGTCCATTTAGAGGATCAACTTTGCCTTTTATAGCTGCATCCGTTAAAACTCTTGTAGTTTCTTGGAAAGAAGCGGCAGAAATGAAAGATTCAGTTTGAAGTGATGCTTTAGTAATTCCCATTAACACTCTTTCACCAGTTGCTGGAGTTTTACCCTCAGATTTTAGTTTTTCGTTTACATTATCAAATTTAATTCTATCAATTATTTCACCTGGTAAATAAGACGAGTCTCCAGTTGCTTTAACTTCAACCTTCTTAAGCATTTGTCTTAAAATTGTTTCAATGTGCTTATCATTAATAATTACACCTTGAAGCCTATAAACTTCTTGAACTTGGTTAACAAAGTATTCTGTCAAATCCTTAATCCCCATAATTCTTAATATATCATGTGGTAATGGCTGCCCATCTAATAAATATTCACCTTTTTTAATTCTCTCACCTTGGTTAAAATTAATATGTTTACCTTTTGGAATTAAATAATTAGATGGTTCTGCACCATCTTCTGGCACAATAGAAACTCTTTGTTTACCTCTTACTTCTTTTCCAAAAACTACCTGACCATCGTTTTCAGCGATAATCGCACTATCTTTTGCTTTTCTTGCCTCAAATAATTCAGCTACTCTTGGTAGACCACCGGTAATATCTTTTGTCTTAGTGGTTTCTTTAGGTAATCTTGCTATAACATCACCAGCAAAAACTTTTTGTCCATCTTTGATAGATAAAATTGAGTCTGGAACTAGATAATATCTGGCTTCATTATCGTCAGCTTTTTTAATAACGTTACCTTTTTCATCTCTTAATGTTATTCTAGGTTTCAAGTCAGTGTTTTTTGATTGAGATCTCCAATCAACTACAGATTTAGAGGAAATACCTGTAGCATCATCAGTAGTTTCTTGAATTGATACACCATCAATTAAATCAACAAAACTTGCTATACCACTTTTCTCAGCAATTACAGGAGTTGTGTACGGATCCCATTCACAAATTTTAGTATTAGCTTTAATTTTATCACCATTGTTAAAAAATAATTTAGATCCATAAGCAACTTTATAAACTGCTATTTGAACTCCATTGCTATCTTCTATTGAAAGCTGAGTATTTCTACCCATGACAATTAAATTTTTCTTTGAGTCTTCTAAAATGTTTGAATTTAATATCTTTAAAGTACCCTCACTTTTACTTACTATTTGAGAATCTTGTTTGACTGAAGCTGTACCACCAACGTGGAAGGTTCTCATAGTTAATTGAGTACCTGGCTCTCCAATTGATTGTGCTGAAATCATTCCAATTGCTTCTCCAACGTGAACCATTTTTCCTCTAGATAAATCTCTTCCATAGCAAGTTGAGCAAACACCTTCTTTTGAACTACATGTCATTACTGAATAAACTTTTATAGATTTAACTCCAGCTGCATCGATGAGATCACATCCAGCCTCATCAATCATTGTAGATTTTTTAATTACAATTTCACCAGATATTGGATTTTTTACGTCTGCAGCAGTTACTCTACCTAATGATCTCTCAGATAAACTTACAACAACATTTCCACCTTCTAATATTTCCGATAATTCAATAAAGCCAGGATTATCGCACGAAACCTTTGTAATTGTTAAATCTTGGGCGACATCACAAAGTCTTCTTGTTAAATAACCTGAACTAGCAGTCTTAAGCGCTGTATCAGCCAATCCTTTTCTAGCTCCGTGGGTAGAATTGAAATATTCAAGAGCTGTTAAACCTTCTTTGAAATTTGAAGTAATTGGACTTTCAATAATTTCTCCAGACGGTTTAGCAATTAATCCTCTCATACCTGCTAATTGTTTCATCTGTGCAGCAGATCCTCTAGCTCCACTATCAGCCATCATAAATACCGAATTAATCTTAAGTCCCTC
>CACDSX010000015.1 GCA_902555655.1 uncultured Pelagibacteraceae bacterium | reverse complement strand
GTGGGTCATCATATACAGTTGGTCCACAAACATACATTCCAACATTTTGCTTATCTTTTGGAACGAATTGTTCTCTTTTATTAGTTAAATTATTTGTTAAAAAAATATCCATTTCAGTTGATTAAGAAATATACCTTATTTATTGATTTGTTAATCTAATTGATTAACTAGGAATCTTGCACACTGGAATAGGCTCCATTTTATGCAAATTTTGTTTTCTAATTTTTTCGTACTCTTGTCTGTGAGGTGAGTCGGGATTTATCATTGCTTCCTCTAAGTCTTTATATTTAAAACCTAATTGACCCTCATCAGTTCTACCATCATCCCATAAACCATCAGTTGGTGGAGCATCTATAATTTCTTTCAATATACCTAGCTCTTTTCCCAGCTCCCAAACTTCAGTTTTATTACAATCAGCAATTGGTGAAATATCTACTCCACCATCACCATATTTTGTGTAAAATCCAACACCAAAATCCTCTACTTTATTTCCTGTGCCTACTACTATTCCTTTATTAGCAGCTGCTACCTGATAAAGAGTTGTCATTCTTAATCTTGCTCTTGAATTTGCGAAACCATGTTCATTATCAAATTTATTAAGTGTAGATGAAAAAGATTCAAACAATTTATCAAGATTAATTGTATGAGCCTCAACATTCTTAAAATTTTTAATTAACCATTTCTGATGTTTTAAACTTTGGTCATGTTGATTTTCAATCTGCTTAATAGGCATAGTTAAAACTATAGTTTTTAAACCTGTCATAGCACTCAATGTACTTGAAACTGAAGAATCTATTCCACCTGATATTCCAACGACTAAGGATTGAGCCTTAACTGTCATTTGATCGACATATCTCTTAATCCAATTTGAAATAAACTTAGTTTTTTCTGAAGGTGTCATAATTTATATTTAATAATCTTTAGCTTGAAAGCAATAGACTAAGATGCCGCCTGAATAGCATTTTTGGAATAGGTGCTATTCTTTTTTATCTCGTCTGAAATTAAAAATGCCAATTCTAAAGCTTGATTTGCATTTAATCTAGGATCGCAATGTGTGTGGTATCTTGAAGATAAATCTTTATCTGAAATTTTTTGAGCACCACCCGTACACTCTGTCACATTTTGACCTGTTAATTCAATATGTAGGCCTCCTGCATAACTTCCTTCACTTTGGTGACATGCAAAAACATTTTTAACTTCATTTAAAACACTATTAAAAGGTCTTGTTTTAAATCCAGTTGTAGCTTGGATTGTGTTACCATGACATGGATCGCACGACCAAATGACGTTGAGACCTTCTTTTTTAATTGCTCTAATAAGTTTTGGCAAATGTTTAGAAACATTTTCATGACCAAATCTTGAAATTAAAGTTATTTTGCCTTTTTCATTAGTTGGATTAATTTTATTACACAAATTAATCAAATCATCTGCTTTTAATGTAGGGCCACATTTAATACCAATTGGATTTTCAATTCCTCTACAGAATTCAACATGTCCACCATCAAGCTGTCTAGTTCTATCTCCAATCCAAACAAAGTGGGCTGATGTATCATGATTTTCACCAGTGGTTGAATCTAATCTAGTCATAGACTCTTCGAAGGGTAACAATAGAGCTTCATGAGAAGTCCAGAAGTTAACTGTTTTCAATCTTCTGTTAAAATCTGAATTGATTCCACATGCATCCATAAAAGCTAAAGCTTTAGCTATCTGATCTTCTAATTCTTTAAATCTTTTAGCTTCAGGACTTTTTTTAATGAAACCTAAATTCCAAGTGTGTACATTTTTTAAATCTGCAAAACCACCATGACAGAAAGCTCTAACTAAATTTAAGGTAGCTGCAGATTGAGAGTAAGCTTTAAATAATCTTTTTGGATCCGGGACTCTAGCCTTCTCACTAAATTCTATTCCATTAATATTATCACCAAGATAACTTGGTAATTCTACACCATTCTTAACTTCTACAGGAGAACTTCTGGGTTTTGAAAACTGTCCAGCGATTCTTCCTAGTTTAACAACTGGTAATGATGCTGAGTATGTTAAGACTAAAGACATTTGTAACATCAATTTAAATGTATCTCTTATATTATCAGGATGAAATTCAGCAAAGCTCTCTGCACAATCTCCTCCTTGTAAAAGAAAAGCTTTACCATCTACAACATCAGAAAGTTGTTGTTTAAGATGTCTAGTTTCTCCAGCAAAAACTAAAGGTGGAAAAGTTCTGATTTTATCTAAAACTTGATCCAACTCTTTTTTATCCGGATACTCCGGAATATGTTTTACCGGATATTTTCTCCAGCTATTGATTTTCCAATTTTTCATGTTCAACCTTAGATTGTTGTATCAGAGTTTTATTATTATTCAACGGTTACAGATTTTGCCAAATTTCTTGGCTTATCTATATCAAAACCTTTTTTAAGTGCTGAATAATATGCAAGTTTTTGTAATGGTATAGTTAAAAGAAATGGCAAAAGGTCTTGATTAGTACTTTCTACCTCAATGGTTTGCCAAATATTTTCAGATACAATTTCATCTGAGCTTTTGTTTGTTATTAATAAAACTTTTGCACCTCTAGCGATAACTTCTTGCATATTAGAAATGGTTTTTTTGTAATAATTGTCTCTCGGAGCTAAAACTACTACTGGCATTCCTTCTTCAATTAAAGCCAATGGTCCATGTTTCATTTCACCAGCAGGATAACCCTCAGCATGTACATATGATAATTCTTTTAACTTAAGCGCACCTTCAAGTGCTATAGGATATGAGAAACCTCTTCCTAGGAACATAGAGCCCTTTGCTTCGTTAAATGTAGTTGATACATTTTGTATCTTACTATCTATAGATAAAGTTTTTTCGACTAATTTTGGCAGTTCTTTTAATGATTTTATTTTTTCAGATAACACTTTTTTTTCTAAATCACCTCTTAATTGGCCTAATTTTAATGCCAAAATATATAGTATGAGAATTTGACCAAGAAAAGCTTTTGTGGAAGCAACTCCAATTTCAGTACCACAATGAATAGGCAAAACAAACTCTGAGTCTCTTGCTATAGAACTTTCAATAACATTCACAACTGCACAGGTTTTCATTCCATTTTTATTACATAAATCTAATGCAGCATAAGTATCCGCTGTTTCTCCTGATTGAGAAACAAAAATATATAAACTGTCTTTTTTAAATCTGTTTTTCCTGTATCTAAACTCTGAAGCTATATCTACGTTAACATCCAATGATGTTAATTCCTCAAACCAATATTTAGCCATTAAACATGAGTGATAGGCAGTACCACAACCAATTAAAGTAATAGAGGAGATTTCATTTTTTTCCCAAGGAATATTATAAATATTTATGTCATTGTTTGCATTATCTATATATTCTTTTATTCCATTTTTAAGAGTGACTGGCTGTTCCTCAATTTCTTTTGCCATGAAATGTTTGTAATCACCTTTATCATATTTTTCCTCTTCACTTGATAATTCTAAAACTTTTTTATTAATTTTAGTTCCATCTTCATTAAAAAATTCGATATGGTCTTTTTTAATAACACAAAATTCCCCATCGTTCAGATATGTTATTTTATTTGTCATTGATTTTAGCGCATATGAATCAGACCCTAAATAATTTTCATTTGGACCATATCCAACAGCTAAAGGTGAACCTCTTCTAGCTCCAACAATTAAATCTGGTTCATCTTTGAATATAATTCCTAAAGCAAAACTTCCATGAAGAGCTTTTAAAGTTTTTTTTATTGAATTGACAATATTTTCAGTTTTTAAATTTTCAGTAATTAAATGTACAATGACTTCTGTATCTGTTTGAGATTTAAATTTATGACCCCTCCCCACTAAAAATTTTTTTAACAATGTTGAATTCTCAATAATTCCATTATGAACAACAGATACATTTTGAGATGAGTGTGGATGTGCATTAATACTATTTGGCAACCCATGGGTGGCCCATCTAACATGCCCTATACCAATTGTACCCTCCATATTGAGTACTGAAGAATTTTTTTCAAGATTATCTACTCTCCCCTCTGATTTTACTTCATTAATTAAACCGCTAGAAAGAGTTGCGATACCAGCTGAGTCATAACCTCTATATTCTAGTTTTTTTAATGAATTAATAATAGTTGCTGAAACTGGTTTGCTACTGTTGATGCCTATAATACCACACATAATTATTTTGGTTTTCTTTTATAATTTTTTACTTCAGTTTGTAAACTTCTTGTTAGTGCTAATGATTTTTTTCTTACTCTTTTTGTAATTACTGAGCCTGCACCTACTACACTACCTTCTTCGATTACTAAAGGAGCAACTAGGGACGAATTAGATCCTATAAATACGTTGTCTTTTATTAATGTTTTACTTTTTTTGATGCCATCATAATTACAAGTAATTGTCCCAGCCCCGATATTAACTGAATTACCGACCGCGCTATCACCTACATATGATAAATGATTTATTTTTGATTTTTTTCCAATAATACTTTTTTTTATCTCAACAAAATTTCCAACTTTTGAACCTTCTTTCAAAATTGTACCAGGTCTTATTCTGGCGTAAGGCCCAATATCAACTTTGTTTTCAATTTTACAATTTTCAAGATGTGAAAAAGATTTAATAGTCACATTATTTCCAATTTTTACTTTTGTTCCAAAAACTACATAAGGTTCAATGATTACATTTTTTCCAATTTTGGTATCTTTTGAAAAATAAATTGTCTCAGGTCCTAACATCTTTACACCCAGCTTCAGAAATTTATTTCTAAGTTTATTTTGTAACTTTTGAAAATTTAACTGTTTCATCTAGGAAATTCTTTATATTAAGTATATATATTTCTTAATTCACAAAATATTTCTTAAAAATACTTTTAATTATGACACAACTATACACAATTCTTTTTGATTTAGATGGGACTCTCGTAGATACGGCCCCTGATTTGATGCATGCTCACAACCATGTAATGAAAAAATTTGGATATCCCACAAAATCAACTGAAGAAATTAGAAATTTAGTTGGTCAAGGAGCTGGTGCAATGCTTGGAAGATCTATATGGGGTCAAGCTAAAAAAGAATTTGGAAAAGTACAGGATGAAAGAATTAAAAAAGAAATGGTAAAACATTTTGTAGATTTTTATGGAAAAAACATTGTCAATGAAAGTACTCTTATTAGTGGAGTAAAAGAATTCTTAATTTGGTGCAAGAAAAGAAATATATCAATGGCAGTTTGTACAAATAAACAGGAGCATTTAGCAGTCGATCTTTTAAAAAAAATTGGCATATATGATTTTTTTGAATATGTAGCTGGGCATAATACTTTTGAATATTGCAAGCCTGACCAAAGACATTTAACTTCTGTTATTGAAATATTAGGTGGAGATATAAAAAAAACTTTGATGATTGGTGATAGCGAAACAGATGCAAATGCTGCAAAAAATGCTGGAATACCAGTAATCCTATTGGAAGATGGTTATACAGAAAAAAATACAACTGAAATATATCATAATCACTTAGTAAAAGACTTTGTTGGAATAGAAAAAATTGTATTAAAATATCTTTAATATTGATTATTTTTTTTTAACTATTAAAAACAATTCCGACAATTAGGAGTTATTTTGATAGTACATAAAGTTAAAGTTTACCCATCTAAAATCAATTTACCAAAAAAAAATCAATTGGCATGGAAAATAGCAGAGATAGCAAGTGATAATACAAAATTAAATAAAGAAGCAATTGATATGGTAGTTAATAGAATTATTGATAATGCTTCTGTTGCTATTGCATCACTTAACAGAGAGCCTGTAGTTTCATCTAGAGAGATGGCTTTAAAACATCCCAGAAAAAATGGAGCTACACTATTTGGTATAAATAATAAATTTAAATTTGATTGTGAGTGGGCTGCTTGGTCAAATGGTACAGCTGTAAGGGAGCTTGATTTTCATGATACTTTTTTAGCAGCTGACTATAGTCACCCGGGTGATAACATTCCCCCACTAATAAGTGTCGCACAACAAAATAAAAAAAGTGGTTTAGATCTTTTAAGAGGTATTGTAACTGCTTATGAAGTCCAAGTAAATTTAGTGAAGGGAATTTGTTTACATAAACACAAAGTAGATCACATAGCTCATTTAGGTCCTAGTGTAGCAGCAGGACTTGGAACAATGTTAAAATTAAATACTGAAACAATTTATCAAGCTGTGCAACAAGCACTTCATACGACGATTTCAACAAGACAGTCTAGGAAAGGCGAAATTTCAAGTTGGAAAGCATATGCTCCTGCACATGCTGGCAAACTTGCCATAGAAGCTGTGGATAGAGTAATGCGTGGTGAAGGTGCTCCAAGTCCAATTTATGAAGGTGAGGACAGTGTCATCGCTAGAATTTTAGATGGAAAAAAAGCTCTTTACAAAGTACCTCTTCCAAAGAAAGGTGAGACTAAAAAAGCAATACTCGAAACTTACACTAAAGAATATTCTGCCGAGTACCAATCACAAGCTCTTATTGACTTAGCTAAAAAATTAAAGAAAAAAATACAAAATCTAAATCAAATAAAAAAAATTGACATCTATACTAGTCATCACACACATTATGTTATTGGTACTGGAGCTAATGATCCGCAAAAGATGGATCCAAAAGCGAGCAGAGAAACTTTGGACCATTCTATAATGTATATATTTGCAGTTGCCCTAGAGGATGGTGACTGGCATCATGTAAAATCTTATACAAAAGCTAGAGCTAATAGAAAAAGCACTATTAAAATTTGGAGATCAATTAAAACCCATGAGGATAAAAAATGGACACAAAAATACCATGATCCAAATCCTAAAAAGAAATCTTTTGGTGCTAAAGTGATAATAACACTCAAAAATGATAAAAAAATTTCAGAACAACAGGATCGTGCAGACGCTCACCCATATGGATCAAGACCATTTAAAAGAATTAATTATATTAATAAGTTCTTAACTTTAACTAAAAATATTTTGGATAAAAAAGAAAGTGATAGATTTTTAAAAACAGTTCAAAATTTAAGAAAATTAAAACCAGGTCAGCTAGATAGACTAAATATAGATGTGAAAAAAAATAAACTTAAAAGAAACTTTAAAAAAGGTATTTTTTAATGCACTTTGTTGAAAAAGAACCAGTACAAAAAAGATTTGATTTTATCCAAAAATTAAAATCGAATAAAATTTTAAGAGTACCTGGTGCCTATAATCCTTTAACAGCAAAATTAATTGAAGAAATTGGTTACGATGCTGTTTATGTTTCAGGTGGTGTAATGGCAAATGACTTGGGATTTCCAGATATTGGATTAACAACTCTTCAAGACGTAAGCACTCGTTCTTATTTAATATCAAGAGTAACTAATCTTCCTACTATCGTTGATATCGATACAGGGTTTAAATCTTGTAAAGAAACTATTGAAACTTTTGAAGATTTTGGAATTACAGCTGTTCATCTTGAAGATCAAATAGAGAGAAAAAGATGTGGTCATCTAGACAATAAAGAATTGATATCAACTGATGCAATGGTTAAAAAAATTAAAGAATGTGTGGAAGCCAAAAAAGATGAAAACTTTAAGATTATTGCTAGATCCGATGCAAAGAGTGTTGAGGGAATTGATAAGATGATTGAGAGATGTAAAGCTTATATAGATGCAGGGGCTGAAATAATTTTTCCAGAAGCTTTGCAAGATGAAAAAGATTTTGAAAAAGTAAGAAAAGAGCTTTCATGCTACTTACTCGCGAATATGACTGAATTTGGAAAATCTAAATTATTTAATTATAAAGAACTAGAAGGATTTGGTTACAATATTGTAATTTATCCTGTTACCACTCAAAGATTAGCAATGAAAAATGTTGAAGATGGATTAAGGGACATTTATACAAATGGACATCAAAATAACATTATTGATAAAATGCAAACCAGAAAAAGATTGTACGAATTAGTTGATTACGAAAAATACAATAGTTTAGACGAAAAAATTTATAACTTTAATACTGAAGGACATGAGTAATGAGTGATGACATAAAAAAAGGGTTACTTGGAATAGTAGTCGATGAAACTGAAGTTTCAAAAGTAATGCCAGAAATCAATTCACTTACTTATAGAGGTTATGCCGCTCAAGATTTATGTGCAAAATGTAAATTTGAGGAAGTAGCTTATTTAATTTTAAATGGAGAGCTACCAAATAAGATGCAATTAAAACAATTTGAAAAACAAGAAAGGAAAGAGAGAAAACTTTCTAAAACTATCCTTGAAGATATCAAGAAATTTCCAAAAAAAGCTCATCCTATGGATGTTGCAAGAACTGCTGTAAGTATAATGGGTCTAGAGGATAAAGAGACAAAAGATAATTCACCTAAAGCAAACATGAGAAAAGTAATGAGAATATTTGCAAAAACTCCTGTGGCTTTAGCAGCCTTTTATAGAGCGAGGAAAGGGAAAAAAATTATACCACCAAAAAGTAATCTCTCTTTTTCTGAAAATTTCTTTCATATGTGTTTTGGTAAAGTGCCAAATAAAGATATCGTAAAAGCTTTTGATGTTTCACTAATTTTATATGCTGAACATAGCTTCAACGTTTCAACTTTTACAGCAAGAACTATAACTAGTAGTTTATCAGATATTCATGGCGCAATTACTGGTGCTATAGCTAGTTTAAAAGGTCCATTACATGGAGGAGCTAATGAAGAGGTAATGCATATGATGAATAAAATTAAAAAACCTGAAAATGCTCTTAAATGGATTAATACAGCATTAGATAATAAAGATGTTGTCATGGGCTTTGGTCATAGAGTTTATAAAAGTGGAGACTCTAGAGTTCCAACAATGAGAGAATATTTTGGAAAAGTTGCAAAAATTAAAAAAGATAAAAAGTTTGAGAAGATTTACGACATAGTTGAAAAAGTTATGATTGAAAGAAAAAATATTTATCCAAATGTAGATTACCCTACTGGACCAACTTATCATTTGATGGGTTTTGATACAGATTTCTTTACACCAATTTTTGTTATTTCTAGAATTACTGGCTGGTCAGCTCACATAATAGAGCAACATGCGGCCAATAAATTAATTCGACCACTTGCTAGTTACAAAGGTAACCAGCATCGAAAAGTAATTCAATTAAATCAAAGATAGTTATTAACTAAATGCTTCTACCCAAGTTCCTTGTGTTGATGCTTTAGAGTACTCTGTTGCACGACCCTCAAAGAAGTTCATGTGCTCCACTGCATTCAGCATAGTGTCAAGCCAACCTAACGGATTTTTTTGTACATCGTAAATAGCTTCTAAGCCAAGTTGATCTAATCTTCTGTTAGCAATGAACCTAATATAATCTTTAACATCTTTAGCAGTTAAGCCTTCCATTGGACCCATTTCAAAAGCAAGATCTATAAAAGCATCTTCATGTTCAATAATAGTTCTACAAGCTTCATAAAGTTCTTTTTTTAATTTTGGAGTCCATATTTCAGGGTTCTCTTTTATAAACTCCTTAAAGATTCTTATCATTGAGTTACAGTGAAGAGTTTCATCTCTTACAGACCAAGTTACGATCTGCCCCATTCCTTTCATCTTATTGTGTCTTGGAAAATTTAATAAGATTGCAAAACTTGCAAATAGTTGAAGACCTTCTGTGAATGCACTAAACACAGCTACTGTTTTAGCAATATCTTCTTTTGAATTAACATTGAAGTCTTGCATATAGTCATATTTATCTTTCATTTCTTTATATTTCATGAAAGCTGAGTATTCAGACTCTGGCATTCCTATTGTATCAAGTAAATGTGAGTAAGCTGCTATGTGAACAGTTTCCATTGATGCAAAAGCAGTCATCATCATGAGTACTTCAGTAGGTTTGAATACAGTTGTATAATGTCTTAGATAACAGTTACTTACTTCAACATCTGCTTGAGTAAAAAATCTAAATATTTGAGTTAATAGGTTTTTTTCAGATTGGGATAAATTTTTTTGCCAATCTCTAACATCATCACCTAGAGGTACTTCTTCAGGCAACCAATGGATTCTTTGTTGTGTTAACCATGCATCATAACACCATGGATATCTAAATGGTTTATAAACAGGATTTTCAACCAATAATCCCATTTTTTTAGGTTGAATTATTTCTTTTTTTTCTACTTTAATTTTCTCTGCTACTGACATGATAAACACTCCTCGTATTCTGGTTCTTCTGTTGTTTGTTGATTTTTAGATTTATATACATTTGCTGTTATATCTGTTGATTTAGCATCATTAATATTTTCAGCTCTTTGAATTGACTTTGATCTACAATAATAAAGGCTCTTTAAACCTTTTTTCCATGCATCAAAGTGAATTCTATGTAATTCTTTTTTATGAACATCTGCTGGTAAAAATAAATTAACTGATTGTGCTTGAGAAATGAATGGTGTTCTGTCTCCACTTAACTCAATAATCCACTTTTGGTTTAATTCGAAAGCAGTTTTAAAAACATCTTTCTCTAAATCTGTTAAAAAATCTAAATGTGAAACAGATCCTTGGTTAGTAGTTATTGTAGACCACGTCTCATCATCATTTTTACCGTGACTATCTAAGATCTCTTCTAAGTATCTATTCCTAACATTAAAAGATCCTGACAAAGTTTTATGCGTATAGCTATTTGCAGCAATAGGCTCTACACCAGGTGAAGCTCCACCACAGATAATTGAGATAGATGCTGTTGGTGCAATTGCTGTTTTATTAGAAAATCTCTCTTTAAAACCATATTCCGCTGCATCTGGACAAGCTCCTCTTTCTTCTGCCAAATCTTTTGACGCTTGGTTAACTTGCTCATCTATTTGTTTAAATATTTTTTTATTCCAAGATTTGGCCATTACTGATTCAAGTGGAATTCGATTTTTTTGTAAAAAAGAATGAAAACCCATTACTCCTAACCCAACACTTCTTTCTCTTTCTGCAGAATATATTGCATCTTTGAATTGATCTGGAGCTTTATTAATAAAATCTGATAAAACATTATCTAAAAATCTCATCACATCGCCAATCATATCTGGATCATCTTTCCATTCATCATATTTTTCTAAATTCAATGAAGATAAACAACAAACTGCTGTTCTATCTCTGCCATCTTTGTCAATTCCTGTTGGTAAAGTTATTTCACTACATAGGTTAGAAGTTTTAACAGTAAGATTTGCTAACTTATGATGCTGGGGAATTAATCTATTAACTGTATCGATATAAATTATATAAGGCTCACCAGTTTCAATTCTAGCAGTTAATAATCTTATCCATAAGTTTCTTGCTGAAATTGTTTGTTGAACTGTTCCATCTGCAGGACTTTTTAATGCCCATTGTTCATCTGTTTCAACTGCACGCATAAATGCATCCGAGACTAAAACACCATGGTGTAAGTTTAATGCTTTTCTATTCGGATCTCCACCTGTTGGTCTTCTCATCTCAATAAATTCTTCTATTTCTGGATGGTCAACTGGAAGATAACAAGCTGCAGAACCTCTTCTTAAGGATCCTTGGCTAATAGCCATAGTTAAAGAATCCATAACTTTTATAAATGGAATTATTCCAGATGTTTTTCCAACCTTACCAATTTTTTCACCAATAGATCTTAAGTTACCCCAATAGCTTCCAATGCCACCACCTTTAGCAGCTAACCAAACATTTTCACTCCAAAGATCTAGTATTCCTCCAAGACTATCCGATGCTTCGTTTAAGAAGCATGAAATAGGTAGTCCTCTTTTAGTGCCTCCATTTGATAAAACTGGTGTCGCTGGCATAAACCAAAGGTTGCTTATATAATTATAAATTCTTTGAGCATGTAAATTATCGTCTGCATAAGAGCTTGCCACCCTAGCAAATAAATCTTGAAAAGACTCATTGTGGCCAAGATATCTATCTTTGAGTGTTGCTTTACCAAAGTCAGTTAAATTTACATCACGCGAACGATCAATTTTAATTATAATCCCTTTATCATTCTGAAAAAGCTCAGTCTCATTACTCAAAGAAAAAAGATCAGGTCTGTTTCCTTTTGGGACTTCCTTTACTTCTGGGCTATATTCAGAGACAGCTTTCTTTAAGGCCTGAGATAGAATATTGTTCATAATTTTGTATTATATTTTGTTATTTTTACGAAAACAACTATATGTTGTATGCGCTTTGTATTGATATACTATATAATCAGCAAATCAAGAGAACATTTATAGAACAGTACTAAAATAATTCAACTATAAAATAAAAAAAAAGGTAAGTAATTAACAGCATGAATCAATCATTAAAAATAGATCCGTACGGTTTTAGAGAATATGACGCACGATGGCTTTATGAGAAAGATATTAATGCTGAGGGAATCACAAATTTAGGAAAAGGTTTTGGTACTCAAATTATTAAACATACTAAAGCAAAAAATCCTAGGGTAATAGTAGGACATGATTACAGATCGTATAGTGAAGAAATAAAAACTGCATTAAAAAAAGGTTTAATTTCAACAGGATGTTTGGTTGAAGATATAGGTTTATCTTTATCACCCATGGTTTATTTTGCTCAATTTTATTTAAATGCAGATGCAGTTGCAATGGTTACAGCTAGCCATAATGAAAATGGATGGACAGGAGTTAAAATGGGTATCAAAAGAGGTTTAACTCATGCACCAAAAGAAATGGCAGAATTAAAAAAAATAACTTTAGACGAAAAGTTTGTAAATGGTGAAGGAAATGAGAAAGAAATTAAAGATTTCAAAAAAATTTATAAAAAAAATTTAATAGATAAGAACAAGATAAAGAAAAAAATTAAAGTTATTGTTGCTTGTGGAAATGGAACAGCTGGAATATTTGCACCTGACATATTGCGAGGAATTGGTTGTGAAGTAATTGAATTAGATTGTGATTTAGATTGGACATTTCCTAAATATAATCCAAACCCAGAAGATTTAGAAATGCTACATGCAATTGCTAAGGCAGTAAAAGAAAATAAAGCAGATATTGGTTTTGGTTTTGATGGAGATGGTGATCGAGTAGGAGTAATTGATGATAAAGGTAATGAAATATTTTCTGATAAAATTGGTTTATTAATTGCTAGAAATTTATCTGAAAAACATAAGAATTCAAAATTTATTGTAGATGTAAAATCGACTGGTCTTTTTGCTAATGATAAAATACTTAACAGAAATGAATGTGAAACTATTTATTGGAAAACTGGACATTCACACATAAAAAGAAAAGTCCATGATGAAAATGCATTGGCTGGATTTGAAAAAAGTGGACACTTTTTTTTTAATGATCCATTAGGTTATGGTTATGATGATGGAATTAATTCAGCTATACAAGTTTGTCATTTATTAGATAATTACGATAAAAGAATGTGTGAAATAATTAGTGAACTTCCAAAAACTTTTCAATCTCCCACAATGGCACCACACTGCAAAGATGAAGAAAAATACCAAGTTGTTGAAAATTTAGTAAAAGAAATAGAAAAATTTAAAAATCAAAAATTAAAAATAGATAATCAAGAAATTAAAAAAATATTAACTGTAAATGGTGTTAGATTTTCTTTTGATGATGGTTCCTGGGGCTTAATAAGGGCATCATCAAATAAACCTTCTTTAGTTATTGTCACTGAAAGTCCAACTTCAAATGAAAGAAAAATAAAAATATTTAATTTTATAGATGCGATGCTTCAAAAAACTGGAAAAATTGGAGAATACGATCAAAAGATATAATTAACTATTATTATTTTTTTCATTGTTGTTTGAACTTTCCTCAAAATTATTATTTTCACCAGTTTCTGTGATCTTTTTATCTGTTGAATGATCACTGTAAAATTTTTGAATTAATTCCTCTTCTTTCATTTTCTGCTCCTGATCAAATTTATCTTCCCACTCTTTAATTCTTCTATTTTCCTCTCTAATTCTCTCCTCTTCTTCAGTCTTTTGTTTTAAGGCTAATTCTTTTTCTTCTTCAATTCTCTTCTGCTTTTCTTCTTCTCTTCTGATTTCTTCCTCTTTTTCTCTTTGTTCTTTTTCTTTTAAAAGCTTCTCTTTTTCTGCTGATTTGATTTTTTCCTCTTTTAATCTAAGTTCTTCCTCTTTAGCTCTTTGTTCGGCCTGCTCTTTAAGTAATTGACGTTCTAACTCTTGTTGTCTTTCAATTTCTAATTGCCTTAATCTATTTTCAGTTTCTCTTAGTTTTTCTTCTTCATATTTTAATTTTCTTGCTGCCTCTCTTATTTTTTGTTCCTCATCTAATCTTTTTTGTCTTTCTATTTCTTTAATTCTATTTTGTTCTTGTCTTTCCTTTTCTTTATCATCTCTTATTTTTTGAGCATCTGCTGCTTTTGCCTTGATTTCTTCCTCTCTTGCTCTTAACTTTTCCTCACGAATTCTTTGTCTCTCAATTATTTTTAATCGTAAATCTTCTTCTTTGAGTCTTCGAGAGTCTTCTCTTAATTTTTTAGCTTCCTCATCCTTAATCTTTTGTTGTTCAATCTTAATTCTTTTAGCCTCTATTTTTTTTCTTTTTTCTTCGTTTTTTCTAACTTGTTTTTCATTATCAACTATTAATTTTTGTTGAGCTACTATTTGACGTTTTTCCTCTTTAATTTTATCTAATCTTTCTTTTTGAGCTTGTTTTTTCTGTTTATATACTTCTCTCTTTTCATCTAATTTTCTTTTATTTTCTAATCTTTTTTTTTCTTTTTCACGTTCTTTTTTTAACTTTGTATAATAATTTTCAATTTTATTTTTTGTGTTATCGATAATTTCTGAAGGCTTAATTTTAATTAAATTTTTAGGAACTAAAGATTGAATATTTTTTAAACCCATAGTTTTTTTTCTTGTTATTTTTTTTGGGCTCATATTAAAGATTAACAATTTTGAGATAATTTAAAAATATAACGAGTGTTTATATTGAGTTTTGGAAATGAGTTAACAAATAGAAAATAACATAAATTAAAAAGATTACAATTTCTACGTGTATTTTTTTTTATTTTTTTTAAGATTAATTTCTTAAGAATCATGTAATAGCTTAATATAATTTATGCTTAAAAAAAATATTATTATAGTTTGTTTATTTTTTCTTTCAAACTGTTCTGCTCCAGGTACAGCACTTTTAGGTCCTATATTTACTGGCGCTAAAACTGGTAGTGTTTATCAAGCCTCCTTATCTTATAGTACTAGTAAAATTATTAATGAAGTGAAGCAAAGTGAATTTTTTTTAGAGCCTGTATCAACTTCATCAAATAATAGTTTTATTGCTGAAAATCCTAAAATTCTTATGTCGTATATTGTTGATAATATTGAAATATCTGAAGTTCTAGAACCTGAACCTCTTCCTTAATTTAAATTTTATAAGTATCATTTTCAATTATTACGAGTTTTAAAAAAATTAAAGAATCATTTAATATTTTTTTAAGGGTGGTAGAGGGAGACTGAAACCACCCCGCACCAACTACAACTTAATATATTCAAATAAAAATCTTGTAGCAACTATAAGCAAAAATATACCAAAAAGTTTACTTATTTTCTTTTTATCAATTTTATGAACAGTTCTAGCTCCTATTCTTGCCATAAAGGTAGTTATTGGAATAAAAATTAAAAAAGCCGGAATATTTAAAAAACCAATACTCAATGGTAAGTTTGTTTTAAGATAACTACCTGTAAATAAAAATCCTAATGCACCAAATAGTGCAATGAGAAAACCAATAGCTGCTGCACTACCAATTGCTTTATTTATTGAATATCCAAAAAATTTCAAAATAGGAACATTCATAACAGCCCCACCTATTCCCATTGGTGCAGAAATAAAACCTACAATAAATCCTAGTATAATTTTTAATCGTAATTTAATATTTATAATAACATCTTTTTCTTTTTCATTGAGTAATAATAAATAAATTCCTAAAAAAAATATAACAATCGAAAAAAACAAAACTAATGATTTTGTTTTTAATGAAGCAGCAAATAACGTTCCTATTATAACTCCAAAAATTACATATATTCCGTAACTTTTGACTATTTCAAAATCTACTGCCTTAAATTTATGATGAGTCAAAACCGAAACAGTAGAAGTTGGAATAATTATAGCAAATGATGTTCCAACAGCTAAGTGCATCAAATATTGTGGGTCAATTCCTAGAGACCCAAAAATATAGTAAAGAAAAGGAACAGTAATTAATCCACCACCAATTCCAAACAAACCTGCAACAAAACCAACTGGTATGGCTGTCAAGGCCATCAATAAAATTACATAAGTATATTCATTCACTAAAATAGTATTAAGCAGATTGTCCTACACTTCTATCTATATTGTTAAATTTAATCTTATCCATAATATGATCTATTTTTTTAACATCTGCATCTCGAACACACATATTTTCACTTAAATATCTTTTCCAATAACTTGCCCCTGCTTGACCATGAAACAATCCAAGAGTATGCCTCATAATTTGGTTTAATCTTGTTCCTTTTTTAAGCTCATCTTTTATATAAGGAATTAATTTTTGGATTACTTCTTGTCTATTTAAAATATCATTATTGCCAAAAATTTCTTTTTCAATATCTGCCAACAAATAAGGAGTGTGATATGCGGCTCTTCCAATCATAACACCATCTAATTTTTTTAATTGTACTTTTACATCTTCAACAGAGGTGATACCTCCATTAATAATGATTTCTTCATTAGGAAAATCTTTTTTTAATTCATAGACATAATCATATTTTAAAGGAGGAATATTTAAGTTTTGCTTAGGCGTAAATTTACCTAGCATTGCTTTTCTAGCATGAATTATGAAAGTTTTAACTCCAGTAAATTTTAATTTGGCAATAAAATTATACAAATTTTCATAATCCTCGACATCATCATATCCAATTCTTGTTTTTATCGTTACTGGCAATTTTGTTTGTGATTGCATTTCACTCAAACAATCTGCAACTAAATCTGGTTCTTTCATTAAACATGCACCAAACTTATTTTTTTCAACTTTTTTACTAGGACAACCTAAATTTAAATTTATTTCATCATAACCAAAATCTTCTCCAATTTTTGTTGCTTCAGCCAAAAGTTTTGGTGAAGATCCGCCTAATTGAAGTGCAACTGGTTTTTCATTTATATTAAATTCTAATAGTTTTTTTTTATCTCCTCTATTTATTGCCTCATCTACAATCATTTCGGTATATAAAAGAGTATTTTTAGATATTAATCTAAGAAAAAAACGCTCATGACGATCTGTACAGTCCATCATAGGAGCAACTGATACTTTCCTGTTCATGATTTAACTTTATATTACTTTTTTATGAGTTTGAAGTCTCTAAATCATCAGAGTTATTTTCCATCTCTTGATTTTCACTTTCAGTAACCTCTTCTAATGATACATCATCACTTTGTTCTGTATCTGAAATTTCAGAAGTAGAAGTATCAACATCTGGTTGAGTAGTTTGAGAAAGCTCTGCGAGATCTTCTTTTGAAACTTGGATTTTTTCTGGAGCTTTTCTTGCTCTTTTAGATGGTAATATTGGTGTTCCACTTTTTGAGATCTCTCCCTTATAAAGGCTTTCAAAATCATCACCAATATCTTCATCAGCTTCAGCACCATCATCAACTTGCTCCACATGTTTTCTTAATTTATAAACAGCACTTTCAGTTAAATCTGGTACCTTTATATTTTCTTCAGCAATTTCTCTTAATGCGATAACTGTATTTTTATCATTATCTCTTTCTAAAGTAGGTTCTATTCCTGAATTAAGTTGGGTTGCTCTCTCTTTTGCAACTAAAACTAGTTCGTATGGACTATCTACTTTATCAATACAATCTTCTACAGTAACTCTTGCCATGCGCAGTATTTATACAGTGGGTCTCCAAAAATCAAGGAGATTTTTTAAATATATTTGGGATTTATCTTATTTTTAACTAGAAATAATAAGATTAGAGATATGGACATATATATTAAAGACACTAATGCAATGCCTTCAATAGAAAAGCTTTTATCAATCAAAAAACCAAATAAAGCTGTTCCAAAAGCCGTTGAAAAAACCATTAATGCTGTAGTTAATGCCTTAATTGATCCAATGTATTTAACTCCATAAATTTCTGCCCAGGTTGATGAACCTAAAACGTTAGCAAAACCATTAGATATTCCTATCAAACCTAAAAATACAAATGCTGAATAAGTGTTATTGAAAAAAATTAAAACCACTATTGAGAACATTAAAGGTATATTCATAAAAACTAACAATCTTCTACTAGTAAACTTATCAATTAAAAAACCTGAAATTAATAAAGTCACTACTGATAAAACTGAATACACCATAAAGGATTGAGCAATAACAAACGTTCCCCAATCTTTAGACTCGGTGATGAATGATTGGTAAACAAATACCCCAGTAGCAATCCAAGGCATTGCTAGCATGTTCAAACAAATAATATAAAATCTATAATCTTTTAAAACTTCTATTCGATTCCATTGTTTAATATTTTTTTCCTTAAGTTCTTCATTTTTAATTTCTTCCCTAGAATCAAAATTTAATCTTTTGATTAAAGCAAATGATGTTATAGGTAAAAATATTAAGACTAATAATGAAATTGATATCCAAATATTTTGCCAAGTTGTTATTGTTAATAAATAAACTATTAAAACCGGTAAAATAAATTCCGCTGTTGAAAGCCCAAACCAACAAGTGCTTAAAGCTTTTCCTCTAGATTTTATAAAATATCTTGAAATAGTTGTGGTTGCTGTATGAGACATCATTCCTTGACCTGAGAATCTCATTAAAAATATAGCTATAAATAAAAATGTAATTGATGATATTTTGGAAAAGAAAAAACATGAAAACGAAAGAAGTAAAGTTACAAAAAATGCAAATTTGAAAATATTAATATCATCTATTTTTTTTCCAACCCAAATTAAAAGAAAACTACTTAGTAAAGTAGCAAAAGCATAAATTGATCCAAATTGTCCCTGGGTTATAGAAAGTGTGTCACGTATACTAGAATTAAACAGGCCAAGAAAAAAACTCTGTCCAAAACTTGAAAAAAATGTAAATATAAAACCAAATATAATTACTTTTAAATTTAAACTCTTAAACATAAAGAAAAATTATGACTTGTAATGTTGCTTTCATAGGTCTTGGGGTTATGGGCTACCCAATGGCTGGTTATATATCAAAAGCCGGACACAATGTAACTGTTTTTAATAGAACTAAATCTAAAGCAGAGAAATGGATTAAAGAATACAAAGGTAAAATGGCTGAAACACCAGCTGAAGCGGCAAAAGATGCTGAATATATTTTTACATGTGTTGGAAATGATAATGATTTAAGAGAAGTTACTTTTGGTGAGAATGGTGTTTTTAAAACTATAAAAAAAGGATCTGTTTACATTGATAACACTACTGCTTCAGCAACGATTGCTAGAGAAATTAATGAGTATGCAAAAAAAAATGGTTTTGGTTCTTTAGATGCCCCTGTATCTGGTGGACAAGCTGGTGCAGAAAATGGTGCTCTTACTGTTATGATTGGTGGAGATCAAGCTGACTTTGACAAAGCAAAAGATAAAATAGATTGTTACAGTAAAAAAATGAAATTACTAGGTGGTCCTGGTAATGGACAGCTAGCCAAAATGGTAAACCAAATTTGTATTGCAGGATTAGTTCAGGGTTTATCTGAAGCTATTAATTTTGGAATGAAAGCTGGATTAAACATGGAAGATGTTATTGAAGTAATTTCAAAAGGTGCTGCTCAATCATGGCAGATGGAAAATAGATATAAAACAATGATTGATGATAAGTTTGATTTTGGTTTTGCAGTAGATTGGATGAGAAAAGATCTTAAGATTGCAATGGAAGAGGCTAAAAATAATGGTTCATTATTACCTGTAACTGAATTAGTCGATAAGTATTATGATGAAGTTCAGGGTATGGGTGGAAATCGTTGGGATACATCTAGCTTAATCAAAAGATTTAGAAAGTAGGCTCGTATGCAGCCAGCATACTATGAAAATTTCGAAGAAATTCAGAACAAGTATTGGTCTATGCTAGATGATGCAATAACTAATAGAGGTTCACAATTTAGAATACCTGTTTTCATTTGTGCTCATCAAGATGAAGTTGATGGTAGGATTGTTGTTTTACGTAAATCTGACAGAGCAAACAATCTATTGCAATTTCATACAGATTTTAGATCTCCTAAGGTAGATATTCTTAAAAAAAATAAGAATGCCTCTCTAGTTTTTTATGATAAAGAAGAAAAGATACAATTAAGAGTAAAAGTAGAGTGCGAAGTAAATAATCAAAATTCTATAACAGAAGAATCTTGGAAAAAAACTCAACATATAAGCAGACGTTGTTACTTAACAGATAGTCCTCCAGGAACAGCATCAGAAAATCCAACTTCTGGAATGATATCTAAATTAGAAGATTTTGATTATACAATGGAACAAAGTGAAGAGGGTTTTAAAAACTTTACTGTTATTAAATGTAAAATTAAATCAATTGAATGGTTATATCTTGCAGCCAAAGGACATCGAAGAGCAAAGTTTGATTTAGAAAATAACAAAAACACTTGGTTAGTTCCTTAAAATCTTTATTTACTGAGTTATTTTTTTGTTCTTTTTTTTGATTTTCCTTTTACAAACTCAACAACAGAAACATTTGCAGTTGCATTTGTAAGACTTGCGTAAAATAGTAAGACAAAAAAACCAATCACAGTCCAGCCTAGAAAAAGGTTTAAAAAAAATACTGATACTTTATTACGAACATCTCTAATCAGTGCAATAATAAATGGAATAAAATATGCTGCAATTATTAAAAAGAAAATGATTAATTGCCAAAAACCTATACTCATAAATTAAAAAATTGATTTAGAGTATTGTTTCCAATTGTCTTGATAATGTCTAGTGTTTTCTGCAACTGCTTTTTTTTCTTCTTCAGTGACTTCTCTTACAACTTTGCCTGGAGAACCAACTACTAATGAATTATCAGGAATAACTTTATTTTCTGTAATGAGAGCTTTGGCACCTATAATGCAATTTTTACCAATCTTTGCGTTGTTAAGAATCACAGCTCCAATACCAATTAAACTATTATCCCCTATCGTACATCCGTGAAGCATAACTAAATGTCCAACAGTTACATCTTTACCAACTTTTAAAGGACAACCTGGGTCTGTATGAAGAACACTGCCATCTTGAACGTTTGAACCCTCACCTATGTGAATATTTTCTATATCTCCTCTTAAGGTTGCATTGAACCAAATACTGGTATTTTTTTCTAAGGTAACATCACCAATAACTACAGCATTTGGAGCTACCCAATTTTCACCAGAGTTTTTTGGTTTTTTATCTTTTAAATCGTAAAACATAATTTATATATTATTACATTATGCCAATACAAACTCCAATATGTGATTTCGGCCAAAAGGCACACGACTTTAAGCTTAAATCAACAGATAACAAAATATTATCTTTAGATGATATCAAAGGTGAAAACGGAACTCTAATTATGTTTATTTGTAATCATTGTCCTTATGTTAAAGCTGTTACAAAAGATATTGTTGAAGATTGTAATGAATTAAAAAAAATTGGAATTAACTCAGTGGCTATATGTGCTAATGATGCTGAAAATTATCCTGAAGATTCTTTCGATAATATGATTGAATTTGCTAAAAAAAATCAGTTTGGTTTTCCTTATCTAAATGATGAAACTCAAGAGATTGCAAAAACATATGATGCTGTATGCACGCCGGATTTTTTTGGTTATAATAAAGATTTAGAGCTTCAATATAGAGGAAGATTACGAGAACTTAAAAATTTAGTACCAGTAAGAAGTGGTGAAAGTGATCTTCTTGTAGCTATGAAACAAATAGCTAAAACTGGTAAGGGACCTGAAAACCAAACTCCAAGTGCTGGTTGTGGCATCAAGTGGAAACAATAATCAATGTATCTAATTGTTACTAGAGCCTTTCCACCAGAATTAGGTGGTATGCAAAGTCTTATGTGGGGTCTTACTAAAGAGATGTCAAAAAACTTTATGATTAAGGTTTTTGCAGATTATCAGGAAAATCATAAAGAGTTTGATCAAAAAGAAAATTTTTCAATTGAAAGAGTTGGTGGAATTAAATTTCTTAGAAAAATTAGAAAAGCTCAATTAATAAATGAATTTTTAAAAGAAAATAAAGTTCAAGGAGTTATTGCTGATCATTGGAAAAGTTTAGAACTTATCAAAACAGATAAAAAAAAATATTGTTTAATTCATGGAAAAGAAATTAACCATCCTAAGGGAAGCTCTTTAAATAAGAGGGCTATTAAAATTCTTAATAATGTAGAAAAAGTAATTGCTAATTCTGAATACACAAAAAACTTAGCAATTAATAATGGTGTTAATCAAGAGAAAATCGGAGTTATTAATCCTGGTGTAGAAACTGTTAAAGAGTTAAATAAAAGATCTTTAGAGAAAGTTGAAAGTTTATTAAAAGTAAAAACACCTCGTTTAATTACTGTTTCAAGATTTGATAAAAGGAAAAATCATGAAAAGACAGTCATGGCTTTAAGAAATTTGAAACAAATATATCCAGATATAGTTTATATTTGTATTGGATACGGAGATGAGGAAGAAAATATAAAAAAATTAGTTGAAGAACTAAATCTAGGATCCCAAGTAATGTTTTTTAAAGATATCACTAGTGATTTAAAGAACTCACTAATTGCTAAATCAGATATTTTTGTAATGCCTTCAATTATTCATAAAACTTCTGTTGAAGGTTTTGGAATAGCCTATGTGGAGGCTGCACAATATGGGGTTCCTTCTCTTGGAGGTAAAGATGGTGGTGCATCAGATGCAATCAGTCATGGTAAAACAGGTTTAATTTGTGATGGAAACAATCTAGATGATATTTATTCATCTTTGAATTCAATGATTGAAAATAAAAAATATTTAGAACTCGGTAAAAATGCCAAAGAATATGTTTCTAAATTTCAGTGGAAAAAAATAGTAGAAGATTATAAAAAAATTTTTAATTAAGATTATTAAAAAGATTTAGATAAAGAATTAGATAACCTCTCAAAAACTTTTTCAGCACTTAAGTTATTAAGATCGTTTACTTCTATTGCCTTAAAATTTTCTCTTTCAATACTTACTCTATAAGCTGTTATATGTTTGCCAAATAACGTAAGACCTTTAGCTCCTACATGAGCTGTTATATGAGCAGGACCAGTGTCATTAGCTACAACAAATGAACTATTCTTAATTAAAGATGTTAATTGTAAAATGTCTAAAGCTCTTCCATTATCTAATAAAGCTAATGCATTTATATCTTTTGCATCATTAATTTCTAAAGGCCCTGGCGCAGTTAAAATTTTATATTCTTCACCATATCTATTTGAAATTAGTTCAATAAGTTTATTGTAATAAGGCCATTTTTTTATTGTCAAATGTGGCGAACAAAAAGGGAAAAGTAAAATATACTTATTTATTTTATAAAAATTTCGAATTTCACTAATATCTGTAACAGCCCAACTAAAATCTGGCTTTAATGTATTTGATGTATTTAACCCAGATGATTTTAATTGATGATCAAATCTCTCTAAGACTGAATTTTTATCAAATTCATTTTTGTCTTTATCTGACGGTAAAGTTGTTAGTGAACTTGACCAAACTAGGTTACCTGCCTTTGGAAAAAGAATGTTTTTATAAAAATTAGTTCTAGATGAATTTTGAAGATCAAAAACTTTTGAAAAATTATATTTCTTTAACTTTTGCATTAGAAAGTATAAGTAAATTAAATTATACCTAGGCAATCTTTTATCTAAAATCACCTCATGAATAAAAGGATTTTTCTTAAATACTTCTAAATATGGTTTGGTTGTTAGTAAATAAATTTGATCATTTTTATAATTCTCAGATATGTCTTGAATTGCACCACTAGCTTGGGCTATATCTCCTAATGAACCGTGTTTAATAATTAAAATATTAGACATATTTAAACAAGATAGCACAGTATTAAATTTTATGAATAAAATTATAGTAGAAGTTTCAATTGGTGAACTTTTGGACAAAATTTCAATTTTAGAAATCAAACAAGAAAAAATTAAAGATCCTGAAAAACTTAAATTTATATCAAATGAACATTCTATTTTAAAAAATCAACTAGAAAATAACATCAAGTCAGACGATAAACTCAACAAGCTTTTTCAATCCCTTAAAGAGATAAACGCAAAACTTTGGGTTATTGAAGATGATAAAAGACAATGTGAAAAAGACAAAGATTTTAGTGAAAAGTTTATAAAGCTTTCAAGAGATGTCCATTTCTTAAATGATGATAGAGCCAAAATTAAGTTAGAAATTAATAATCATACTGGTTCAGTAATTAAAGAAATTAAGGAATATACAAGTTATTAAATTGTTTAATGGCCCTTCATTTTTCAAAAGAAGAATTTTTACAAAGAAAAACTAAAGTTTTAAAGTCAATGAAAGAGCATAATCTTGATGCTCTATTAATGTTTAGACAAGAGTCTATGTATTGGCTGACTGGTTATGATACATTTGGTTATGTTTTTTTTCAGACACTAATCTTAGATAAAAATGGAAATG
>CACDSX010000014.1 GCA_902555655.1 uncultured Pelagibacteraceae bacterium | reverse complement strand
AAACACATTCACTGTGTTAGAAGTGTGTTAAGAGTGTGTTTCAGTCAAGTAGTCTTATCAACTAAATAACGTCTTTATCTATCCAATAATCTAGTTCAGACTTGAAAGTGATATCTTTCTTTTTCAAAAACTTAATGAACTTTTCTTTTCTTTCCTTTTTTGTATTTTTAAGAAAGAGATGTATTTGTTCATAAGTTAATGATTTAAGATTTTGATTTTCAATTTCTACTTCATCATTAAAATCAATACCATATTGAGGCATCCCCTTTTTGGGACAGATACTCTCTATATAAACAATACTATCAGGGTATTGTTGCAAGGTATAATAATAAGTAGCTATTTGATTTTCAAATCTATCAATCGCATCTTCTCTAAACTCTTTTTTGAGATTTGCTTCATTCATAGTTTAAGTGTTGCTGAAGTTATACGTTAAAGAACTTTAACAATAATAAATATAAACATTAATAATGGCAAAATTTTGAATTAAAATTCACCAAATGGGTTCCAGTAAGTCAAATTAAAAACATATTTTTCATTTATATTTTTTTAATGTTATATGAATTGATTTTATTAGGATTTATACCTTTATTTTTTTTTAGAAAGCTAAAAAAAATTTATATTAAATATTTGTATTAAGGTATATCACTATCTCCAATAATAGATTTGTCTTTTGGAAACTCTTTATCAAATTTCATATCACTCCCACCAAAATAATTTGCCCACAACTTTCTACAATCCATATTCAATTTTAGTAAAATATCACTTTCATCATTAGTAAAATCATCACCTTCAGTTTTAGAGTTTTGGATGTTTTCACTTTGATCTTTAATCATATAAATATGGCTCATAACTTCTTCATTTATGTTGTCTTTTAATGCATATTTTCTAGCTTCAACCATATAAACAAAATTTAAATTTTGGGTAATGCAATTATGCATTTCGTTATTCATTTTTTTATTAACTTTATCTTTTAACCACTTAAACATTTTGATCTAGTGACCTACTTCATTAAACTTATTTCTTTTTTCAAAATCTTTTTTAGCTTTGTCTTCTAATTTTTTAATTAATTCGTTTTGTTGTTTTTTTTTCATTTTTTTGATTTTTTCTAATTCAGTATCTAAAAGATGGTCTTGTTCAGAACGACTTAGCTTTTGATATTCTTTTTTTTTAATTAAATTTTTTGAGTAACAATTCATCTCTCTTTGTACATACATAACAGTATTATAATCTTGATTTCTTTTGCCAAAATAAATGTTTAGTTGTGTATTATTTAATCCTTTAAATGCATTAGGGTTGAAAGCAAAGTCAGGATATCTTTCTGGCATGCTGTCTGCATAATATAAAATAGGTGCGGAATTTTTAACTAAATCCTTAAATGTCATTTTTGAAACTTTTTTATTTAACGCATTGTATGTGTCTAGCCATTCACGACATTTTCTATACCCAAGATCTGCAATGATACCCAACATTTCATCACTTGCCTTCATATTTAAATTCATAGTAACAAAAGAATTTAAAACATTTTTTGCAAATGGGAGACCTCTAAAAGCTTCTTTATTAAAATCATTTTCTACAACGTGATATGTCCACTGCTGGTTTGCTTCTTCAGAAATTATATAATTAATAACATGTTTATGATCGTTAACATTTAACTTTTCTTTAAATAGACCAAGAATCATATATTTAAATTTTTCTTTATTCTAAAATAACCATAAATATAAATGCCAGCAGTTATAAAGTTTATAGGCATCCATATTTCTTTGCTTAAATGTACAGGAAAAATTGGATTATATAAAATTAAAATAAATGCAAAAATAATTGAAACTTCGTTTATCCCTTTGGTTATTTTGTAAGTATTATAAAGTATTAATCCTGAAGTAATGGTGATTATTAAACGAAGTAATGTATAGAAACCATATGGAAAAGATAATAATGGAGCAATTATTAAAAGTCCTGCAGGAATTAAAAGAAACAAAGCTAAAGAATTTTTATTCATTTCAATTTAAATTTCTATTTTTTGGAGTTTGCCTCTTTAAGTCCCTTTATAACGTCATCATAAAGCTTTGCAGTACAAGACCATAAACAATTAGCTTTTTGAATAAAAAAACCTTTAACATGAACAAAAGCAACGTATTTATTTTTGCATAAAAATAAAAATTTAACTGGCAATGCAATGCCCATTATAATTAAAGTTGGATCATTAACCGTGTGTCTTTCACCGCAGCCACAATCAAAAGCAACTTTATTTGGATATTTTGTAGAAGTTAGTTTATTTTTATTTTGAATTTTTTCTGATAAAAGTTCGGCAACTAATAATCCTTGGTCTGTTATTATTTCGGGCATAACTTTATTTCTTCAAATATTTCTTGGCAGTAGTCTCGTCTACCTCATAATTCCAACCATCAAGTTTTCTTATTTTTTCATAAAATTCTTTATCTCTCTCAGCTTCAAAAAGTAGATTTTGACTAGTACCTTTTTTATTGGCTTTGTGAATAGCACCCATAAGAAAAAGACTTGGAATAAAAACCCACCACAATCCTGTGAAGCTCCAGTATATAGAATATAAAAATTGCCCAACAGCTACCCAGCTCCAAAAGTGCATTGCTAAACCAGAGGCTTTAGCTTTAGGTGCTAAATCAGGATTGTCTGCAATCTTAACTGCTACATCATTAAACATTCCTAAATTTAATTTTCCAGAATTTTTAAGTTCAACCATTTGTTTGTGGGGAATGCTTATTTTTCCATTTTCATATCTTTTCATATGTAGTCCTTTGTTTTAAAACTTTATCACTGTGTTAATAGTGTGTACAGATTAGAATTAACTTTCAATTAACGTTGATTGTATTTATCTTTTCGAATTCAGACTCTCGATTTGTAATCAATAGGTCCGCGGTTCGAATCCGTGCGGGGGCACCATTAATCATAACTATAAAAGTTTATACCAATCATAATTCTATCTTCTTTACCATTATAACTAGCCGCATGTTTTTGAGTAGCAGGAAAAATTAATAAAAGTCCATTGTTTGGTAAAATTTCTTTTTTAGGATCGTAAAGATTTAAGATTCCTGGTTCACTTGATTTTTGATCTCCTACTGAAAGATAATATGTGAGACTAAATTTTTGGTTTTCGTACCCCATATTTTTATCAAAATCACTAAAATGTGCGTGAGGCCTTACTCCACTACCAGTTTTAAAAATATTAAAAAAAGATTCTTTAATATATATTTTCGCTTTAACGGCCTCTTCCATAATATTAATCAAATCATATTTAACTTTTTTAATCACAGTAGATTCATTTTGAAGTAACTCAAAATTTGAAAATTTACCGTTACCATATCTAGCATCATATAATCCTGATTTATCAAGTTCTAAAGTTCTGATTTTATATAATTCATCAATTAAATCTGGTTCAACATTTCTAAATGTTTTAAATGTGTTGGTATTGGATATTAAACTTTCTTTATTCTTAAGAGGTTTAACTATTGATTTTAGTTCTCTTAATTCATTTATTATTTGTAGATTTTCTTTAGCTTCTTCAAGATTTGGGTTAAACTTTAATACTTTATTAAAATTATCCTCAGACTCATCCAGTTTGCCCAACATTTTTAGGGTGTTTCCTAAATTATAATAAGCATTAATAAAGTCAGATTTAATTTGAATAGATTTTTTAAAGTAGGTAACAGCCTCATTCAATTTACCAGAATTTTTATTGATATTTCCAAGATTATAATATGCTTGGAAAAATTCAGAATTAAGCTTAATTGCTTTTAAATAAAAATTTTCCGCTGATTTAAAATCTTTTTTTTTTCCACATGCTAAGCCTTCATTGTAGAGCTCAATTGATTTTTTAATGTTTGTTTTGTTTGTCATATTTAACCTAATAACAATAAAAATTTATCCCAATCATTAATCTATCTGATTTTCCCTCATATACAGCTGAATGTTTTCTGCTTGCTGGAATTATCATAATCATACCATTTGATGGTAATACTTTTTCCTTTGGGTCATTCATCTCAAAATATCCTGGCTCTTTGCAATTTTGATCACCAACATCAAGATAATATGTGAGACTATACTTTTGTTTTTCTAAATTAAAAGTTTTATCAAAACTATTAAGATGATGATGAGGAACTGAACCTCCACCTGCAGCCAATATATTAAAAAAAGAGTCAATTATAAAAACATTTGATTTAATTTCTTCTTTAATTATTTGAATAATATCTTTTTTAACTTCATTTAAAATTGAGTTATTGTTATCAAATATTTGATAATCAGATGTTTTACCGTTTCCGAACAAAGGACCTCCTTTGGTTTTATTAAGTTCAGTTGAATTTATTTTGTATAATAAATTTATAAGTTCTTTGTTTGGAGTTCTGTGAGCAATAAATGGATTTTTACTAAATCTTTTCTTAAAATTTGAATTTAAATTCTCTTTTAAATTAAGATTTATTCCCATTTCATTTAATAAGTTTATTTGTTTTAACAAAATATCTAAATTATATTGAGCTAAAAATGAATTTGAGTCTAATTGAAGTGATTTTTGCAAAGAGATCTTTGCACCACTTAAATCACCTAATTCTTGTAAGATCAAACCATAATTGAGATGGGATAAAGGATGATCTGGTTTAAGATTAATAGCTTTTAAAATAATTTTTTTTGCTTCGTTTAATTTTTCTAAACTTTTGTTCTGCAAATCATCACTTGATCTTCCTCTATCAAATAAAATTAAACCTAATTGATTGTTAGACTCATAAAAATCTGGACTTAAATTCAATGCAAATCTTGCATTTTCTTCTGCTTCTTTAAGTTTACCAAGTTCACGTTGAGCTCTACTTAGATTAATATACGCCTCAATAAAATTAGAATTTAAAGAGATTGCTTTTTTATAACATTGTTCACTTTCATCAAATTTTCTTAACTTATATTTTGTATTTCCCATATGATAATATGCATGAATAAAATCTGGTTTTAATGATATTGTTTTAGTAAAAATTTTTTCTGCTTCATCTAATCTATTTAATGATTTTAATAATATTCCTAAGTTATTTTGTACTTCAGCAAGATTGGGATTTTTTTTTAAAATTTCCTCATAAACTCTAATTGCTTCATTAAAATTACCTTGTTGCTGTAAATTAATTGCTTCCTGTAATTCTTTGTCAATTTCCATTAATTGCTTAAATGTTTTGCTAGTTCATCTGTTAATAAATCATAACCCTTTATATTAAAATGGGTAGGAAGATTATAGTGAAAAAAATTTAAAGGTTCTTTTTTAAAATGATATGTTTTGCTACCATCAATAAATTTAAATTCATATTTTAATGAAGTTTTCTCAACTAAATCTTTTAAATCATCTAGTTGTTTTAATTGTGGGTGAGGAATATTTTTATAGGCTAATCGAGTGTATTTGGGAATATAATATATAATCTTATTTTGAATATTATTTTTATTTAAAAACTCATTCATACCTTTTACTACTTCATCATAATATAATTCATTAGGTAAGAGTTTTGGATAAGTTTTGAAATATTTTGCTAAAGTACCAAAGCCTCTTAAGTAATTTGAAATTATTAATTTAAATTTTATGAATGAGCTGGATGATGAGGGCGTGTACACAACCTCAATATTAGTGTTATTTGAAATTTTTTTAAAATTAAATTTAAAATTTTTACCGTAATTATTATTAAGATCTTCATGATCATTTCCTTCATAAAAAAGCCAAATCAAAGTATTAAATTTTGTATTATTTTTGTTAAATAAATTTATCATCATCTCTTTTTGATATAGCGGACCTGTTCCACCTACTGAAATATTCAAAATTTTTTTATTATTGGTTTTTTCAATTAATTTAGATGTCAAATCATTTGGTCTATTAACACAACTTGAGATGCCAAAAGAGTCTCCTAATATAACTATATCTGTGTCATAAAATAAACTTTCATCATTTTCTCTAAAACCAAATTTATCTTGTTTATAAGCTAAATTGTAAAAACCATTTTCATTTTTACCACACTTATCGACAAAATAATTGTTATCAAAATTTATCTCATAGCTTGATTTATTTTTTTCATCTTTTAAAACATAGACAGCATCTGAAATATCAATTTTGAATAAACTAAAAAGAGGAACGCCAGCAAAAATAAAATTTAAAAGACCAAAAAAAAGTATAAAAAAAATGAATATTGAAATGACTGAAAATAAAAAATTTTTCATTAAATCTCTGATATAGCTCTAAATCTTTCGTAAATTAATCTTGTTTTAACTCCAATTTTTAAAAAAGGATCAGGGGGTAACCAAGTGGGTTGTATTTTCTTTTCTATCACTTCTATTTCGTTTGTAACTTGATTACTTGCCTTCATAGCTATTTGTTCACCAAACAAAGTTCCAACACCTATTCCAGAACCATTATAACAGCCTGCAACAAAAATTTGATCATCTATTTTTTCAAATATTTGAGAACTATTCCTTGTTCTCGACACGATTCCAGACCAAGTTGACTTGATAATATCAGATTGCAAATTTGGAAATCTTTTTAAAATACCCATTTTTTGTTTAATTGATCTTTTATTCAAATCAGTTTGAGACATTTTGAAAGGATTATGAACCTCAGCTGTATTTCTAATCAATATTCTTCTATCTTTTGTCATTCTAATCGTGGCACCCATTGGTTTAACAGGTAAAATACCCCATTCTTTAGGTGAGCCAATTTCATCAAATTCTTTATCTGTTAATTGTCTGGTCATGCTTGCAGTTAAAGTAATTGGAAAATTGTAACTTGATTTAATACCTAGAGATTTTAAAAAACCATTGACAGCAAAAATAACTTTTTTGGCTCTAATATTTCCATTTTTAAAAATACAATAGACGCTATCATTTTTTTTTTTCCATTCTAATAAGGTTGTGTTTTCTAACAATTCTACATTACTTGGCAATGTATCAATCATAGCTCTAACTAATTTTCCAGGATGAAGTAAAATTCCTCCTTTAGTATAAAGAGCAATATCATAAAAATTAGTGCCAATTTTTTTTGCTAATTTTTCTTTAGTTAGTAAATTATGATCAAATTCTAACATTGTAAGTATTTTTGAAAAATTTACTAAAATATTTTTATCTTTAATATTTGAAGAGGCAAAATACTTTCCGCTTTCATTCCAATCACAATCTACTTGATGTTCTTTGATAAATCTCTTAACTGCTTTTATTCCTAAATTATAAATATTAGTTTTTTTTTCATAATTTTGTATTTCTTTATTTGATGTAAAGCCATCATTTAAAGTTGTGTCAACCAAATAACCCGAATTTCTTCCACTAGCTCCTTCTCCAGCTAATTGAGCATCAACCAAAACTATTTTTTGATTTGGATATAATGAACCTAATTTTCGTGCAGCTGATAATCCAGTGTAACCAGCTCCAATAATAAGCCATTCGCAATCTTTATTTTCTTGAAGTTCTTTTGTATTTTCTCTTGGATTTAAATCATTTATCCAACTGCACTTATTGTCATTTATGGGCTGCATTTTACCGATTAATTAATTTCATAAAATTTGTTAATTTTATTGAATATATTCTGAATGGGAAGTTGATTTTCAACTATTCCAATCTTATTAAAAATATCAATCAAGTTATTTGCGAAAATTAAATTACCATACTCATTCCAGTGAGCATCATTTTTAAAGTTAGTTTGTTTATTGTTAAAAAATGAGCCTGTTTCAAGATTCTTGTTTAGTATATAAAATTTAAAATCATTTTTCTCATCAACGATAATTCTGTTAAAATAGCTAATATGTTTTGTGTTTGGATAAATCAAAATATAAAACTTAGATCCATTTTCGACTACTTTATTTCTAAAAATGTGTAATAAATTTATCAAATTTTTAGCACAAGTATCATTTAAGAAGTCTTTTTGAGATTTAAAATTTTCTTTGCATTTTTTTAAATCTGGGTGGTAAAATTTTTTATAGATTTTGTTAGCTAAAATTGAATTATAATTCTCTTTATTAACTAATGTATGATTGTCATAAATTTTACTTTTAAAATAATAATAGATATCGATTGAAAGATAAGTAAAATTAAGCTTACCCAAAAAATTGTAAAAAAAGTTTATCTTTGGATTGTCGATTATATATTCTCCATTTTCTCTAAACTCAGACTTTGTTGAAAAACCTTGATCACCTGGCATTAATAAGAAAAAAACATGTTTTATATCATGATCTTGATATTTCAAATATCTAATAAAAACCTGATCAGCAGAATAACCACCAATACCGTAGTTAACTATTCTATATTTTTTGATGTTTTGATCTAATAAATATGAAAATTCAAATTCTTTATTTACTGCTATATTTTCAGTAAAACTATCCCCAAAAATTCCAATAATATTTTCTTTATTAGATGTATCTTCTGCATCAAAATTTTTAACTCCACTTTTGTCAAAATAACTTTCTATAATATAATTTAAGTCTGGATGTTTGTGTTTTAATGTTGAGGAATGAGCTCTTTCATAAATTGCAGGTGAAGGTTTTAAATTATTTTTTGTTAAATTATCATATCTACCTAAATTTTTTAATAAAAATTCAATTAAGATAAGTGAAATGATAAAAGAAAAAAATAGCAATAATGTTTTTTTGTACATTTATTTTTTTATATATATATACAATAATAGATATCTACTAATGAGTAATAAAAAAAAAATTTATCTAATTCTATTAAGTTTTTTTACACTTTTAGCATACTTATTCATAGGAATCTTTGGATTGATTGATTTTAATAGATACAAAACAATTCTTTTTGACAATTCAATAGATCTTAATTTCCACTATAAGTATTCAAACAAAATTAATCACTTAAGACCGAGTAAAGTTAACAATAATACAACAGATTATTTATTTAACAAAATTAATAATATAAAATCTAAAGATAAAATTTTATTTTTAGGAGATTCCTGGTTTCAATCAATTAATGATGATGAATATAAAAGTTCATACAACAGTTTAAAAGAATTTTCTCAAAAAAATAAACTTGAAATAATAAATGCTGGGATTACATCTTTCTCTCCATCTTTAATGCAGCTGCAATACGGAATACTTAAAAAAGAGTTTAATATTAATCCTACAATATTGGTATTGTACATTGACCAAACCGATATAGGTGATGAGATTTGTAGATACAAAGAACGAAAAGTTTTTAATAAAAATGGATATTTAGTTGCGGTTAATAGATTTGATTTTGATAAAGAAATATTCAATGGACTTAAAATTTATGAATACTCTAAAATTAAATTACAAAATAATTCTTTTATTAAATTTATAAAATTGTCTAATTTCTCAATTTATTATTTTTTTAAAAAAAATTTTTTTAGAATTAATAAGATTATAAAACATGGATGGAGAACTGGCGATAATAGAAACTACTATAAATGCAGATTTAAAGTGATCAAGTCATACTTAGAAAATAAAAATGATAATGCGGATAAGTATTTTAAAAAGACATTATTGAAATTTTTTGATTATTTAAATAATGATAAAAATATTAAACAAATAATAGTTACTACGTTTCCTCATCGTGGCCACATAAAAGGTCTTTATCAAAATAACGTTTCATTTCATGTTGATGAGGTAATTAAAAAATATGACAATAAGTTTCAACATTTAAATTTTTCAAATTTTTCATATAGTGATTATGATTTAAATGAATTTTATATTATTAGTGATGCTGCATCACACCTAGCACCAAAATTCCATAATGAAGATTTTATAAAAAAGATTATAGAAAAAATTGATTATTAGTGCTGAATTTAATCTAATTCAAATTCTTTTGAATAATCTTTTTTAAGATTTAGATCTTGCTTATTTTTATCTAGAATACAATTTCCAATTACAAGATAGTCTAATTCAGTACCCATAAAACAATTAAAAGCGTCTGTTGGTGTATTTACAATAGGCTCACCTCTTACATTGAAAGAAGTATTTATTACAACTGGACATCCAGTTTTTTTCTTAAATTTTGAAATTAAGTCGTAATAATATTTGTTAGTTTTCTTACTTACAGTTTGAATTCTAGATGAATAATCAACATGAGTTACTGCTGGAATTTCTGATCTTTTAATATTCAATTTATCAATTCCAAAAAGTTTTTTTTGTTCATCAGTCATCTCAATTTTTTTATTAGTATTAATATTTGCCACTAACAACATGTAAGGACTATCTACATTCATATCGAACCATTCTGATAAATCTTCTCTCAATACTGAAGGGGCAAAAGGTCTAAAGCTCTCTCTATATTTAACCTTCAAATTTAGATTTTTTTGCATTTTATCAGATCTTGGGTCACCTAAAATTGACCTTCCTCCTAATGCTCTTGGCCCAAATTCCATTCTACCTTGAAACCACCCTATTGCTTTTTCATTAGATAAAAATTCTGCTGTTTTATCGATTAAATTTTCATACTTTAAAATTTCAAAATTAGCTCCAGCATTTTTAAGTTCTTTTTCGATTTCTTCTTGGATGAATTCATTGCCAAGATAAGAACCATTCATGTCATCACTTGAGTTTACTTTTCTTTCATTATCATATTCTAAATACCAAAGTGCTAAGGCAGCTCCTAATGATCCACCAGCATCTCCTGCTGCAGGTTGTATCCAAATATTTTCAAAAATTTTTTCTTGTAGAATTTTTCCGTTAGCTACACAATTCAATGCAACACCACCTGCTAAACATAAATTTTTGATATTATATTCTTTTCGAATAGCTTTGGCCAATTTAAGCATTACTTCTTCTGTTACTTTTTGGATTGATGCAGCTATATCCATGTGAAACTGAGTTATATTTTCTTTTTCTGGGTCACGTGGTTTTTGACCAAATAATTTATTAAATCTATCATTTGTCATTGTAAGGCCAGTAGCGTAATTAAAATAATTTTGATCTAATCTAAAAGTTCCATCATCTTTAATGTCAATTAATTCTTTAACCTTATCTTCATAAATAGGATTACCATATGGTGCTAAACCCATTAGTTTGTATTCACCACTGTTGACCTTGAATCCTGTATAATATGTAAAAGCTGAATAGAGAAGACCAAGAGAATGGGGGAAATGTATTTCTTTTTTTATTTCTAAATTATTATCTTTTCCAACAGCCACAGTTGTTGTTGCCCACTCACCTACACCATCTGCAGTTAATACAACCGCTTCTTTAAAAGGAGATGGAAAAAAAGCACTTGCAGCATGACTTAGGTGATGATCTGAAAAAAAGATATTTTTGTCTGCTTTATAATTTTTATCATGCAATTTTAGTTTGTTGAATAAAAAACTTTTTTGAAAAAGTTTTTCTTTAATCCATAATGGCATTGCTTTTGAAAAAGATAAAAAACCCCTAGGTGCAAATGCAACATATGTTTCTAATAACCTCTCAAATTTTAAAAAAGGTTTTTCAAAAAAGACTATTTTATCTACCTCGCTTAATCTTAAATTTGAAAACTTTAAAACAAACTCTATTGCGTTATAAGGATAGCTTGGGTCATGTTTTTTTCTAGTAAATCTTTCCTCTTGAGCGGCAGCTATTATTTTTCCATCTTTTAAAATACAAGCTGCACTATCATGATAAAACGCAGAAATTCCCAATATATAAGTCATATTTAAAAAGTTATTTTATATTTTAATTTTTTATTATAAAAAATAAATATATATATTTTTTTGTTATGTATTTGATTAAAAAAATTTTTTATGAGCCTAAATGTATTTTTAAAGATATATTGGGTTTTTTCAAGACATCTTATAAAAAACCCGTATCATTTTTCTTTAATTATTTATTTTTTTATCAAAATTTAAGAATTGAAATAGATAAATATTTAACTGAAAAATATCAAAAAATATTTTTAAAATTAGAAAAATCTGAAAACCAAAGAAAAAAACTGAAACATGTCCAAAAATTTGGAGTTTTAAAAATCGAAAATTTTTTTAAATTTGATAATAAAGAAAAAATATTTCAATTGCTCAGTGAAAAAGATAAAGATCATAATTCTGAAAAAAGGATTCTTTTGTTTAATAAAAATGAGCAAAATTATAAAGAAATTGAAAAATATTTAAATCTAATACCCACAGAAAAATTAATTAATAAAATTTTATATTTTTTATCTTTTATAAGAGGTGAAAATTATAACAAAAACCAAGTAAGATTTAGTTTTGTTGTTACTGATGGTGCCAATATTACTGATAATTTTCACACAGATATGTTTAGCCACTCACCCAAAGGTTACCTTTATCTTAAAGAAGTAGATAAAGATTCAAGACCATTCAATTATTTATTAAAATCACATAAAGACTATCCAACAAGAAAAAAATTAGAAAATTTGACTGGAAAAAAATTATATAAAGGTGATAGTAAATTTAATAGTAGCTCCTCAAGATTAAAGGAAAGTAATGAATATGAAAATTACTTTAAAGATTATGAAATTTTTGAAGGTTTAGCTAATGAGGGTGATATTATTTTTGTTGATACATCAGGTTTTCATGCAAAAGGAGAGGGATTTAAACCTAGATATGCTTTATGGATTGAACCAAAAAGAGAAAATCTTTTAAAAAAACTTACTAGCATCTTTTCCATAAAAGAATATCTATCTTCATTAGAATTAGATAAATAGATTTATTAATTTGAAGTTGTCTCAAATATTTTTTCTGCAATTTTCTTATACCCTTTAACATTATAATGTCCGTATTGTTTAAATGGAAATAAACTCAATGGTTCTTTTTCTTTCATGAAAACTTCTTTATTTATATCTATAAATTTAATTTTTAAATCTTTAATTATTTCTTTTATTTCTAAATAATTTTTACCAAACGTAAAATTAAAAAATAGTATAAATAAATGGTGCTACTGCTGAACCTTGAGTTAAAACAATTAATCCACCAAATAAAACTAAAACAATTATAATTGGCAAAAGCCAATATTTTTTTCTAACTTTCAAAAATTCCCAAAATTCTCTAATAAAATCCATATTAAAATTGATTCTTCATTTTACTTATTGGACCATTCTTTTCAATCCAATAAGATTTATAGTCATTATATTTTAAGTTCAAAACATCTTTACCTAATAGTCTCATTATAAGACCTATTGGAGTTACTACCAAAAAAAAAATAATCCCCATAACTACTGGGGAAATTATTTTGCCTAAAATAATTCCAAATTTAAACCAAAGTTTATTTAATGGAAATAAAAGATTTGAATTTAGAATTCCTAAAATTAAAAATATTAAGGAAATAACTAATGACCAAAGTCTTATACTTTCATCATTTAATAATGGATATAATGAGATCAGTAAAAATAATATAAAAAATACTATTCCAAAGCTTTTATTAGAGCCTACTTTAATATCATCCATTTAAAGATTTTTGTGGCTTCATATCAGCCTTATTTATACCAGCAACTTTAACAGGTTTTTTCATGGCATCTCTTCTAAATGGTTCACCAAGTTCCTGGTTTAAGATTACCTCTATAAATGTTGTGATACCTTTTTTCTGATCTTCACAAGATTGCTTTATTGCAGCAGTAGTCTCTTCCATAGTTTTTACTGTTACACCTTTTAAGCCGCAAGCATCAGCAACCTTTGCATAACTTAATTCTGGATCTAGCTCTGTTCCAACAAAATTATCATCAAACCATAATGTGGTATTTCTTTTTTCTGCACCCCATTGGTAATTTCTAAAAATAACCATGGCGATTGCTGGCCACTCTTCTCTGGCGCATGAACTCATCTCATTCATACTAATACCAAAAGCTCCGTCACCAGCAAAACCTATTACTGGTGTATCTGGACAACCAATCTTTGCCCCAAGAATTGAAGGAAACCCATAACCACATGGACCAAATAGTCCTGGTGCTAAATATTTTCTTCCTTTTTCAAAAGTGGGGTAAGCATTTCCAATTGCACAATTGTTTCCTATATCACTTGAAATAATTACATCATCAGGCATGCCAGCTTGAATTGCTCTCCATGCTTGTCTTGGGGACATTCTATCTGAATCTCTTTCTCTTGCCTCTTTATTCCAAACTGTACCTTCATCGTCATCTTCATGATCCAAACTTGATAATTTTTGTAACCAAGCAGATTTAGTTTGGTGAATAATATCTTTTCTTTTTTGTCTATCAGAGTCTCCAGCTGTTGGTGAAAGTTGAGCTAGAAGTTGCTGCGCAACTAATTTTGCATCTCCACAGATACCAACAGTAACTTTTTTTGTTAAACCAATTCTATCAGAATTCATATCAACTTGGATAATGTTTGCATTTTTAGGCCAATAATCCATTCCGTAACCTGGTAATGTTGAAAAAGGATTTAATCTTGTTCCAAGAGCTAAAACAACATCAGCTTTTGAAATTAATTCCATTCCAGCTTTTGATCCATTGTAACCTAAAGGACCTGCAGCTAATGGATGACTTCCTGGAAAGCTATCATTGTGTTGATATCCTGAACACACTGGTGCATCTAACTTTTCAGCTAATTTTTTACAATCTTCAATTGCTCCACCAATAACAACACCTGCTCCAGATAATATAACTGGAAATTTTGCTTTAGATAATAAGTCAGCAGCTTTTTTTATTGCGTCAACTCCTCCTGCTTGTCTTTCTAGTCTTACTATTGGAGGAAGCTCAACATCTATAACTTGTGTCCAGTAATCTCTAGGAACATTTATTTGTGCTGGAGCAGAACCTCGTATTGCTTTTTCAATTACTCTATTTAAAACTTCGGCCATTCTTGATGGGTCTCTAACTTCTTCTTGATAGCAAACCATATCTTTAAATAAATTCATTTGTTCAACTTCTTGAAAGCCACCTTGTCCCATGGTTTTATTTGCTGCTTGAGGTGTTACTAACAATAGTGGTGTATGATTCCAGTATGCAGTTTTAATTGGTGTTACTAACCCAGTTATGCCAGGGCCATTTTGTGCGATAACCATAGACATTTTTCCAGTCGCTCTTGTATACCCGTCAGCAATCAAGCCACCGTTTGTTTCATGAGCTACATCCCAAAAAGTAATTCCTGCATCAGGGAAAATATCGGAGATTGGCATGAACGCAGATCCAATTATTCCAAAAGAGTGTTCGATACCGTGCATTTGCAAAACCTTTACAAAAGCTTCTTCTGTTGTCATTTTTGTCATTAATAGAACCTTTCTAAATTAGTAAATTAAATAATTTTATAAAAAATAATTGTTAATTTTTGCGATTAATATATAAGTTTTCCAAAATTTCAAACAAACAAATCGACACGATATGGCTACAGATATAATAATTCATGACCAAAAAGACAATGTGGGCGTAGTAGTTGTAGAAAAAGTCACCCCCAAACAAGATTGTACTTGCTGGATTATGGAAAATGATAGCTCTTCAAATATTCAATCTATGAATGAAATTCCATTAGGTCATAAAATTGCTATGACTGACCTTAAAGAAGGAGATACAATTCTCAAATATGGACATGATATTGGTAAAGTAGTTAAATCAATCAAAAAAGGTGAACACGTTCATGTTCACAATGTAAAAACAAAAAAGTGGTAATACTATGGAAATTCCAAAAAGTTTTTTAGGTTTTAAAAGAGAAAATGGAAGAGCAGGAACTAGAAATCATGTGATCATACTTCCTGTTGATGATATTTCAAATGCATGCGCTGAAGCAGTGGCTAATAATATAAAGGGAACTATAGCGCTACCCCACTCGTATGGAAGACTTCAATTTGGAGCTGATTTAGAATTACATTTTAGAACTATGATTGGAACTGGGAGCAACCCAAATGTTGCTGCAGTAATAGTTATTGGCATTGAACCTAAATGGACAAAAAAAATAGTTGATGGAATAGCTAAAACTGGAAAGCCTGTTGAAGGATTTCACATTGAACGTACTGGTGACATTGGAACAGTTATGAAAGCATCAAAAAAAGCTCAAGAATTTGTTATGTGGGCATCTGAAAAACAAAGAGAAGAATGCCCAATCAGTGATTTGTGGATTTCAGTAAAATGCGGAGAATCTGATACTACTTCTGGACTTGCTGCTAACCCTACTGTTGGTAATTTAATGGATAAACTTGAACCATTAGGAGTTCATTTATGTTTTGGTGAAACATCTGAACTTACAGGAGCTGAAAAAGTTTGTGCAACCAGAGGAGCTACAAAAGAAGCTTCAGATAAATTTATGAAAACTTGGAGTGCGTATAACGATTTTATTTTAAAAGAAGCAACAGATGATCTTTCTGAAAGTCAACCTACGGCTGGAAACATAGCTGGTGGTTTAACTACGATTGAGGAAAAAGCTTTTGGAAATTTCCAAAAAATCGGTAATTGTAAATTTGTTGATGTTTTAGAACCAGCAGAAGAACCTAAAAAAGGTAAAGGTTTGTATTTTATGGATACTTCTTCAGCAGCAGCTGAATGTGTCACTTTACAAGCTGCGGCTGGCTTTAACATTCATTTATTTCCAACTGGACAAGGAAATATTGTTGGTAACCCTATCGAACCAGTTGTAAAATTAACTGCTAATCCATTAACTGTAAAAGGAATGGGTGAACATATAGATTGTGATGTATCTAAAATTCTTTCAAGAGAAATGAATATGTCCGAAGCGGGAGACAAACTCATTGAGACAACACTAAGAGTAGCTAATGGAAGATTAACCTGCGCTGAGGCTTTAGGCCATAAAGAGTTTGTTATGACTAAACTTTATAGAAGTGCTTAATCATTAAATCTTTTTATGCTTTACAAAAAACACTTGGTTTTAATACCAGGTATAATACTAGCATTTGTTCTTTATACACTTTCTCAAGGATTTAATAATATTATTGGTACTGAATTTTTTGGATACACTAAAAGTCCAATTTCAACAGCAATGATAGCAATTCTGTTAGGAATGTTTTTGGGAAACTTTTTTAGAATAAGAGATGGTTTTCAAAAAGGTTTGGATTTTTCAAGAGAGTATATTTTAAAAATGGGAATTATTTGTCTTGGAATTCAGCTCAAACCTTTTGAATTTTTAGATTTTGGTAAAATTGCAATCCCTTTAATACTAGTATGTATCTTAAGCGTCTTAATTGTAATTAAACTTTTAATTAAAAAACTTAAGATACCAACTAGAATGGCTTATCTTATATCAATTGGAAGTACAGTTTGTGGTACTACCGCTATAATGGCAACTGCACCAGTAATTAAGGCTAATAAAAACGAAGTTTCTTACGCAATAGCAAATATTACTTTATTCGGAATTTTATCAATGTTGATTTATCCTTATTTTGCGAACGTATACTTTGATGGTGATCCATTATTCATAGGACTATTTTTAGGAACTTCAATTCATGAAACATCTCAAGTAGCTGCTGCAGGACTAATTTATGAACAGCAGTTTAATAGCCCTGAAACTTTAAATATAGCAACTGTTACTAAACTTATTCGAAATACTTTTCTTGTTATAATGATTCCTCTTTTTGCTTTTCTTTATAATAGAGGTCAAGCAAAAAAGAATAGCTATTCTATTTTATCTATTTTTCCTTATTTTGTTTTAGGATTTGTTGGAATGATTATTTTAAGAAACACTGGTGATCAAATTTTTTTAAATAATTCTAATGAAAATTGGATTAGTACAATTAACATTATAAAATTATCTTCTAAGATATTTCTTACAATGGCTATGGCTGCAATTGGTTTGTCTACGGATCTAAAAGAGATCAAAGGTATGGGTTATAAACCTTTTGTAGTTGGGTTTATAGCAATGGCGACTGTTGGAATTATATGCATCTTGACAATCGAATTTTATACTAATTTTTTCCTGTAGATTGTTTATTTTGGTAAAATTAAGTAATTAGATTTATCTATTTTAATCGATATCTTGTAATTTATTTCATCAATAAAATTTTCAAAGCTTTCAAAAGTATAATTAAAATTTTTAGCGAAATCTTCTTCATATTCAAATATTATTGGCATCTGCTGTTTTATAATGGTTTTTTTTGAGCCCTTTAATACTTCTAGGTCATAGCCTTGAACATCTATTTTCATAAGAGAAATTTTTTTTTCAAAAAGAATATCATCTATTTTAATAGAGTTAATTTTTTCAATATCTAAACTATCATCCTTTTGAGTGTCAGTTTTTTCAATCATGTTTGAGCCATATGTGTTAAATCTTGAAATATTCAATTTCTTTATAAACAATTCTTTTTCTGTCTCATTGCCAACTAAGTTATGAAATAAACGAACATTTGCATTATTAACTTGAACATTTTTTTTGAGTATTTCAAAAATATATTTCGAAGCTTCGAAACTATAAACTTCAACATCTTTTTTGTAGTTAGAAAGTAGAACACTTAATTGACCAAAGTTTGCACCTACATCCAATACAATAGTATCCTCTTTTATGTATTTAATTGCAGTTTCATAAACTTTTTTGTCAAATATTTTATTATCTATAATTTCATTTCTAATCAGATCTTTTAATGCAAACTGAGGTAAATAATAGTTACCTGTTGATGTTTTATATAATTTTAGTTTTTTAAGGTTAAAAATTTTTAATCTTAGCTTTCTTGGTAAAAAGTATAAATACCTTTTAGTAATAAAAAAATTTTTTATAGTGAGAAAGATATTCACTTATAATTAATCACTTTGCAGAATATTTTTTTCTTATGTTAGACATAAATCTCCTGATAAAAGCAGCTCCAATTCCTAAAAGAACAGCAAACATAATTGAAAATAATCCATAAAAGAAAGGCATGTCACTAGAAAATTCTTTTATAAATTTTGAGAAAAAATTTAAGTCAGCACTTGCTGTTTTTAAAATTTCATTTTGGATTTCTTCAGCAAAAAAAGTATCATAAGCAATAGCTATACCAACAACTAATAATAGAATTGCTAATAATGCTTTAAGACCAGAACTGTCAATTTTTTCTCCTAACTTCTGGCCAACCTGAACACCTATGATTGATCCGATTACTAACATCACTACTAACATCAAGTCTATTGAACCATAGTTAAAGGAATGTAAAAAAGTAACTATTACACTTACAAATATAGTAACAAATAAAGATGTGCCCGGAACTAATCTTGTTGGCATCTTAATAATATAAATCATAGCAGGTACTAATATGAACGCACCTCCTATACCCATGATTGCTGCTATAAATCCAACTGCTAATCCAATTATAATTGGAGTAAATACACTTTCATATAATTTAGACTTTGGAAATCTCATTCTTAAAGGAAGACCATGTATCCAATAATGAACGTGTAATTTTTTTCTTTCTACAACATTTTTTTTTGCTTTATCAATTTCACCAAGACTTTCTACCAACATTAATGTTCCTATAATTGCAAGAATGTACATATAAGCGAGAGATATTACGGTATCAATTTTTCCAATACCTTTGAAATAACTAAAAGTGTAAATTCCTAAAGCAGTTCCAATTGAACCGCCAATTACAATCATAAAACCCATTTTATAATCCAAAGTATTTTTTAACCAATGTGTAGTAGATCCTGATACAGAAGTTGCTAGAATATTATTTGCTTCATTAGCGACTGCATAAGCCGGTGGAACTCCCAAAAAAATTAAAAATGGAGTCATTAAAAATCCTCCACCAACACCAAACAAGCCAGATAAAACTCCAACTAATGCACTTAAAAAAAGTATTTCTACAGGATTAACAAAAACATGGGCTATAGGTAAAAAAACTTCCATCTAATAATAAAAAACTAGTTATATTACTTACTTAAAAGTTATAAAAGTTCCAACTAAGATAACACCCCAACATGCAGCAATCGCTGAAATAATCCCAGTTTTAATAAAAGTCGTTTTTTTACTGGTTATTTTATTTGAGATTTTTATATTTGAAAGGTGCATCTATAATCCTGAATACACCCGGTGTAAAAATTGTCAAACTATTATTCTAAAAATTAATTTTCTTAAATTAGTATATAGTTGCTCCAAAGACCTTAACTTCTCCATCCTCGACACCAAGAACTAATCTGCCCAAGAACTCACCTGGGATCTTATTATTCGTTTGCTTAATAAGGACGGTTATGTGCTCTCCCCTTCTTAGGGTCCCAAAAGGATCATAGGTCTCTTTTAGATTTGTGATAAGTTCGTTATTAGCCCACTGCTTCCCAAGCTCAACCTCATTCGCACCAAATAACATTTGTGTTGAAAAATCTCTTGTAAAACCACCATAATCCTTGAGATTAGACGATCTTACCAAATTTTCCCAAAATGGTTTACCTATTGCAAATATTTCTTCATCAGATTTAGCTAAAAGGTCCATTGATGATTTGCTCTTTATATTAATTTAAGAGGCTTTCTTCTTCTCATTCTCATCTACTATATGAAAAACAGGTACTTTTTCCATAGTGAATTTACCTGTTTTTGGATCTCTTCTTGAAACAGTCAAACAATGCCAATTTTCATCATCAAGTTTCATATGATCACCTCTATAATAGTATCCTGGCCAACGAGTTTCTTCTCTAAATAAAGTATGTTCTGTCACACATTGCGAAGTTAAAGCTCTATGCTTTAATTCCCACGCTCTCATTAATTGATGATAGTCCTCTGCACCTACTTTTTCTAAGTCCTCTTGTAGCCAATCTAAAAGCTCAAGACCTCTCTTTAACATATTACCATTTGTCATATAATTTGATGTAATACCTCCAACGTATTCATCCATGATTTTTTGAAGTCTTTGTAAACCTTGAATTGGAGATATATAACTTGGTGAAACTGTTCCTCCTGTGATTTCATTTTGAGCAATTGTATATGTGTCTAATGGCTTATAAACTGCTGTTTTAAAATCTTCACATTGTTTATCTGAAACATCAATTCCATCAGCTTTTTTATCTTCAATATATTTAACAGCAGCTTTTGCAGCTAATCTACCTTCGGTAAAAGATCCAGATGAAAACTTATGAGCACTTCCTCCTACAGTATCTCCTGCACCAAATAAACCATCAATAGTCAACATTCTATTGTATCCCCAGAAATACTCTGGTGGAGATAAATCCTCTGGTCCACTAACCCAAGCTCCAGAGCAAGTTGCATGAGATCCCATTACATAAGGTTCTGATGTTGTTAATTCCGGATTTGTATGTTTTGGATCAATATTTTGAGAAGCCCAAACCACAGCTTGACCTACTGTCATTCCTAAAAAGTTTTCCCAACCAACAGTTTCTAAATGTGGATCTTGAAAAGCTTCTTTAGTTACCATATGAATAGGTCCGCCACCTGCAGCAACTTCTTGAATAAATGCGTGATTTCTTAAACATGTAGGGGTTGGATGGTGATCAATGTATTCTCCAACTAGTTCTTTTGTTTGGTCATACCACTTCTTTTCATAATTTTCTCCATTAGCATTTTGAGTGTATGTTTTTAAATGTAAAAAATATGCTCCAACAGGACCATAACCATCTTTAAACCTACACAAAACAATTCTGTTTTCCATTTGTGTCATCTTAGCTCCTGCTGCTATAGGCAAAGCATAAGCTGATCCATTACTCCAAGGCGCGTACCAAGTTCTACCCATACCCTCACCCACTGCTCTAGGTTTGAAGATGTGTGAAGCTCCCCCTGCTGCAACTATTACTGTTTTTGCTCTAAAGACATGAAAATCTCCAGTTCTCATATTAAATCCAACAGCTCCACCTATTCTATTTTCCTTAGCCTCGTCCATTAGTAAATGAGTTACCATTATTCTATTATAAATTTTATCAGCTGATTTTTTTGCAGCCTCTGCAACGATTGGTTTATAGCTTTCTCCATGAATCATGATTTGCCATTTACCTTCTCTTAAGTATCTACCTGTCTTTTCATTTTTCATCATTGGCAAACCCCATTCATCAAACATATGAACTGTTGAGTCTACATGACGAGCCATGTCATATCCTAAATCTTCTCTAACCATTCCCATTAGGTCATTTCGTGCGTATCTCACATGATCCTCTGGTTGGTTTTCATCCCATTGCATTCCCATATAACAGTTGATTGCATAAAGTCCTTGAGCTACTGCTCCACTACGGTCGATGTTCGCTTTTTCAACACAAATAATTTTTAAATCTCTACCCCAGTGTCTAGCTTCAAAAGTAGCACCAGTACCAGCCATACCACCACCTACAACTAATACATCGCATTCTTCAAAGTGTGTTTTATGTTTGGCCATTAATAATAAACTCCTTTTTTGAAGGAGTCTTTTGGTACAGATGGTAATTCTTGATTTGTATTTAATCCTTCAGGTTCACTGTATAATCTTTGTGAATTTATTTCTCCTTGGTTAGGTGTATCACCATCCGCAAGTTTAGGAATAAATTTACCCCAAGGTTTTGTTGTTATCGGGGAAACAAAATTTTTTTCTGTTCCATTTCTAAATTTTATTTTCCAAGAAATTGTTCCTTTTTCTTCTTCCCTTCTTACTCTTACGCTATGACCCATTGGTGCAAAATCAGCATAACCTCTTACATCTATTGCATGATTAGGACATGCTTTTACACATGAATAACATTCCCAACAAAAATTTGGTTCAATATTTTTTGCACGTCTTATGTTTTCATCAATGTGCATAATATCTGATGGACATATATCTACGCAATGACCACAGCCATCACATCTTGTCATGTATACGAAAGTTGACATAATTTTTTATTTTTCTCCTTTTTTTATTAACATATTAATAGTGTTTTGGCTCTTCTCTTTTTATACCTAGGCCAAATTGCTCAGGCGCATCAGCGGGTGGTGGTAAATTATCTCGCGAACCATCAGCTTCAGCTAAATTTTTTTGTATGGCTGCTCCAGGCTTGTAAAACATATGAGCAAACTTAGACCAGTAGACGCCACCAAATAGAATCAAATTAGATGCTACAAATAAAGTTAAGAACAAATATGATAAACTTATTTGCCCATTGAATTGCATATAAGACCAAGCTAATCCAAAAGTTGAACAAGCAAGTAATGCTAATACAAATAAATCTGCTTTAATAATTCTATACCAAGGGTGAGCTTCTGCAGATACATCAACCCTTAAAAAGAACCAAAACCAATAACCACCTAGACAAGTTAAAATAGCACCAACATGCCAAAAAACTGACCATGTCTCAGAATTTGATTTACCTTCTCCTGTATAACAAAAAAACTAAAACTGCTGATGAAATCCAAAATAATATTGTTCCATACATTCCAAGCACATGAGCAAGTCTTCTTTTACCAAAACCTAATTCAGATGTTGTTCCAATATCAACAACTGTTGTTTTAGCTATAATAGATGTTTTCTCCCCAATGCCTAATTCTTTAGTAGCTGCTAATTTTGCTTTTTTAGCATTGTTTAAAAAATAAGTTAAATTCTTGTGATGTATCATTTGAACTATTGTTCCTATTGCAATTAAAAGTACCATCACAATAACAAAACTTTGCATAGCAAATGGTGAGACTGTTTCAGCCAGTAAAGAAAAAGGATTATTATTTAACATTTCCGCCTTTAGTCAAATTTTGATTTATTTTTTAGTTTTTATATATATTTCAAAATTATAGATCAACCTCAAACTCTGGTCAATTTGTCTTTAATAACAGGCTATTTTTTTCGTTTATAATGTTGCTTATCTGGAATAACAGATCTTATTCCACCTTGAGGATTCTTTACATCTCCTTCTCTTCGAGGAATAAGATGAAAATGGCAATGATGAATTGATTGACCTGAAACTTTGCCAATATTCGTTCCTAAATTGAAACCTTTAACTGTTTTGTCTTTATTTATAATTTCGTTTTTAACAATCTTGATTAGATTATTACATGCCAAAAGTTCTTCTTTTGTTAAATCAAAATAATCTTTGATATGTCTTTTGGGAATAACTAAACAATGAAGTTCAGAAACTGGATAAGAGTCATAACTTGCATAAGCAAGTTCAGTTTCGTGAGCACTTTTGCTTTTTTTAATATCACAAAATAGACATGGGTTGTTTGGATCAGACATATTAATTAAATCTATGTGGTGTACACTTATTTGTTACCAAATTATAAAATTTTGATAAAATTTTAAATTGTTTTAAATTTTTTCTTTTCCAGCTAATTTGTTTAATTGTTTTAACTGAGACAATACCTTTACCAGAACCAATTAATAGTATTTCATCATAACTTTTTAAATCTTTAACAAATATATTTTTTTTTATTATTTTTTTAATTTTACTTTTAAAAAATTTATAGGTGTTGCCTTCATAATAACCTTTTAAAGGGGTGTAAATTTTATTATGACTTATAAATAAAAGATTGGAAGTACCAGTCTCTAATATTTTCTTATTATTAATAAGGCCTATATCTGATTTAGAATTATCTAACTTTATCAAATGTCTTAAAATTTTTTTATATTTTAAGTTTTTGTATTGTGGTTTTTCACGTTTTAAATTTACTAGCTTAAGATTAAAATTCAATTTTGGGCTTACCCTTTTTCTTAAAGATACAGAAATAATCCTTTTGTTTACTGCAACCCTTAAAAGATGATTGTAGTTAACTTTTTTAGACAAATTTTGATTTATTACTTTTAGAATATCCTCATGAAGAGATCTTTTTTTTACACCATATTTTTGAAGTGATTTAATTAAATTCTTAATGTGATTTTTAAAAAATAAGATCTTTGGTGGTTTTCCAAAAATCCACATTGTTGTGAAGATTCCGTGATCTCCCCACAAATCTTTAAAGTCTACCTCTTGTAGATCTTTAAGCTGATAGGATCTTTTTAATGAGTAAATTGCCATTGATAGTTAAAAAAGACTCTGGGTGAAATTGAAATCCATAAATTTTATCTTTATTATTTTCAAAAGCCATAGCTGCTTTTGATTCTAAACATCTCATAGTTATCTCAAAATTTCTTATTTTAAAAGGTTCTTTTAATTTTAAAGAATGATATCTGCCAACTTTAAATTTTTTTCCTTTTTTAAATAATGATTTGTTATTTATCACTTGTATATCTGATTGAAACCCATGATAAATTTTTTTTTGTTCTACTATTTTTGCTCCTTCACAAAATAGTATTTGCTGAAATCCTAAACAAATACCAATAATTTTCTTTTTTCCCTTAAATTTTTTGTAAATTTTTGAACTAGAGGGATAATTTGTTGGATTTCCTGGTCCTGGTGAAAAAATAATTACTGAAGCTTTTTTAAGTTTGCTTTCATTTATTTCATTATAATTATCACATTCAACTTCATCGTATAATGAGAATTGATGAACCACATTATAAGTAAAGGAGTCGTTATGATCGATAATATAAATCATTTGAATAAATCAATTAATGCTTTTGCTTTTATGAAATTTTCATTAAATTCATGGCCAGAATTACTATCTACTACAACACCTGATGCAACTGAAATTTCTGAGAAATTTTTAAAATTTAAAATTGATCTAATAATAATATTAAACCTCATATCCCCATTAAATTTAATATATCCGAAGCTACCTGTATAAATATTTCTATTTTCTTTTTCTTGTTTGTTTAAAAGATTTAACGTATTTATTTTAGGACAACCAATAACAGAACCACCTGGCATCATAGCTTTTATAATATCAATGTTTTTAATATCTTTTTTAAGTTTTCCTTTAATAAGACTTACATAGTGAAAAAGATCTTTATATTCCTCTACTATTTTCTGTTTTGATAATCTAACAGATCCAACTTTACAAACCCTTGATAAATCATTTCTCTCCATATCTACTATCATATTATGTTCTTTAGTTTCTTTAATATTTTTTTTAAAATAATTTAAAGCTTTAATTTTGTTTAAAGACTTTGTTTTTTTTACTGTTCCAGCTATTGGTTTGGTAGATATTTCGAAACCTTTTTTAGTAATTAAATTTTCTGGAGAACAGCTTATTATAGAATAGTTCTTGTCTTTGATCATGAAGGCCTCAGGAGCTAAGTTTGTTTTTGATAATCTAGTAAAAAAATCTAAAGGATTGATTTTTGATTTTGTTTTGTATTTAGTGCAAATCTTTATTTGATACGTTTCACCACTTTTTATTTTTTTTTT
>CACDSX010000013.1 GCA_902555655.1 uncultured Pelagibacteraceae bacterium | reverse complement strand
AAAAAATAATTTTATCGAGTCAATTGGCAACACTCCTCTAATAAAACTTAAAGCAGCTTCTGAAATTACTGGATGTAATATCTATGGTAAGGCTGAATTTTTAAATCCAGGTGGTTCTGTAAAAGATCGAGCTGCATTGGCTTTAATTAAGGATGCTCAAGATAAAAAATTGATTTCTAAAGGTGGTATTGTTGTCGAAGGCACAGCTGGTAATACTGGTATTGGATTAGGTCTTTTAGGAAATTCGCTTGGTTATAAAACAATCATAGTAATGAATGACAACCAAACTCAGGAAAAGAAGGATACTTTACGAAATTTAGGAGCAGAATTAAGATTAGTTCCAGCAAAACCTTATAAAGATGATAACAACTTTGTTAAAGTTGCAGCAAGATTAGCAGATGAATTAAGGCCTACTAACAACAACGGAGTTATCTGGGCTAACCAATTTGATAATGTGGCAAATGCTAAAGGACACTACGAAGGTACTGGTAGAGAAATTTGGGAACAAACAGATGGTAAGGTAGACGGCTTTGTTTGTTCATCAGGAACTGGTGGAACTATTTCAGGAGTTAGTAATGCTCTTAAAGAAAAGAATAAAGATATAAAGATTTATTTATCTGATCCAAAAGGTTCTGCTCTTTATAATTATATAAAAAATGGTGAATTGAAATCTGAGGGAAATTCAATTACTGAAGGAATTGGCTCTAGTAGAATTACTAAAAACTTTGAAAATGCTAAAATTGATGGTGCTTTCTCAATTGATGATCATGAGGCTCTCCTTATTCTTTATGATTTAATTCAAAATGAAGGTTTAAGTTTAGGAACAAGTTGTGGAATAAATATTGCTGGTGCTATTAGGCTTGGAAAAGAATTGGGCCCAGGAAAAACAATTGTTACAATTCTTTGTGATAAATCAGATAAATACAACTCAAAGATGTTTAACAAATCTTTTTTAAAAGAAAAAAAACTACCTTTCCCTAGCTGGCTATAATATCGCATACCAGCTATGTAACAAAACAGTTACATTTTTAGACTAATATTTATTAACTTAAAATTACTATAATCAAATTTGGAGAATTATGAAAAAAATTATTTTATTTTTATCTTTTTTTATTTTCACTTCTGCTAATGCAGGAATGAGTGAGGGTGATAAAGCTAAAGCTTGGGATTGTGCTGGTATTTATATGGCTAACTACTTTCTTCCCTCTGGTGAAACATTTGAATACGCCATGAAAGAAAAATCTATATCAACTGTAAAAGTATTAAAAACTTATGCTCTTGAAATAGGTATTCCTGAAAAAGATTGGGATGATGGAGTTAATAAGGCAGTAGATAAACATTATGGATCGAAATATGACAAATCTAAAACTGATAAATGTCATTCGTTTGTTGAAGCTTTAATCCCTAACGGAGCTGAAAGAGTCAAAAAAGTAATTCAAACTTTATATTAAATATGAAAAGAACAATTTTTACTTTATCATTAGTATTTTTTACATTTTCTGCATTTGCTGATGGTCACTTAAGCAAAGCAGATAAAGAGAAAACAATAGAATGTACTGGAATTTATTATGCTAATAGCATGATACCCCAGGGAGAGCTTGAATTAGAAAAGATTGTTCACTCTTTCGCAGCCAAAAAGTTTTTAAATTCTTATTTGTTAAAAGAAGGTGTTAAGGAAGAAAAACTTAACGAAGAATTATTAAAAGTTGTCGATATTCGTTACGGTAAACCATATGAAGAAGAAACAACAAAAAAATGTGATGAATTTATCTTTAAATTAATTTCTGGATCTAAAGATGAAATCAAAAAAATAGCAGAGTCAGGAATATATTAATAAAGGAGAAATATGAAAAATTATATAGTAACACATACTTTTAAATCAAAAGAAGCAAAAGCTAAAATGATTGAAGTTACTGGTTCAATGTCAATGGAAGATATGACTAAAGCAATGACAAGTGATAATGCAAAATGTCAAATGAGCTGGATCACGCCAGGTGATAATTTAACAATGTTTTGTTGGTGGAAAGGAACTGATCCTGATGCAATAAATAAACAATTAGAGTCTATGAACGATTTCTATGAACCTCATAAATTTGTTGAGTGTACAGATAATATTATAGATTTTAATGCTAAATAAAAGGAGTAACAATGAAAGTAATTTATACTAGAACAATTAGAGTAAAAGATGACGGCCTAGGAAAAGCTATGGAAATTGGAAAAGGTTTAGCAGCAGTTAGAAAAAAACATTATCCTAACCATGATGTCTATTTTTCTTTTCAAATGGGCGGAGACCCAAGAACAATAAGAGAAACTTTAATTGGAACTATGTTTGAAGGTGATAATGATGCTGACACCAAAATGTCTGCAGATCCAGAATATATAAAACTTTTAGAGCAACTGAAAGAAGTTGCAATAGAGGGTACTATCGAAGATGAGATTAGACCAATATTTAGTTAAGGAATTTAAAATATGATAGAAAAATTTAATGGAATATTTTATTTAGCAGTTTTTATAATTCATTTTATAGGATTTGCTTTTTATGGATTTAGATGTGTTTTCCAAACTAAGTCCTTTTTAGATCAATATGGTATTGATGATACTGGTGCAGGAATGGTTAGGTTTTTTGGATCAATATTTTTTGGTTCGGTAGCTATGGCTATTTATGTAGGCTTCATAAGACCTAATGGTTTAGAGGCAACATGGGGATTCTTTAATCTTATATTTTTACAGAACTTGTCAGCTTCTATAGTTGGTTTTTATAATACAAAAATAAATAAACTTGGTCATACAGACAAAACTTCTGATGAAGCGATATATGCTCCGCTATTTTTAACTATTTTAAGTGCTGTACTTTGTTACGGTTTAGCTGATAAAATTTATATTTAACGATTAAGGAGGTTCGTATGGGAATATTAGTTAAAGGTGAAATTACAATTACTAAAGGATTTAAAACGTGGAAAGAGATGGTTTATGCTCAGGATGGAAAATTAAAAGAACATGGAATAAAGTTTATTTTTGCGGGCACACAAAAAGATGATCCATCAAAACTTCATACAGTAATGCAATTTCCAAACATGGAGGCACTACAAGCATTTAGGGATGATAAACAACTTACTGAGAAAAGAAGGGAAGCTGGAGCTGTTATAGAAAGTGCTTCAATGATACCAATTTCAGATGAGTATCTTACTAACTATCCAGATGCATATATTAAACACTAAAGTTTTAGGTTCTGATAAATTAAAATTAACAAATGAGAGTGATCTTTAACAATTAAGGGGAATAAATGTCTATATTAAAAAGATATACTAATGCAATTGATAAGAAAGATGAAGCAACAATGAATGAACTTTTACATGATGATTTTAAGTTTATGATGCATAAATCTGGAAATTCTTTAGGAAAAGCTGATGTTATTAAATGGGCGATGAGTGGTGATATTAATCAGGATAAAGCAAGAGTTGTTTATGAAAATGATGAGGTGGGCGTACACCATTCACTAGTTACATTTAATGATGGAAATGTTGAAGCTGTAATGGCTGTCTATAGATATAAAGATGGAAAAATTGTTAGTTTAGAAACTGGTGCTACTCCTATATCTAAATAAGTGAAAAAAATTTCGTTTATTTTCTTATATTTTATATTTTCATCATCGATATTCGCTGATGATAATCACCAAAAAGAAATCGATAAATTATTTATACAATTAAAAAGTGCACTAAATTTCGAAAACTCAAAAAAAATTGAAGACAAAATTTGGAATCTTTGGACAACCCATCCGTCTAAAAATAATTTAACAAAATTGTTAGCAGATGGATCATCTGCTATGATGGATAATAAACTTGAAACTGCTTACAATAAATTTACTGAAGTAATAGAAATGGATCCAAATTGGGCTGAAGCATGGAATAAAAGAGCTACAGTCTTATATTTAATGGGGCAATATGAGTTATCACAAGCCGATATAAATAAAGTTCTGGAATTAGAGACAAGACATTTTGGCGCATTATCAGGTCAAGGGTTGGTACAAGCTGCGTTAAAAAATTACCAAAAAGCTATTGATAGTTATATTGAAGTGCATAAACTCCACCCAAATATGAGATCCCCATTAATTATGATTGAAAAACTTAAATTACAAATTCAAAAAGAAAGTATATGAAAAAATTTTTATTTTTAGCTTTATTATTAATAATTTCAAAAAATGTGTTTGCTGCATCTATGAATATGATTGGTGAAAGAGGCAACCCAAACAATATTAATAAAACGATAGAAATCAAGATGTATGATAATTACTACGAACCAAATTTAATCAAGGTAAAAAAGGGAGAAACTGTAAAATTTATCGTTCAAAATCTTGGTGAAATGGTTCATGAATATAATATTGCTACAAAAGAAATGCATATAAAACATCAACCTGAGATGCAAAAACTGGTGGAACATGGAATACTTTTAGTTGATAAAATTGATATGGTCAAAATGAAAGAGATGTCAAAAAAAGATCATTCATTAAGTCATTCTCACTCTAATAGTATAATGGTAGAGCCCAAAAAAACAGGTGTAATCATATGGAAATTTACAAAAGACATTGTTTTGGAAATGGCGTGCAACATACCTGGGCATTATGAGTCTGGTATGGTCGGCAAGATTGTACCAAAGTAGTTCAAGTAATAATGTTTTCAAAAAAATACTCTAACTTACTATTCATTTTTTTTATGGGTCTTGGAATGAGTTTACTCATGACACTTATAATTACCTATATAAATACAGGTTATGATGAATTTTATTATAGAAGATTTCTTAAAGCTTGGTCTGTAAGTTTACCCGTAGCAATGCTTGCAACTACAATTGTAGCTCCCTTAGTGCAAAAATTTGTGGATAAAATAACTAAATAGTTTTAATCTGTGAAATGACAAACTTCTCAGGTTATATTTATTTAATATTAACTATAATTTTAGGTATTGCTTCAAATGGATTTTTAAAATCTACAAATGGTTTTACCAATTTAATACCTACGATTTTTTGTATAATTACAATTATTATGGCCATATTTTGTATGGCTAAAGCTATGAATATTATACCAGTAGGTTTTACTTATGCAACTTATGGGGGGTTAACTATTACAGCTGTAACTTTATTTGGAGTTTTTAAATACAATCAAGTACCAAATTTTTATGGAGTAATTGGGATTGTATTGATTATCGTTGGAGTTATTTTATTAAATACTCTGGGCAAAACTACTTAGCTACTCGTTTTAAAATATTTAGTAGCTTGTTATGAATAGTTTTATTTGATGAACAAATAATATTTCCAGCTTTTATTGGATCATCATTTGTCCAAGTGCTAATTATTCCTCCAGCTGCTTTTATTATTGGAATTAAAGGGTGAATGTCCCAAATTTTATTTGCACATTGTAAAACTACATCCAGCTTTCCTTCTGCAAAATGAGAATAGCTCAAAGCATCTGCACAAGGAAATTGCATTTTTTTTAAAATTTCAGGAATTTTTGCCTGTTTATTTAAAGTTAAATTGCCATTAAATCCTGCCGACAATTTTATATTAGAAAATTTTTTTTTTTTATTTACTTTAAGTTTTCTTTTTTTTCCATTGTCTGAAACATAAGAAGTTTTATCTGAAGTGTTAAAATAAAACTTTTTAAGTATTGGAAAATTAGCAAGGCCAACAACAGGATTACCCTTATAATTTAATGATATCAAATTACTCCAAGTAGGGTTACCTATTACAAAAGATCTCGTTCCATCAATTGGATCAATAACCCAAGAAAAATCACTTTTAGATTTTTTGTGACCAAATTCTTCACCTATTATTTGATGATTGGGAAATCTTTTTTTTATTTCTTTAATTATAAACTTTTCGAATGCTTTATCGGCAGAGGTTACAGGATCATATCCTTTTCCCTTCAGCTTATTTGATACTTTAAAAGATTTATTTAATTTTAAATAATAAAATTTAGTTAATCGCTTTGCTAGATTTTCTAAAAATTGAGAGTAAACTTTATAATTTGTAGTTTTTAACATTAGTACAACGGACTATTACTATTTTATTGCTATTGATTAAAGTATAATTTTAAATAATCATTGATTACATTATGAAATTAGAACTTTTAAAAAATAAAGTATTTGTAAAAAACCATGGTTCTAAAAAGGAAATTCACCCATTTTGGTTAAGAGAAAGAGTAAATGGTGAATCCTTTGTTGATTCTAATACCCAACAAAGATTATTTGATCCAACATGCTTAAATATGGAAATTAAAATTAAGAATATGAATTTTTCTAATGATTTCTTGAGTATTTCATTTAGTGATGGTGTATCTACTAAGTTTAAAATAAATGATATTTTAAAAGAATTTACAAAAGTTAGCGATACAAAATATACTAATAAGATTCAATGGAACTCCTCATTAAAAAATTTAAATAATTTTAAATATGAAAAAGATTTCTTTGAGAAAAAAACTATGCTTGAGGCCCTTCAAAGTTTTTATAAGTATGGATTCGTGATATTCAAAAATGTACCAATAAAAAATAATTTTATTGTAAATTTTGCTAATTCAATTGGAAGTGTTAGAAGAACAAATTTTGGAGAATTTTTTAACGTCAAATCTAAACCAAACCCAAATGATTTGGCGTATACTTCCTTGCCCTTAGCACCACATACTGATAATCCATACAGAAATCCTGTCCCTTGCATACAAATGCTGCACTGTATTCAAAATGAAGTCGATGGTGGTCTTTCTACTTTAGTAGATGGTTTTACTGTTACTGAAAAACTTAAAAAATATTTTCCAGAATATTATAATATTTTAACAAAGACTAAAGTTAGATTTCAGTTTATTGACAAAGATATTATTCTAGAAGATTGGGCTGAAATGATACAATTAGATAAACTAGGCAAATTCAAACAGGTTAGATTTAGCCCTAGATTAGATTTTGTACCTTTAATGGATAAAAAGAAACTTGAACTTTATTATTCTGCAAGAAATAAAATTTCCGAGCTATACAACTCTAATAAATATAGAATTGAATTTAAACTTTTGACTGGAGATTTGTTAATGATGGACAATCATCGTTTATTACATGGAAGAACTTCATATGATGCAAATCAAGGGGAGCGATTTTTACAAGGATGTTATATAGATTATGATAGTACACAAGGAAAGTTAAAACATTTAGCTAGGAAATTTAATCTTTAAAATGAGATCACTTAATTTAAAAAAAATAAAATTTGGATTAGTTTTTATTATAATATCGTTAATAATACTAAAATTTTTCAATACCCCTTTTAATTTTTACTCAATAATGAACTGGAATTACGAAGATCGTATGGATCAAAATTACGGTTTTTGTGAAAATGAAAGTTGGGGATTTCATAATTATGTTATAAAAAAATTTGAACTTCAAAACCAAGAAGTGAACATAATTAATGATGGTGGTCATGTTACTCTTGAAAGAATCTTTAATTTAAAAAAAACAAATACTGAAAATGTTAAATTTTATATAATTTTGAATTATTTAAGTGAAAATAATGAAAAAATTTTTGATAGTAAATATGATTTTTTAAAAAATTATAAGATTAAATATCGATACAATAATTGTTTTTTAATGGAAATTAATGATTGAAATTTTCTCAATTTTTATTCAATTATTGATATTTTTAGTGTTATTTTCTTTTCCATTTACGCCTAAATTCCTTAACAATAGCTTTAACTTAAAAAAAACATTTAATATTATTGATGCACATTCAATTAATATAATTTTTTTTCTTTATGTGTGTCTTTTATTCTCTTTTACAAATATTGATTTAAAAATTTTTTTTAGAATTTATTTTTTATTATCTATTGGATTTATAGTTTTAAATTTAAAAAATTTTAATTTAAATTTCGATATATCTAGATTATTTATTTTTTTCTTATTTTTACTTGTAATTTCATCAATTTTTTTTTCTATAGCTCAAAATTTAAGACTTGAATCAGACGGTCATCTATGGCTTGAAAAAGTTCTTGTATTTTTTAACGGTAAAGATATTAAATCGATCACAAATGTACCTACTCTTCCTGAATACCCTCATTTAGGTTCATATTTATGGGCTTTTTTTTGGAAAAACTCAATTTTAGAACTAGAGTATTTTGGAAGATTTTTTCAACCCTATTTTTATGTTTTATCAATATTTTTAATCGTAAATTCTCTTAATTTTAAAAATAAAAATTTCAAAATTTTTTTTACTTTATTTTTTATACTAATTACTTATGACTCTTATTTATTTTCTGGTTATCAAGAATATTTAATATTTACCACACTTATTATTGCTTCAAGATATATCTTTTTAATTGATTTCAAAAAGAAAGTTGATCCAAGTTTAATTTTTTTAATAATTTTAATTTTATACATTAATAGTTGGTTTAAAGATGAAGGTGTAGTGTATTTTGTAATATTTAGTTCATTATTAATAATTTTTTTGAATAAGTCTTTAAAGATAAAAATTTATTTTTTTTGCTTAATTTTCTTTCTTTTTTTTCTTCAATACTTGTTGCAAAAATATTTAATAGGTCTGCATGGATTTCCTCACAATAATTTACTGTTAATTTTTTCAGAATTATCTGATTTAAAATTTTTATTCATCAAAATATTTAAAATTATTTTGGGATTTTTTATATCTTTCATTAAGTACCCACTATGGATAATAGTTTTAATATCTGCTTTATTTCATATATTTTTCATAAAGAAGCTTGAAATTGTATCAAAATATTTGATTAGTTGTTTAATTCTAAATTTTGGATTTATCATGACAATTTTTTTAAGCTTTAATCAGTATGAATGGTATATTAGAGTTACTTTGGATAGATTATTATTTCAAACATCAGGCTTTTATCTAATATTTTTTTTAATTATTTTAAAAAATTTAAAGATTTTTAAATAAAAATTTATTTTATTTTTTTTATTTGTTCTTCAGCATCATTAATTGATTTTTTATAATCTAATGCCATTTGATCAGCACAAATTATATCAATTTTTTCTATTCCAAAAAAATTTAAAATAAATTTTAACCACGGCGTTAAAAAATCTTCATTGCTGTTAAGTTTAGTTCCTCCTGAAGTTATAACAAGGTAAGCTCTTTTATTTTTTAATAAACCTTCTCTTCTTCCATTGGATTTAAATCTAAATGTCTCTCCTACCCTTGCAGCAAGATCAGACCAAGCTTTTAAAGTTGCTGGGGGTCCATAATTATATATAGGTGCTGATATTATGATAATATCACTTTCTTTAAGTTCTCTCACTAAAGTATCTGATAATTCAAACATCTTTTTGTGATGTTCTGTTTGATCTTTTTTTTCAATTTTCATACCTGATTCTGTTAGCCCAGACACAAAAACCATTTCGTCATCAAGATCTCTATAAATAATTTGATCTTCTGGTTTTCTAATCTTATTTAATAATTTTTTAGCTAAGGCTCTCGAAGTTGAACCTTCTTTTCTTGCACTTGAATCTATTTGATAAATTTTCATATTATTTTTTAACCAAAATTTTGTAAGAATGGAAAAATATTTAATAAATAATATCCCAAAGCTTGAAGTTGATTAGTTAATATTAAAATACCAGTAATTAAAAGAATAATTCCACCTATTTTAGATACTAAATATATATTCTGCTTAAAATTTTTAGAAAATATCAAAAATTTTTGAATTAAATAACCAGATAAAATAAACGGTAAAGCCAAACCTAAAGAATAAGAAATTAAGAGTAAAATACCTTTGTTAATACTATCCTCAGTAGCGGCAAGAACCAAAATTGATCCCAAAATAGGTCCTATGCACGGTGTCCATCCAAAAGCAAAAGCCATACCTATTATTATTGGGCTATAAAAATTGTTATTTGTTTTAGCTTGTATTCTTTTTTCATAATTTAAAAATTTAATATTTATTATTCCTATGATATGTAGGGAAAAAATTATGATCACAAGTCCAGCTATTATTCTAAGCTCATGTGAGTTTTGAAGTAATACCTGACCTAAAAAAGTTGAAGCTGCACCAAAAATAATAAAAACAATGGAAAATCCAATGGTGAATAAAATTATTGGCGTTAAATCTATATCTTTTTTTTCTAAAAGTTCACTTAAAGAGTTACCAGAAATATATGAAATATATCCAGGTATTAATGGTAAGACACAAGGAGATAGAAAGCTTATCAGTCCTGCACTAAATGCTATTAATAATTCAAACATTATTTTTCTTTAACAACTTTTAATTTTTGATCACCCAAGTTATCTACTTTAAGTATCATCTCATCACCATCTTTTAAAAAGTTTGGAGGGCTCATTCCAAGACCAACTCCTGGTGGAGTTCCAGTTGTTATAATATCTCCTGGCATTAAGGTAATAAAGCTACTCAAATGTGCAATCAAAAAATTAAAATTAAATATCATTAACCCTGTATTTCCAGTTTGTCGTCTTTTGCCATTTAAATCCAAAGTTAAATTTAAATTAAAAATATCTTTTATTTCATCTTTAGTTACCAAATATGGACCAAGAGGACCAAAAGTATCTCCTGATTTTCCCTTCACCCATTGACCACCTTTTTCCTTCTGCCATTCTCTCTCACTAATGTCATTACATATGCAATATCCAAACACATAATTTTGAGCATCTTTTTCAGAAATCCTTTTTGCTTTTTTTCCAATTACCATAGCAATTTCAACTTCGTGATCTAATTTATTTGAATTTTTTGGAATAATAACTTCATCTTTTGGGCCGATAATAGAATGAACAGATTTATTAAATACAACGGGAAATTTTGGTGGTTCTGCTCCAGTTTCCTCTGCATGAGCTTTATAATTTAATCCTATTGCAAAAAAATTTCCTGGGCTGGATATACATGGTCCAATTCTAATTTTTGGATCTATTTCAGGTAATGTTTTTAAATCAAGATCCTTGATAGTATTAATTGTATTAATGTTTAAAGTTTTTGGATTAAGATCCTCAATATAATTTGAAAGATTTCTAATTTTATTCCTTTCATCTAATATTGCTGGTATTTCTTTATTTTGATCTCCTGCTCTTAATAATTTCATCTATTGAAATTAACCCTTTATTCCTAAGTGAGTATATTTAACATTTAAATAATCTTTAATTGCGTTAGACCCACCTTCTCTTCCATAACCACTTTGCTTAATTCCCCCAAAAGGAGCCTCAGCTATAGCAATGAATCCAGTATTTACCCCTACTGCACCTGTTTCTAATTGTTCTGATGCTAAATGAGCCTTTTCCATAGAATTTGTACAGACATAACTGCATAAACCAAGCTCATGATTGTTAGCTCTTTCAATAACTTCCTCGAAAGATTTAAAAGAAAGCATTGGTACCAAAGGTCCAAAAGGCTCTTGATTCATTATAGTATAATCATCTTTTACATTATCAAATATTGTTGGTTCATAGTAAAAACCTTTGTTAAATCCTGCAGGCCTTTTACCTCCCAATAAAACTTTTGCTCCCTCCTGTTTTGTTTTTTCAACTAATTCCTCAACTTCATTTAATCTTTTCTTAGTTGTAAGTGGACCTAATTGAGTATCCGCATCCATTCCATTACCAATTTTTAATTTTTTTGTTTTCTCTGTAAACAGATTTACAAACTCATCTTTTTTGCTTTCGTGAATATAAAATCTATTAGGTGAAATGCATACTTGTCCATTATTTCTAAATTTCGCAGCGATTGCTATATCTGCTGCTTTTTTAATATCTGCATCATCAAATACTATAAAAGGTGAATGACCTGAAAGTTCCATGGTTACTCTTTGAACTTTATCAGCCGCTTGTTTTAAAATTAATTTGCCCACACGCGATGAGCCAGTAATAGAAATCTTTTTTACTATATCTGAAGCAATTAATTGTTGGGCAATACTTGGTGGATCACCTGATAAAAGATTAACAACGCCTGGTGGTACTCCACATTCTCTACAAATATCAACCATCTCCATTACAACACCAGGAGTGATAACGTCTGGTTTAATAATGACTGAACATCCAGCAGCTAGAGCTGTAGAAATTTTTCTTGCAGATAAAACAGCTGGAAAATTCCAAGGAGACAATGCTGCAACAACACCAACTGGTTGGTAATAAACATGAACTCTTGTATCTTCAAATCTACTTTCTACAGTTTGACCATAAATTCTTTTTGTTTCTTCGGCATTCCATTCAAAAATGTCTGCTGCTCCAGCAATTTCACCTTTTGCTTCATTCAAAGGCTTTCCTACTTCTAGCGTCATCCATTTTGCAAGAACATCTTGTTTCTCTCTCATTTTGTCCGCAATTTTTCTAATGATATATGCTCTTTGCCAAGGTGCAGTTTTTTTCCAAACTTGTAATCCTTTTTCTGCTGACTTCAATGCTCTATCAACATCTGCTGGAGTAGCTTTAGACGCTTTGCCTAAAATTTCTTCAGTTGCAGGATTAATTACTTCATAAGTTTCGCCATTAGATGAGGGTGACCAATTGCCATCAATAAATTGTCCAAATTTTTCGTACATTTCTCAATCTAACACCACAATAAGTTGTGTCTACTATGTAATTTTTACACATCAAATTTTTTTGAAATAATGATAGCATTGTGTTTATAGAAAGGAGTCAAATATGAAAGCATATATAATGGGAAATTATACTGAAAAAGCTTTTCAAGGATTTTTGAAAGATCCTACAAGTGATAGAAAAGCTGTTGTAGAACAACTTACAAAAGCTATGGGTGGTACTATGCATAGTATGGATATAGTCAGAGGTTCTTATGACTTTATAGTTGTTACTGATGTGCCAAGTTTTGAGGATTTTGCAGCAATTAAATTAGTTGTAGAATCATCAGGTGCTGTAAAAAACTTAACTATATTAGAAGCAATTGATTTTACAAAAGCAACAACGAAAGCTAGTAAAATTGGTTACAAAGCGCCAGGTCAATAATATTTTTTAACTTCCAGTAGCGGGCTGGAAGTTAAGTTAATGAATATAAAGTTGGAAACATTTCTCCATCTACTGGATCACCATTTTTATATCCTGCATCTTGCATAGCTTTTCTATAATTGTAACTAGTCCAATCACCATCGTAACTAATTTTAGCTCCTTCCTTAGCAACTCTTAAAGTATATCTACTTAAAGTTTTTTCTGGAATAGATTCACTTAAAGTTCCATGCAATGTTCGCATATCAAAAATGACTGCATCTCCTAAATCACAATCCCATTGTAAAAATTCATATTGATCTTTATTTCCTAGTATATCTGGAGGTAATTCATATTTTTTTCCGTTCACAACACACTCATTGCCTTCAATTTTGTGTCCATCTTTAAATAAAACTCTTAAAAACAATTTATTCCATAAATGAGATCCTTTAACCCAAACAACTCCTTCATCTTTTTTTGTTGGTTGTAACGGTAACCATAAAACACACATTGTTCCATCCATATCAAAATAACTTATATCATGATGAAAGGGGGTGGAAGATTTAGACCCTGCTTCACGTAAAAACCAATTGTCCATGACTAAATTAATTCTTTTTGCAGACATAAGTTCTGATGCTATTTTTGCATAAGGAGAATTATAAACAAATTCTTTAAATTCGGGTACAAGGTGCCAAGTCCAATAATCCTCAAGGTATGCAGGCACTCCCTTTTGAACAGTATGAGATTTAAATCTTGGGCTTGGATTTTTAATATCTCTTTCTATCCCTTTTTGGAGTTTTTTTATCCAACTAATATCAAACTTATTTTTTAAAAAAATAGCACCATCAGTCTTAAACTGATTAATTTCATTTGGTGTAAGAATTTTATTCATGATAAGGTATAATATAAATTAAATATGAAAATGCTAAAAGATAATTTTGGAAGAACTTTTCCATATATTAGATTATCAATAACTGACGTTTGTAATTTTAAATGTGGTTACTGCTTACCTGATGGGTATCAAATAGATAAAAGTGATAATAGAAAATTTCTTCACTTAGATGAAATAAGACGACTTGCCAAAGCTTTATCTGAACTTGGAGTGAGTAAAATCCGACTGACTGGAGGAGAGCCAACTGTAAGAAAAGATTTTTTTGATATTGTAAAAACAATTAAAGAAAATTCAGGAATTAAAAAAACAGTTATTACTACTAATGGTTATCACCTTAATAAAATAGCACATAAAATCAAAGAGAGTGGTTTGGATGGTATTAATATAAGCATAGATAGCCTTAATAGACAGACATTTAAAAAAATTACTAGTCATGACAGACTTGATGAAATACTTGGGGGAATTAAAGTTCTTCAAAGTTTTGATTTTAAAAATATTAAGATTAACGCTGTATTATTAAAGGGAATTAATGATAGTGAAGATGATTTTAATCAATGGTCAAACTTTGTTAAAAAAAATAAAATTGATTTTAGATATATAGAATTAATGCAAACAGGGGATAACTTAGATTATTTCAAAAAATATCATGTCCCAGCAACAAAATTTACAGATTACTTAAACAAAAATAATTGGATAATACAAACTTTTGGAAGGGATGCGGGACCTGCAAAAAATTATCTTAATCCAAAATTTGAGGGTAAATTTGGAATTATAGCGCCCTACTCTAAAGATTTTTGTAAAAGTTGTAATAGATTAAGAATAACTGCTAAAGGAGATTTAAGATTATGTTTGTTCGGTAATACAGGAATTAATATTAGACATTTAATGCAAACAGATAACCAAATAGAAGAATTAAAAGATTTGATACTTAAACAGCTTAATTTTAAAAAAGAATCTCATTATTTAGAGCTCGGTGAAACAGGCTTAATGAAAAACTTATCTACAACTGGTGGTTAAATGACGAAATTAAAAATAATAGATCAAGAAGACCTTAAAGATTGGGCAAAAGAAATTTTTCAAAAAAACTCATTTAATATGGTTGATGTTTCATCCAAAAAAGAAACTTTCCGTAGAGCTTTGGCTTCTGGAAAAATTTACGTAGGAAAAGAAGTTTTTGATTTAATCAAAAATAAGAAAATGCCTAAAGGTGATCCTATTACATTAGCAGAAGTATCAGCTGTACTAGGTGTAAAAAAGACAAGTGAATTAATTCCACTTTGTCACCCGCTACCAATAGATCATACAGCGACCAAAATTATAATGAATGAAGTTGATAATTCCTTAGAGGTTTTTTGTGTTGTGTCAGCTGTAGCTAAAACTGGTGTAGAAATGGAAGCTATTATGGGAGTTAATGCTGCATTAATAACAATTTATGATTTAAGTAAAATAGTAAACCCACATCTTAAAATAGATAATGTGAAATTATTAATTAAAGAAGGTGGAAAAAGTGGATTGTGGACTAATCCAGATGGGTTACCTGAATTTTTAAAAAATATATTCTAATTCTATATGTCCGTTTACTTAAGTACTCAGAAAGTAATTAAAGAATGGATTGATTACAACAATCATATGAATGTTTCATATTATCTATTAATTTTTGATAAGTATGGTGCTGATACATTAAATAATATTTTTAAGATGGGTGAGCATTCAGCAAAAACAACTAAAAAAAGTACAATGATTGTAGAATCTCACATTACTTACAATCAGGAGCTACAACTAAATGATGAAGTAGATATTAATTGTGTTTATTTTGATCATGATAAAAAACGACTTCAATATAAAATGGAAATGATTCATAAAGAAAAAAAATTCCTGGCCTCAACAATTGAAATTCTAGCTTTATATGTGGATCTTAATGAAAGAAAAGTTGCAGAATTTGAAGATGAAAAAAAAAAAATAATGGATGATTTTATTAATAAACATAAATCAAAATTTAATAATGAAAACTTAAAATTCTCATCAAAATTAAAAAAATGAAAATTAGATTAGAATTGTTTGGAGCTAGTAGAGACTTTAGTGATAATGACCATTTAGAGTTTGAAATTCAAGATAAAGCTTCAGTAGATGATTTACGAAATGAAATCATTAAATATATAGATAAAAATTTTAGTGGAAATGAAAACTTCATTAAAGTTGTAAGATCTTCAGCTTTTTGTTCTGAAAATAATGAAATAATTAGCGACAATTATAAAATCACAAAAGATCAAAAGATTGGTATTATACCTCCTATCGGAGGAGGTTAATGCTTCATACAAAAATAGTAGATTCTAAAAAAGAGAAAATTCTTACTTCAAACGCTGAAAAATTTATTAAAGACTCTAAGTTTGGAGCATCAATTTATTTTTTAGGCACTGTAAGAAATATCAATGATAATAAAACAGTAACTGGGATTACTTATGATAGTCATGATGAGATGGTAATTAAAAGCTTTGAAGAAATTTATAATGAAGCAGATCAAAAATTAGATATCAAAGATAAAGCTGTATTTGTTGAACATGCAAAGGGACATCTCAACCTAGGTGAGATAAGTATAATTATCGCAGTTGCTTGCAAACATCGTGATCAAGCTTATGTACTTTCAAGATATATAATTGAGGAAATAAAAAAAAGATCTCCAATTTGGAAAAAAGAACATTATGAAAATAAAGAAAGCGAATGGCTGAAAGGTAACCCTATTGCTAATGAAAAAGTTTAAACATTCAGAAATTACTCCAGAAAAAATTTATAATAAAAGAAGATCTTTTATTAGATCTATGGGTTGTGGCTTAGGAGCGCTTACTTTAAATTCAGTTCCACTAATTAATGCAAATGCTAGTAATTCAAATGAACCGACTAGTTATGAAGATATCACGACATATAATAACTACTACGAGTTTGGTACTGGTAAGAGCGACCCACACAGAAGAGCAAAAAATTTTACTACAAGACCTTGGAGTGTAAAAATTGAAGGTGAAGTTGAAAAATCATTAGAACTTCCAATTGAAGAAATTTTGGCAATTAAATCTGAAGAAAGAATTCTTAAACTCAGATGTGTTGAAGGTTGGTCTATGGTTATTCCATGGTTAGGCTTTTCATTAAGTGAATTACTTAATAAAGTTCAGATTAAATCAACTGCAAAGTTTGTTGAATTTGAAACAGTTTATAATCCAGAGGAAATGGTCGGTCAAAGATATCCTGTTTTAAACTGGCCATATATCGAGGGTTTGAGAATTGATGAAGCAATGCACCCACTAACAACTGTTGCAACTGGATTGTACGGTAAGTCTTTACCAAATCAAAATGGTGCACCTTTAAGAATATTTATTCCATGGAAGTATGGTTTCAAGAGTGCAAAATCGATTGTTAGAATTAGATTAACAAAAAATATGCCTAATACTGCTTGGAAAAATGCTTCTCCAAGAGAATATGGTTTTTACTCTAATGTAAATCCTGAAGTTGATCATCCAAGATGGTCTCAAGCAACTGAAAGAGTAATCGGAGAAAGTATATTAGCTCCAAGAATAAAAACTTTAATGTTCAATGGTTATGGAGATGAGGTTGCTCATCTTTATAATGGTATGGACCTTAAAAAAAATTATTAAATAAATTGAAGAATTATTTAAAGCCTGCTGTTTTCTTCTTATCGCTTTGGCCTATTTATATAATAGTTTATCAATTAATATATAATAAATTAGGTCCTGAGCCTGTTGATAGAATCATAAATCATTTTGGCGAATGGACTTTAATTTTTATCTTTTTAACACTTTCAATGACTCCTTTAAAAAAAATCACAAAATCTTTACAATGGATTAAATTTAGAAGAATGCTTGGCTTGTTTGCTTTTTTTTATGCTTCAATTCATATGTTGAGTTATGTTGGTCTTGATTACAGATTTGATTTTGAACCATTAATAGATGATGTCTTCAAAAAAAAATTTGTATTTGTTGGTTTTTCAGCATGGCTTTTATTAATTCCTCTTGCGATCACTTCTTCAAATAAAATGGTTAGACTTTTGAAACAAAATTGGAAAAAACTTCATAGTTTAATTTATGTGATTTCTATTTTTGGAGTTCTTCATTTTATCTGGTTATCAAAAACAATATTTTTTAAACCTTTAATATTTTTAATTATACTTGCTGTTTTGTTATTATTCCGTCTTAAATTCAATAAATCATCTATTGTTAGTGATAAGAACAAGTTGTGAAATTACTGAAAGTGCTATTTCAGGAGCAGATTTGCCACCTAATTTAATACCAATTGGTCCATGAATTAAACTTATTTGTTTATCATTATAGCCTGCTTCTCTTAATCTATTACATCTATCTGAATGAGTTTTATTGCTTCCAAGGGCTCCAATATAATAAAAATTATTATTTAAGGCATGTTTGATTGCTGGATCGTCTATTTTCGGATCATGAGTTAAAGCTATTAAAGCAGTTGCCTTATCAGTTTTTATTTCACTAAATGCTTCATCTGGCCATTTATTAATTACATCGATGTTTGAGAATCTCTTTTCAGACGCAAAATAACCTCTAGGATCAATAATATAAATTTTAAAATTAAAATTCTTAATATAATCAATTAAATACTGAGCAATATGTACTGCGCCAACAATAATTACTTTTGTAGGCTGTTTAAATGTCTCTATAAATAAATCTGAGTTATCAATGATTCCATTTTTTTTCTTTTCAAAAAAATCTTTAATTTGTTTAGAATATTTTTCAAATTTTTTATTAAGTTCTATTTTTTTTTCAAATAAATCTACTTCTCCAGTTGATAAATTTGTAATGATTGCAAATTCGGAATTATCTCGTTTATTTGCAATGATTGATTTTAAAGTTTTTAAATTCATGTTTTAATTTGTTCCAAAAAAATAGATATTTCACCACCACAAGCAAGCCCAACGTCCCAAGCTTTTTCATTTGATACTTTAAATTCTAATTTTTTAAAAGACTTGTTATTTTTTATTAACTCTATGCACTCCCCAATTACAGCTGATTCTACACATCCTCCTGAAACAGAACCTGAAAAATCACCTTTTTCATTTACAATCATTTTACTTCCAATTTTTCTTGGTGAAGACCCCCATGTATGAACAACAGTGGCTAAAACAACTTTTTGATTAGTATCTACCCAATTATACGCTTCTTCTAAAATTTTTTCATCGAATGGAGTTGTCATGTGATAAAATATAAGACTCTTCTTATTTGCTGCAACAGCTTTATCTAATTAATAGTAGTTTTTTCAGGAATACAAATCTCTGATCTTGTTAAAAATCTTCTACCTGTTCCATTATCTAGAGAGAACATTCCACCCATTCCCTTTACACAATCAATGATTAAATCAGTATTTTTCCAAGCCTCATGTTGAGTTTCACTTATGTAAAATGGAATACCGCCTATTTCTCCAATCATTACATCATCTTGGCCAACTTGATATTCTTTTGCTGGATAACACATAGGAGCACTGCCATCACAACAACCTCCAGATTGATGAAATAACAATTCTTTACCGTGATTTTTTTTTAATTCTTCTATTAAGTCTAATGCTGATGGTGTTGCTGTAACTTTCATATTTATATGGCCCGTAATTTAATCCGGGCCACTATAATATATCTATTAAAAGAAGCCTAATTTTTTCTCACTGTAAGACACGTGTAAGTTTTTCACTTGTCTATAATGATTTAACATCATTTTGTGAGTTTCTCTTCCGATACCAGATTGTTTATATCCACCAAATGCCGCATGCGCTGGATAAGCATGGTAACAGTTTGTCCAAACTCTACCTGCTTGTATTTCTCTACCCATTCTATATGCGATATTTCCATTTCTTGTCCAAACACCGGCACCTAAACCATAAAGAGTATCATTAGCAATTTTTAATGCTTCTGCTTCATCCTTAAATTTAGTTACTGATACTACTGGTCCAAAAATTTCTTCTTGGAAGATTCTCATTGAGTTGTCACCTTCAAAAATAGTTGGTTCAATATAATTTCCTTTTTCTAAACCACTATTAACTTTAGCAACATTTCCACCACATAGAACTTTGGCACCTTCTTTCTTACCTAGATCTAAGTAAGATTTGATTTTTTCCATTTGTTCTACGGATGCTTGAGCACCAATCATAGTTTCCATTTTTAGAGGATTGTCTTGTTTCACAGCTTTAGTTCTAGCAATAGCTCTTTCCATAAATTTATCATAGATAGACTCTTGAACTAGTACTCTACTTGGACAAGTACAAACTTCACCTTGGTTAAGCGTAAACATTGCAAAACCTTCTAAACATTTATCGAAGAAGTCATCATCTTGTGCCATAACATCTTCGAAGAAAATATTTGGAGATTTTCCACCAAGTTCTAAAGTAATTGGAATTAAATTTTGAGATGCATATTGCATAATCAAACGACCAGTTGTTGTTTCACCTGTAAAAGCAATCTTTTTGATTCTCTTAGATGAAGCTAATGGTTTACCGGCTTCTAAACCAAAACCACTAACAACGTTAACGACTCCTGGGGGTAATAAATCACCAATCATTTCCATTAATAACATAATAGAAGCTGGAGTTTGCTCAGCTGGTTTTAGAACAACACAGTTACCTGCAGCCAATGCTGGAGCAAGTTTCCAAGTTGCCATTAAAAGTGGAAAGTTCCAAGGTATAATTTGACCAACTACACCTAGTGGCTCTGGTATGTGATAAGAATATTCACTATTACTTATCTCTGCAACAGAACCTTCCTCAGCTCTAATGACACCTGCAAAATATCTCCAGTGATCAACTACTAAAGGTAAGTCTGCAGCCATACATTCTCTGATAGGTTTTCCATTATCTAAACATTCTGCAGTAGCTAACGTGTTAAGATTTTTTTCTATAACATCAGCTATTTTTAAAAGAATGTTTGATCTTTCTGTTATTGATGTTTTGCCCCAAGTTGGAAATGCAGCGTGTGCAGCATCTAGAGCTGCATCTACATCCTTTGCGTCTGATCTAGCTATTTTACAAATTACCTCGTTATTTATCGGTGTAACATTGTCAAAGTATTTGCCAGACTTAGGTTCCACAAATTTACCATTTATATAATTTCCATATTTAGCTTTATATGGGAACGGTACTTTTAAGTGAGACGTATCCAACAGTGGAGACGAAGCACTTTTCATTGTTTCTGTACTCATTTTTTTTTCTCCTCTTGTTTTTTTAGTTATTTTTAGCTTATTATTTTTTCTAGATTTTTTAGAACGTTTCTTAGCCGCAGTCTTTTTTCCCACAACCTTTTTTTTCGTTTTTATTTTTTTTCTAGATGATTTAACCAAATTTATTTTTTTTTTTTTGGTCTTTAGTTTAGGTTTATTTTTCTTTTTTTTTCGCAACAATTAATTAAACTAACAATACTTGCTTAAGTCTATTTGTAATAATTTAAACTTTCTACTTAGAATTGTATTAATACTATATCTTGTGCTTAGAAAAAAATTCATTAATATTTTTTTATGAATGAAAATGAAAAAATAGAAATCCAATCGGCTACCTTTGAAAGGTTATTAAAACACCTAGATGAAAGAAAAGATGTTCAAAATATTGATCTTATGAATTTAGCAAATTTTTGCAGAAATTGTCTTTCAAGATGGTACAGAGAAGAAGCTGAAAAAAAAGGTGTATCTATTTCAGATCCAGATGCAAGAGAGCATATTTATGGAATGCCCTATTCTGAATGGAAAGAAAAATATCAAAAATGATTATTTTTCTTTTAATCTAGGAAATAGTTCAACAAAATTGCATGGTTTATGATTTATATCTAATTGATATTTTAAAATTCCATCCCATGCATCAGTAACACCACCGGATGATCCAGGTAGAGCAAAAACATATTTACCATTTGCTAAAACTGCACTGGCTCTTGATTGAATTGCTGATGTGCCAACAGTTTTAAGACTTATATTTCTAAAAATTTCTCCAAAACCAGGTATTTGTTTATCTGCTATTTGATCGATTGCTTCTGGAGTTATGTCTCTACCTGTTAATCCTGTTCCTCCAGTTGTTATTATAACATCTATATTATCTTTTTTTATCCACTCTTTTAAAATTAGAACAATATCATCTTTATTATCTTTGCAAATTTTTCGGTCTAATAAATTATGATTAGCTAACTTTATTTTTTCAACTAAGATTGCCCCTGATTTATCATTATCAAAAGTTCTAGTATCTGTTACTGTCAATAGTGCTATGTTTACTTTCATAAAAATTTTTTAAGATGATTATATTACCAATTTTATTTTTTATAACAGCTATTTTATACTCAAGTGTAGGATTTGGAGGAGGATCTACTTATTTAGCTCTACTGCTAATATGGGACATTCCATACTACATTTTTCCAGTCATAGCATTATTTTGTAATATTATTGTTGTTACAGGCAATTCAATTAATTATGTACGAGCAAGAAATCATAACTTTAAATTATTATTACCCTTCTTAATAGGATCAATTCCGTTATCATTTTTTGGTGGAACTTTAATAATTAACAAAGAGACATTTGAAATATTATTGTTTTTAGTTTTATCAATTGCAGGAATATTTTTATTGATAAATAATAAATCTTATGAGGGTAAAAATTTAGTAACAAAAAAACTTAATTTATTCATTTCAATTTTTATAGGTTCTATTCTAGGATTAATCTCTGGAATAATAGGTATTGGTGGTGGAATTTTTTTAAGTCCTATACTTTTTATATTAAAAGCTGATAAGCCTAAAGTTATCATCACAACAGCTTCAATGTTTATACTAATCAACTCTATCTCTGGAATTTTAGGTCATTTATCAAAAGAAAATGTATTGAATGAAATTTTTTTATATTGGCCTTTATTTTTAGCTGTTTTAATTGGTGGCCTTTTTGGGAATTATTTAAATCTAAAGGTTTTTTCAAATAGAGTTCTTGCAATTATAACGTCAACACTTGTTATTTTTGTTGCGATAAGAATGGGTTTTAGAATATTCATATAAAGAGTAATGGATTTAAATTTTTTTAATAAATTAAGAATCTTAGACGGTGGTATGGGACAACAACTGCTCGCTAAAGGACTAATTTCAAAAGGTACTTTGTGGTCCGCTACTGCTAATTTAGATAAAAATTTTCATGATCTAGTCGTAAATGTACATTTGTCATTTATAAATGCTGGATCTGAGGTCATACTTACAAATACATTTGCAGCACGAAAAATTAGATTGATACAAAATAAAGTTGATGAACATTTTGAATATATAAATGAACAAGCTTGTCTTTTGTCAATTAAAGCAAAAGAAAAATCTGGAAAAGATGTTTTAATTGCTGGGAGTTTACCTTGTCAAAATGATACTTATGTTGAGGACCAAAAGGATAGTAAACAGTTAGAAAAAGCTTTTTATGAACAAGCAAGAATTATTGCTCCATATGTAGATTTTTTATATTTAGATGTTGTTTCAAGTGGAAGAGAAATAGACATAGCATCAAATGTTGCTGTTAAATTAAATAAACCGGTTTTAGTGGGTATTCATATTAAAAAAAATAATTTGCTCCCCTCAAATGAAACTATCACTGAAGTATTGAATAAATACAGAAGTAATAATTGGCTAGGAATAATTACTGCATGTGTTTCTCCAAAAATAGCTGAAGAGTGTGCACCTGAAATAAAAAAATTGGATATTCCATTTGGTTTTAAAGCCAACCTTTGGAAAGTAGAAGAGCCAACTCCAGTTCAAACATTTAATACAGCTAAGCCTGATGAAATAGGCACAAACCCAAACGTTACTCTTGGAAAAAGAGATAATCATTCAGCTAAAAAATTCTATAGTTTTTCAAAAAGACTTGTTGCACAAGGGGCAACAATACTTGGTGGATGTTGTGAGACAACACCGGAAGATATTAAAGAAATTGCAAAACTACGATAATTTTTTTCTATCTGCTCTTCTTACAAAGTAGATACCTATACAAACTGCAGTTAAAGAAATTAAGACTTTAATTGTTATTAATTCTTTTAAAAAAATGTATCCCAAGATTGTTCCAAAAATTGGTATCAAGTATGAGACCTGAGATTGAAAAATCAAACCATTATCCTTTAATATTTTAAATCTTAATAACCATGCAATTCCTGTTGGAACAATACCAAGGTAAATTATGGATATTAATGAGTCTGTTCTTGGTACTACCTGCCATGGCTGTTCGATAAATGATGCTAGTGGTAATAAAATAATTGTTGCCCAGATTAATATTGAACCTGTTACATTTTCATTTTTTTTCTTGCTAATTTTTAAAGTTAATACCCCGCCAATAACATAACATGTGGATCCCAACAAAATTAACAAAGCTGAACTAAAATTATTTTGATCAATTAAAAGATTGTCTGAAAACAAAAAAATTATTCCTGAAAAACCTATTAAAATTCCAAATGTTTTAATTAAATTAAATTTTTCATTTTTTGTATAAAAATGACCTAATATTGTAGAGCTCAATGGTGTTGTTGACATTAAGATAGCAGCCAGATTGCTTTGGACAGATTTTATTCCATAAGCAATTAAAAAAAAAGGTGCAACTAAATTTATGAATCCAATCATTGCAAACCAATGCCAGTCTTTTGAAAAAGCCTCTATTTTTATTTTTTTATAATAACAAATAATTAAAACTGGAATTGCTCCAAAAAATACTCTGAGAAAAGCAATAGTAACTGGATCAAATGAATAAGTTGCTATTTTTATATTAAAAAATGCAGATGCCCATATTAAAGATAATATGGTTAATAAAGTATAATCTATTAATTTAGGTTGCTTCATTCTGTTATTTTCTCAATTGATCCGTTAGTAATTTTTTGTAAATTTTTAAAATCTATTTTAAAAACACAGTTAGGATGTCCAGCAGCTGCAAAGAGGGATGTAAATCTTTCTAGAGAATTGTCTATAAAAATGTCAATTCTACTTAAATGTCCGATAGGTGAAACACCTCCAATTGTAAAACCAGTAATATTTTTAACATCACTAGCTGAAGCCATTGATGCATCTTTAATATTTAATGTTTTTTTAATCTTATTTTGTGAAGCTTTTTTATCTCCTGCTACTAAACATAATATGAAAAAATTTTCTGTTTTAAAAAGGAGGCTTTTAACAATAGCTCCAACTTCACAACCTAAAGATGAAGCTGCTTCAATAGCTGTTCTAGCAGAAGTGTTTAAAACTATTACTTTTTGAGATGAGTCAAATTCTTTTAAAATCTTCTCAACTCTTTTGACTGGCTCTTTGTCTAATAAAGTCATAATTCAACTTTTAATTGTTAGTTATTCTAATCATTTAATTATACACTTATGTAATAATTGCATAGGTGATATTAATTAAAAGAGCATTATTTATCAGCCTTTTTTTGTTATTACAACGACCAGAATTATAAAGGAGAAAAAATGAGTGCTAAAGATGCTTTAAAATTTCTTAAAGATAAAGAAGTTGAATTTGTTGATTTAAGATTTACTGACCCACGTGGAAAATTGCAGCACCTAACTATGGACACATCTGTAGTTGATGAAAACATGTTGAATGATGGTGTTTTCTTTGATGGCTCTTCTATTGCAGGCTGGAAGGCAATTAATGAGTCTGACATGATTTTAAAACCTGATACATCAAGATTTTTTTTAGATCCATTTACCTCTCATAATACTGCAGTACTTTTTTGTGATATCTTAGATGCTGTAAAAAAAACTCCATACGAAAGAGACCCAAGAGGTGTAGCAAAAAAAGCAGAAGAATATTTAAAATCTTCAGGAATTGGCGATAAAGCTTTTTTCGGTCCTGAACCTGAATTTTTTGTTTTTGATGATGTAAGAATTAAAAACGATATGAATGAATGTGGTTTTAAAATTGATAGTAAGGAAGGTCCATATAACTCTGGTAAAGAATATGGGAATGGAAATATGGGTCACAGACCTCCGGTAAAAGGTGGTTATTTCCCAGTTCCTCCTGTTGACAGTGAACAGGATATGAGAGGAGAATACTTAAAAAATTTGAAAGAAGTTGGAATTAAAGTTGAAAAACACCATCATGAAGTAGCTCCAAGTCAACATGAGCTTGGAATGTACTTTGGAACACTAGTTGATCAAGCTGATAATGTTCAGTTATACAAATATGTTGTGCAAATGGTAACTCATTCTTTTGGAAAAACTGCAACATTCATGCCTAAACCAGTTGCAGGTGATAATGGATCAGGAATGCATATCCACCAATCAATTTGGAAAGGTGATACACCTGTATTTTCAGGTGAAGTGTATGCAGGATTATCAGAGACAGCGTTACATTATATAGGAGGAATTTTAAAACACGCAAAAGCGATTAATGCATTTGCAAACTCAACAACCAATAGTTACAAAAGATTGGTTCCAGGTTTTGAGGCTCCGGTTTTATTAGCTTACTCAGCTAGAAATAGATCTGCATCTTGTCGTATACCAATCACTTTAAGTAAAAAAGGTGCAAGATGTGAGATTAGATTTCCAGACGCATCAGGTAACCCATATTTAACTTTTGCCGCAATGTTAATGGCTGGCCTAGATGGTATTAAAAATAAAATACATCCAGGAGAATCATTCGATAAAGACTTATATGATTTGCCACCCGAAGAAGTAAAAGCTATTCCAACAGTTTGTGGATCATTAAGAGAAGCAATGGAAAGTTTGGATAAAGATAGAGATTTCTTAACTCAAGGTGGGGTATTTACTGATGATCAAATAGATGCTTATATTGCACTTAAATTTGAAGAAATTCATAAGTTTGAACACGCTCCTCATCCAGTAGAATTTGAGATGTATTACAGCAGCTAATTACTGTCTTGTAGTAGCAATTGTATCTTTGTTAGCACCTTTTTTTACAACGTAGTCTTGAGTGCCATTTGCACCAGTATTCACCTCTTTACGCAGATCTTTAAAAAAAGTTTTTTCTTTTAAAGAATCTTTTAAGTTTTTAACAAGATTTTTAAATTCAAATTTATTCATAAAAGAATCATATACTAGATATGCATATAATGCAATACTGCTATGCAACTTATGGGATATGAGTTATTTAATCGATTTTGAATGACTCTCCACAGCCACATCTTTCGGTTTCATTGGGGTTATTAAAAACAAAAGAAGAGGAAAGCTCCTCTTTTTTGTAGTCCATTTCAGTTCCTAAAAGATACATTACAGCTGCTGAATCTATAAAAACTTTCACACCTTTATCCTCTATTACCTCATCATTTGGATTGAGTTCTTTTGAATATTCCATAACATAAGACATACCTGCACAGCCACCAGATTTAACAGAAACTCTTACTCCTAATGAATTTTTTTCAGCACTAGACATTATTTCTTTAATTCTTATTGCTGCATTATCACTTAATTTAATTATTGAATTCATTATAAATTTAACTCCAACTTAGCTGCATCTGACATCATATCTTTTGTCCATGGTGGGTCCCAAACCAGTTGGAGATCAACATCATCGATTTCTTCTACTTGCATTGCTCCGTCTTTAACTTCTTTTGGTAAACTTTCTGCTACTGGACAATTTGGTGTGGTTAAAGTCATTTTAATTTCTGCTTTTCTTCCTTCTACTTTTATATCATAAATTAAACCAAGTTCATAGATATTTACAGGCAGTTCAGGATCATAGATTTTTCTAATTTCTTCAATGATTTTATTTTTAACTTCCATAAATATTAGTTTTCTGTGCTTATTTTTTTCCCATCATTTTCCATTGCTGAAACTAAAGTATGCCACGATAAGGTAGCACATTTAACTCTCATTGGATATTGTTTTACTCCTGATAAACACATTAATTTAGTTTTATCGTCCTCTCTTAATAAATTTGTTTTTAATTCTGGGTTTTCTTTTATCATTCCTAAAAAATCTTCAATAATTTCTTTTGCTTCGTTATCACTTTTTCCTTTTATCAAATCAGTCATTATTGATGCTGATGCCATTGAAATAGCACATCCACTTCCTTCAAATGATATATCTTCAACTTTTCTTTGGTCATTAAGTTTTAAATAAACATGAACGTTATCACCACACAAAGGATTGTTTCCTTTTGCATCTTTATTAAAATCTTTAGTTTTACCTAAATTTCTAGGATTTTTTCCGTGTTCTAAAATTAGTTCTTGATAAAGTTCTTTTAAATTCATTTTAAATCAAAAATCTTTTTACAGTTATTAATTCCCTCATTTAATTTGTCTAAATCATCTTTGGTATTATAAACTCCTAAAGATGCTCTTGCACTTGCAGGTATATTCAATTTATCATGAAGTATTTGACAACAATGATGTCCAGCTCTTATTGCTACTCCAGTTTCATCTAAAATAGTTGCGATATCATGTGGATGAACTCCTTCAATAGTAAAAGATAATACTCCACCACGGTTCTTTGGATTTCCAATTAATTTAACAGAATTGTTTTTCTGTAAAATTTCTTGACCATATTCTATTAATTCTTTTTCATGTTTGATGATATTTTCAATTCCAATGCTTTCTAAAAATTTTATTGACTGATCAAAAGCAATTACTTGGGCTGTTGCCATTGTTCCTGCTTCATATTTATTTGGTAGATCTCCATATGAAATTCTATCTTTTTTTACTTCATTGATCATTCCACCTCCACCTTGATAAGGAGGAAGTTGTTCAAGCCATTTCTTTTTTCCATACAAAACTCCTAGTCCTGTTGGTCCATACATTTTATGACATGAAATTGCATAAAAATCACAATCTAAATCCTGCATATCTAATTTAAGATGAGGTCCTCCCTGACATCCGTCCACCACAACAATGATTCCCTTTGAATGAGCTAATTGAGTAATTTCTTTAATTGGTAGAACAGCACCAGTGACATTTGAAAGATGTGTTATTGCTATTACTTTAGTTTTATCTGTTATTTCTTTTTCTATATTTTCAATTGGAATATCACCATCCTCATTAACTTCAGCAAACTTTATTTTAACATTCTTAGATTTTCTTAAAAAATGCCAAGGTACATAATTTGAGTGATGTTCTAATTCAGTAATCAAAATTTCATCATTTGGCTCTATGATAGTTTGGCCAAGAGTATTTGCTACCAGGTTTAAAGCTTCGGTTGCTCCTTTAGTAAAAACAATCTCATTTTTATCTTTAGCATTAATATATTTTTGAACAGAAGACCTTGTATTTTCATACAAATTTGTTGCAGTAACTGCCAAATAATGAATACTTCTTCCAACATTAGAAAACTGTTTAGAATAAAAATAATTTATTCTATCTAAAACAACTTTAGGTTTTTGTGATGAATTAGCACTATCTAAATAAACTAAGTCATTATTCTGAATTTTTTCATCAAAAATTGGAAATTCTTTTTTAATCTTGTCTATATTCATTCTCGTAAACCAATTATGCTTTTAACTAAATTCTTAATTTCATTATCAGTAATTTTTTCAACTACGTCTAACACAAATCCATTTATTAAAAGTTCTTTAGATTGTTGATAGTCAAGTCCTCTAGACATTAAATAAAATATTGAATTTTCATCTAGATTTCCTGAAGCTGATCCATGAGAACATTTAACATCATCAGCGTATATTTCTAATTCTGGTTTTGCATTAAATTCAGATGTTTCATCTAATAATATGGCTTTACTTAATTGATAGCCGTCTGTTTTTTGTGCAATTGAGTCAACAAATATTTTTCCTTGATATACAGCCTTAGACTCTTTTCCAAGAATACTCTTGATTAATTGATAGCTTTTTGTATTTTCTGTCAAATGGTTTATCGTTGTTCTAATTTCATGTTGCTGATTATTCATTAAAGAAAAAATACCATTTACAAATGCTGATGAATATTTTCCATTTAGATT
>CACDSX010000012.1 GCA_902555655.1 uncultured Pelagibacteraceae bacterium | reverse complement strand
TAAAATTAAGATTAGAATTTCTCCAAAATAAATATTGAACTTCCTCAAACTTATGATTTTCTAATAAATCAATATCTTCTGGACTCATTTCTTTACATTCACCAGTAATTCCAAAACTACCATCATTGAGATATCTTCCTGCCCTACCAGCTATTTGACCAATCTCGGATAAGTTTAATCTTCTAAGTTTTTTTCCATCAAATTTTTTTAAATTAGAAAAATAAACTTGATCTAAATCCATATTTATTCCCATACCAATTGCATCAGTTGCAACTAGAAAATCAACATCTCCTGATTGATACAATTGAACTTGTGCATTTCTTGTTTTTGGACTTAGAGAGCCCATTACAATAGCGGCCCCTCCCTTTTGTCTTCTTATCAATTCTGCTATAGCGTAAACTTCTTCTGCTGAGAATGCTATAATTGCAGTTTTTCTTTGTATACGTGAAATTTTCTTGTAGCCAGTATAAGAAAGCTTAGATAATCTATTTCTATTAATAAATTCAATATCACCATCTAACTTTGAAATTATATTTTTAATTGTATTAGATCCCATAAACATAGTGAGTTTATTACCTCTCATATTTAATAATCTGTCTGTAAAAATATGACCTCTTTCATGATCAGCACACATTTGTATCTCATCAACTCCAACAAAATCTAAGTCTTTATCAATAGGCATTGACTCAACAGTGCACAAAAAATATTTTGCATTTGGTGGTAAGATTTTTTCTTCTCCTGTAATTAATGCAACATTATCTAAACTAGTCTTTTTAACTACTTTGTCATATATTTCTCGAGCCAATAATCTCAAAGGAAACCCAATCATACCACTGTCAAAAGACAACATAGTTTCAATAGCTAGATGAGTTTTGCCGGTATTTGTAGGTCCTAGAACAGCAGTAATTTTATTTTTAGTCATTTCTATCTTTGGTATACTTTTTTTTTTACCTACAAGATGTTGTTAGTCATAAAGAACAAAAATAGACTAAAACATGACCGAATCGGAGGATAAAAAGTTCTCATTTATAAAGTTTATTTATACTAACATAAGATTTTACTCACATAAAACTTTATTTGAATTAATTGTGTTTAAAGTGGTAACTTAAAATTTAATTAAATTAAATAAGGAGAAAAAATGTTTAAAAGACTACTTAAAACTTTTGCGATAGTTTTATTCTTGTCTGGTACTTTTGTAGGAAAAGTTATTTCATCTGAATTGACTTTTTTTACTATTGGAACAGGTGGAACAGCCTATACATACTACCCAGTTGGTGGAATGATAGCTAATGCAATTTCAAAACCTCCAGGGTCAAGAGAATGTGGAAAAGGTGGAAGTTGTGGTGTAGATGGACTTATTGCTTCTGCTGTATCATCAAGAGGTTCAGTTGATAACGTAAACGCTATTTTATCTGGATTAAGAAATTCTGGGTTTGCACAGTCTGACGTAGCTTATTGGGCTTACACTGGAACAGGAACAATGGAGGGTAAAGAGCCAGCTAAAGATTTAAGAACTATAGCGGCACTATTTGAGGAACATATTCATTTAGTAACCCTTAAGAATAGTAAAATAAATTCTGTTAAGGATCTTAAAGGTAAGAGAGTTTCATTAGATGAGCCTGGTTCAGGTACTTATGTAGATGCATTATTAATTTTAGAAGCTAATGGTCTTTCTGAAAAAGATGTGAAAGCTGAAGCTCTAAAAGGTAATGCTGCAACAGATGCTCTTAGAAATAAGAAAGTTGATGCAATTTTTGTTGTTGCTGGATATCCAACAGGGGCGATTGTTGAACTGGCATCATCAGTACCAATTAAACTTGTTCCAATTGATGGTTCGGGTGCAAAAAAATTAACAGACAAGTATGGTTTTTTCTCACAAAGTGATATTCCATCAGGAACTTATGAGAATGTAAAAACTACAAGTACAGTAGCTGTTGGCGCACAATGGTTTACTTCAGCAAAAGAAGACAAGGAATTAATTTACAATATTACAAAAGCTCTTTGGAACAAAGAGTCTCGTAAATTAATGGATGTTGGACATGCTAAAGGTAAAACTATAACACCAGAAACTGCATTGTCTGGTGTAGGTGTACCTTTACATCCAGGTGCTGAAAAGTTTTATAAAGAAGTAGGACTTCTTAAATAAAAATAAATAAATTAAAACCCTGGATTAATAATCCAGGGTTTTTTTATGAAAAATTCAAAGAAAAATATTAATTTTGAGGAAATTGAACAAAAATATGATCCTCAATTATCGTTTAGAAAATTAGGTCCAAAAATAAATATTATAATAATCACATTATTAATATTGATGTCAGTTTACCATTTTTGGGCATCAGGTTTTGGATTAGTTCGTGAAGTATTACATAGAGGTATTCATATTTCATTTGTTATAGGTTTAGTTTTTCTTCTTTTTAGTTGGAAGAAAAATAAAACTGATTTTGAAAAAAAAAATTTAAGTTATTTAAGTTTTCAAAATATTGATTTGCTAGATTATATTTTTGCGTTATTAGCGGTATTATCTGCCTTATACTTACCACTGTTACCACCAGAAATTTTAGCTCAAAGGGTGGGGAATCCTGAGACAATTGATGTGTTTATGGGTTCAATATTAATTGTTTTGACTCTTGAAGCTGCCCGAAGATCTGTAGGACCAACTTTGCCTATTATAAGCATAGTCTTTATTTTATTTGCAATTTTCGGACCATATGCACCTGGGGCTCTTAAACATGGGGGAACATCATGGTTAGGTTTTGTTAATCATATATATATTACTAATCAGGGTGTTTATGGAATAGCAGTCGGTGTAATGGCTCAATATGTTTTTTTATTCATATTGTTTGGAGTTTTAGCTACTAGAGTAGGTTTAGGAAAATTGTTTATTGATTTATCAATGTTGATAGCTGGAAAGTATTCAGGTGGTCCTGCAAAAGTTGCAATTTTTTCGTCTGCATTTATGGGAACAATTTCTGGATCATCAATAGCTAATACTGTTACAACAGGATCACTGACTATACCTGCAATGAAAAAAGTGGGGTATCCCTCTCATTTTTCGGGAGCTGTTGAAGCTGCTTCTTCTACTGGTGGTCAAATCACTCCACCAATCTTAGGTGCTGCAGCTTTTATTATGGTTGAATATTTAGAAATTCCTTTAAGAGATATTTTAGCAGCTGCACTTATTCCTGCTCTACTACATTATTTTGGAATTTTTATTATGGTGCATCTGGAGGCAAAAAAACTTGGTTTAAGAGGATTAACCCAAGAGGAAATGCCTAATTTAATAAAAGTTATAAAAGATAATTGGTTATCGCTATTACCTTTAATTATTTTAGTATATTTTATATTAACTGGAAGAACACCAGATTTTGCAGCAATTTATGGAATTATCTCATGTATCACTATCGGTTTTATTAAACCAACTAATAGGCTAAATATTAAAGATCTTTTGAACTGTTTGTCATCAGGAGCCAAAAATACTTTAGCAGTTGGTGCTGCTGCAATTTGTGTTGGAATTATAGTTGGCGTGGTTACTCTGACAGGAGTAGGCTTTAGGTTAGGTTTTGTTGTAATTCAAACAGCTGGGGATATAAGTAATTTTTTTTCTAATATTTGGCCAATTTCATTTTTTTCATTTGAAGATTTGACACTATTTTTTTCTCTTGTTTTAATAGCAATTTCTTGCATCATAATGGGTGCAGGAATACCTACTACAGCTACTTATATCATTCTTGTTGCTGTTGCTGCACCAGCGCTTGCTCAACTTGGTATCGAACCTTTAGTTGCACATTTTTTTGTTTTTTATTATGGAGTTTTAGCAGATATAACTCCTCCAGTTGCCCTAGCTGCTTATGCAGCATCAGGAATAGCTAAATCAAATCCTTTTAAAACAGGAAATACAGCTTTTAGACTTGGTATTGCAAAAGCACTAGTGCCTTTTGTATTTGTTTATTCGCCATCTTTATTATTAATAACAGGTCAGTTTCAAATCGATCAATTAGTAATTACGCTAATTGGAACTTTAATTGGTATCGCATTAATCGGTATCGCGTTTTCAGGATATTGGTTTAGACCACTTATGAGATATGAACAAATTTGTATTGGTTTTGGCTCTTTGTTTTTTGTTGCGCCTGGTACAGCGTCTATGATTATAGGTTTATTTTTTATTTTACCTATGCTCTTTTTACAATTTTATAAAAAAAATTAACCACCTGGTCCTAAATCTGATGGTTTGATCTTTAAAATTTTCCAAACACCGGAAGCTGAAGTAATTATTTTATCATTGCATTTTAATTCACAAAATAAAAATATTAAGGTTTTAGTTTTTTTCAAAATTTTAACTTGACCAATGATTTCATCTCCTATCTTAGATGCTCCTATAAATTTAAGATCAAGTGAAATCGTAACACAGGGTGCATTATCTGCAGAACGATGTGCCGCTGTTCCAGCACCAGCATCTATTAAAGCTGATAGATATCCTCCATGCGTAATACCTGCTGCATTTAAGTGATTTTCATTTATTTTAGATTTAAATTCATATTCATTATCAGAAATCTTTCTAAACATAACACCGCCGTTATGTTTCATAAAACCTGGTTTTAAACTAATTTGTTCAAATTCTTTGGACATAATTTTTTTATAATACAAAAGTTAAAATTAATAAAATAATAAAAATAATTATAAAAAAATATATTACGGACATTTGAAGAGAAACTTTAAATATCCAATTAAACATATTTTCCTTTTATTGGTGCGCCTGCTAGGAGTCGAACCCAGAACCTCCTGGTCCGTAGCCAAGCGCTCTATCCAGTTGAGCTACAGGCGCATTTTAATTTTATTTAATTATAGTATATTAATTTTTAGTGTATTTTAATGATAAGACAATTTTAAAATTTTATGAGTAATAAATCAAAAGAAGTAGTTATTGTTAGTGCAATTAGAACTCCAATTGGTACTTACAAAGGTTCATTGAGAAATATAAAATCTCATCTTCTTGGCTCTATTGTCATAAAAGAAGTTTTAAAAAGATCTAATTTTAGAAAAGATGAAATTGACGAAGTTATTATGGGCCAGGTATTGACTGCTGGTGCTGGTCAAAATCCTGCCAGACAAGCCGCAGTAAACGCTGGAATACCAATTTCAAAACCAGCACATATAATTAATCAAGTCTGTGGATCAGGACTTAGAGCAGTGATTTCAGGTTATCAATCAATTAAATTAGGAGAGTCATTAAATGTAATTTCTGGAGGTCAAGAAAATATGTCTATAGCTCCCCACTCAATTTTCTATCGGGACAGAAAAAAAATTTCAGAGGACAAACTATTAGACACAATGATTAATGATGGATTAATAGATGCATTCAATAATTATCATATGGGTGTGACAGCGGAAAATGTTGCAAAAAAATTTAACATTTCGAGACAAGACCAAGATCAATTTGCTTTAAATTCTCAAAAAAAAACAGAAGCAGCTACTATTAAAAATAAATTTGAGGATGAATTAATAAAGATAAATCTGGATGGAAATATTTTAGAAAAAGACGAACATCCAAGAGTAGGTTTAGAGTTAACCGATTTAAAGAAATTAAAAACAGTTTTTAAAGAAAATGGAACAGTTACACCAGGAAACTCATCAGGAATAAATGATGGAGCTGCAGCTTTATTATTAACTACTTTAGAAGAGGCTGAAAAAAAATCTATTAATCCATTAGCAAAAATAGTGTCTTGGGCTTCAGTTGGAATAGATCCTGCTTTAATGGGATTGGGTCCTATAGAGGCTGTTCGTGAAGCAATCAAAAAGGCAAAATGGAATTTAAATGAAATTGATTTATTTGAAATAAACGAAGCCTTTGCAGCTCAAAGTATTGCAGTAATTCGGGAACTAGGTATTGACCAAAATAAAGTTAATGTGAATGGTGGGGCTATTGCTCTTGGACACCCTATTGGAGCTTCAGGAGCTAGAATATTGGTTACTTTGATACATGAGATGAAAAGACAAAACAAAAAAAAAGGATGCGCAACACTTTGCATAGGTGGTGGAATGGGTATAGCCTTGTGTATTGAGAAAATTTAGGAATTAATTTTTCCGTATTTTTCTTCTAATAAAATTTTTTGTATCCAAGTTTTAGCATCTGTGTAGGTACTAATTTTTGGTTGAATTAGTGCTTTTAATAACTTTTTAATCATTTTTGAAGCATGCACTTAAAGAGTGTCTAAAAATTGTACAGAATGTGTTAGAATTAGCAATTAAGTGAATTTTTATGGTGTATAAGACTTAAAAATAAATGACAGAAAAATTATTAGTTCCTGACATTGGTGATTTTGAAAATGTAGAAGTAATTGAAATTCTAGTTAAAGAAAATCAAGAAATAAAAAAAAATGATCCGGTTGCAACAATAGAAAGTGATAAATCTAGTGTGGAAATACCCTCACCTTTTTCTGGAAAAATCGAGTCTATAAAAGCAAAAGTTGGAGATAAAGTTTCAAAGGGTGATTTAATACTGAATATACTAGTCTCCAATCAATCAACATCTGTCTCTCAAGTTATTCCAAAAGATACTGAGAATTTGATACAGGAAGCCGAAAATGCATTAGAAAAAAACCAAAAACAAAATCTACAAATTGAAAAAAAGGAAAAAGCTATAATTCAAGTTGTTAAAGAAGGTGATTTAGATCCATTAGAGACCAATGAATGGCTTGAGTCTTTATCGGCAGTGATTGAAAAAGATGGCAATCAAAGAGCTCATTATTTAATTAAAGAATTAATTAACAAAGCTTATATGGAGGGTGCTAATATTCCATATACTCAGAGCACTCCTTATATAAATACAATACCAGTCAATGAGGAAAAAAAGTCTAATGGAGATCAGAATGTAGAGAGAAGAATTAGGTCACTAATTAGATGGAATGCAGCAGCAATGGTTGTAAGAGCTAATAAAAAGTTTCCTGAGCTAGGAGGACATATCGGAACATTTGCATCTGCAGCGACGTTATATGATGTGGGAATGAATCATTTTTGGAGGGCTAAGAATAATAAGTTTGGAGGTGATTTGATTTATTTTCAAGGACATAGTGCACCAGGTATGTATGCAAGAGCATTTCTTGAGGGAAGACTTAACGAAAAACAGTTAGATAGTTTTAGACAAGAAGTGAATCCAGGTGGTCTATCTTCTTATCCACATCCTTGGTTGATGCCAAAATTTTGGCAGTTCCCTACTGTGTCGATGGGTTTAGGTCCAATGTTAGCAATTTATCAGGCAAGATATATGAAATATTTAATTAATAGAGGTTTAATCAAGGATGAAGGTAGAAAAGTTTGGGCTTTTCTAGGAGATGGTGAAATGGATGAGCCTGAGTCCTTAGGTGCAATAGGTTTAGCTGCTAGAGAGAATCTAGATAATTTAATTTTTGTTGTGAATTGTAATCTACAAAGATTAGACGGACCGGTTCGCGGTAATGGAAAAATTATACAAGAGTTAGAGGGAATTTTTAGAGGTGCTGGATGGAATGTAATTAAAGTGATTTGGGGCTCTTATTGGGACTCTTTGTTAGCTAATGATAAAACAGGTCATCTTGTTAAAACTATGAATGAAACTGTAGATGGTGAATATCAAGCTATGAAAGCAAGAGATGGTGCTTATGTGAGAGAAAAATTTTTTGGAAAATATCAAGAAACAAAAGAACTAGTATCAAATCTATCAGATAAAGATATTTGGAGATTGAATAGAGGTGGGCACGACCCACATAAAGTTTTTGCAGCTTATGATAAAGCTTCAAAAAACATTGGTAGCCCAACAGTTGTAATTGCAAAAACTATAAAAGGTTATGGAATGGGTAAAAGTGGTGAAAGTGTTAATACTACACATCAAACTAAAAAATTAGATATAGATGATTTGATGTATTATAGAGATAGGTTTGATGTTCCTTTAACTGATAAACAGGTAAAGAACATTGAGTATTACAAGCCTGATCAAAATTCACCAGAAATAAAATACATTAAAGAAAAAAGACTTAAGCTTGGAGGCTTTATTCCAGAGAGAACGACTTATGCTAAACCTATAAAGGCACCTCCTAAAGATATTTTTGATAATATGAAAGTCTCAACTGGTTCCAAAGAAATGTCTACAACAATGGCATTAGTTAGGATGTTAACAAATTTGTTGAGAGATAAAAATGTTGCACCAAGATTAGTACCCATTATTCCAGACGAAGCTAGAACTTTTGGTATGGAAGGTTTTTTTCAAAAAATTGGTATATATGCACATGAGGGACAAAAATACGAACCAGAAGACTCTGCTCAGTTAAGCTCTTATAGGGAAGATAGAAATGGACAAGTTTTAGAGGAAGGAATTAATGAAGCTGGAGCAATGTCTTCATGGATAGCTGCAGGAACTTCATACACAAATCATGATATTGAAATGATTCCGATTTATCTTTTTTACTCTATGTTTGGTTTTCAAAGGATAGGTGATTTTGCTTGGGCAGGTGCAGATAGTCAATCTAGAGGATTTTTAATAGGAGCTACAGCTGGAAGAACAACTCTTGCAGGTGAAGGACTACAACATCAAGATGGTCATAGTCATATTTTAGCTTCTACAATACCAAATTGTATCTCTTATGATCCAACTTTTCACTATGAACTAGCAGTTATTTTTAGAGAAGGTTTGAGACGAATGCATGAAAAAAAAGAAAATATTTTTTATTATATTACAACTATGAATGAAAATTATCCACACCCCGCTATTCCAAAAGATAAATCATGTGAAGAAGGCATTTTAAAAGGCATGTATAAAATTAGAGAATTTAATAAAAATAAAAAAACAAAGATTCAATTTTTAGGCTCAGGTACAATTTTAAGAGAAATGATAGCAGGAGCAGAAATTCTACAAAATGAGTATCAAATAGATAGTGAAGTTTGGAGTATTACAAGTTTTAATGAACTTAGAAGAGATGGTTTAGAAATTGAAAGATTTAATCTTTTAAATCCAGATAAGGAACCAAAAAAATCTTATATTGAAAAATGTCTAGGTAAAACTGAAGGACCAATATTAGCTGCCTCTGACTATATGAGAATTAACTCTGATCAAATAAGGCCATATGTTAATAAAAGCTTCTATTCTTTGGGAACAGATGGTTTTGGTAGAAGTGACACAAGAAAAAATTTAAGAAAATTTTTTGAAGTCGATAAAGAACATATTGTTACATATGGGTTAAGTGTTTTAGCTAAAGAACAGCTCATAGCTTCTAAATATGCTAGAGAAGCCATCAAAAAATATAAAATTGATACAAATAAACCAATGCCTACTAAGTTATAATGTCTGTAACTGAAATAAAAGTACCTAATATAGGAGATTTTAGAAATGTCGAAGTGATAGAAGTTTTAGTTACGGAAGGCCAAACGTTAAAAAAAAATGATCCTCTGATAACAATAGAAAGCGATAAATCTAGTGTAGAAATTCCATCAAATTTTAATGGTAAAATTAAAAATTTAAAAATTAAAGTTGGAGATAAAGTTTCTGAGGGTGATGTAATATTAATTTTAGAAAACACATTACAAACACAAGAAAATACTCAAAAAAAATCAAAAATTGAGGAGAAGTTAAAAAAAATTCAGGTATTAGAACCAGAAATTCAGAAAACTGTAACCGGTCAAAACAAAGTTTCAGATATTTCATCTGCAAGTCCAAAAGTTCGAAAATTTGCACGAGAGCTTGGTGTAGATATTAATCAAGTCAAGGGCACTGAAAGAAAAGGTAGAGTTGTTGAGAGTGATATAAAGTTATTTGTGGCTTCTAAATCAAAGAATTTGTTAAATAACGAAATCAAAAATAATGAAAAGATAGAACAAGAATATTCTCACTCTGAATTTGGTAAAATAGAAATAAAAGACATACCAAGAGTTAAAAAAATATCATCAAAATATTTAGTGAACTCTTGGACTAATATTCCCCATGTAACCAATCATGATGAGGCAGATATTACTGAGCTAGAAGAATTTAGAAAATCACTAACTGATATATATACTGGAGAAAAGAAAAAAATTACACCATTAGCTTTTATTGTAAAGGCTTTGACTGCATCATTAAAAAAATTTCCAAATTTTAATAGCTCTATTGATGAAATAGAAAAAGGAAAAATGACTATTAAGAAATATTATCATATAGGTATTGCAGTCGATACACCTCATGGTTTGATGGTACCAAAATTAAGAAATGCAGATAACAAAAATATTTCTTTAATAGGAGAGGAGCTTAAAAGATTAAGTGATGAATGTAGAAACTTAAAGATTGATAAAAAAGAGTTATTTGGTGGTTCAATGACAATTACTAGCCTTGGTGGAATCGGAGGATCATTTTTTACACCAATTATTAATTACCCTGAAGTTGCCATCTTGGGAGTCGGTAAATCAGAAAAAAAACAAGTTCATATTAATGGTAAGTTTGTAACACGAATAATGTTGCCCCTTTCTCTATCTTATGATCATAGAATAATTGATGGAGCTGAGGCGGCACGTTTTAATAATGAATTAAAAGAAAATTTAGGTAAAAACTTTGCCTATAAATTAGCTATCTAAAAATTATGTCAAAAACTGTATCATTACTTAGTGCTTTATTATGCACTTTTATCTGGGGAACGACATTTATTGCACAAGATACAGGTATGGACGACATAGGTCCTTTTACTTTCAATGCAGTGAGATTTTTTGTTGGTTTCTTAGCAATAGTACCTTTGGTCATTTTATTTGAGATAAAAAAATTTAAATCAGAGTTTTCATTAGATTTTAAAACATTTGCTTTTCTCTCATTATTAATTGGTCTATCTCTCTTTCTAGGTTCCGCCCTACAACAGGTTGCTTTATTGTATACAGATGTTGCCAATGCAGCATTCTTTACTATTTTTTATGTTCCTATGGTGCCAATTATAATTTTTTTATTTAAAAGAAAATCTATTCATTGGAGTGTATGGCCATCAGTAATATTATGTTTAATAGGAGGATATTTATTAACAAATTTTTTCGATGCAACGGTAAGACTCGGTGATACCCTTGTAGTATTAGGAGCTTTGTTTTGGAGCACTCACATCATCTTTACTGGTATTATTGTCACCAAATATAACCTTCCTCTTACGATTGGAGCTGTGCAAACATTAATAGTAGCTTTATTTTCTTTTTTTGCAGGTCTTATTTACGAAGAGTTTATCTTTGAAAATATTTTGAAGGAAATTGACTCTATTTTATATGCAGGAATTTTGTCAGGTGGTTTTGCTTTTGTATTACAGATTTATGCACAAAAAAATATATCACCTGCACCGGCTGCTATTATTTTCTCCTTAGAAGGTGTCTTTGCAACTATTGCTGCTTGGTTTTTACTTGATCAAATTCTTGGTATTAATAATTTATTAGGTTGCTTCTTTATATTATGTGGAGTCTTATTATCACAATTATTACCTTTAATTAAAAAATCTAGTTAAAAATAGATTATCAAAAATAAAATTAAAGATATAATTATTCTATAAATAACAAAAATATTTAAAGAAAATTTGTTTAAATAGTTTAAGAAAAATTTAACTGTAGTATATGAAAATAAAAAAGATAGTATCACTGCAATTGCAACAATATAATTTAGATCTATTGGTTTATTAAATGCATCTTTTAATCCTAGGAAACTTGCACCTGCTAATGCAGGAATAGAAAGTAAAAATGAAATTTTACCAGAGTCAACCCTATTAAATTTTAAAAATCTAGCAGCTGTCATTGTAATTCCTGCTCTACTTACACCAGGTATCAAAGCAAGAATCTGGAATAACCCTATAAATATAATTGACTTAATATTTAAGTTTTTTGATATACTTTGATCAATTTTTCTTCGATCAGCAAAATATAAGATAATTCCAAAAAATAATGTTGTCCAAGCTATAACTTTTATATTTCTTAAAAGATGTATTATTTCAGTTGTATGTAATATATATCCAAAAATAATAAGTGGTATTGAGCCAATTATTATCAGGCTCAATAAATTTTTATTATTTTTCAGATCAAATAAATCCTTTCGAAAAAAGAATATTATTGCTAACAAAGAGCCTAAATGTAAGCTTATATCAATTAACAATGAACCTGTTTTTAAATTATATAAGTTAGAAACTATAATTAAGTGGGCCGATGAACTTATTGGTAAAAATTCTGATATTCCTTGAACAGCAGAAAGAATTAAGATTTCTATAAATTCTTGAAACATATTAGTGTCGTAGCTTAAAAAATTTGTATTTAAAACAATTCCATTTAGTCATAATAGATATGCAAAAATAAAAAATTACTTATTTTAAGCTATTTATTGATAAATATAGGTCACAAATATTGACCTAAATAATACTTTTACTAATAAAAACAATGTATATTTTGCCATGATTCTTTAAAAAATTATGACTGATAAAATGCTAAAATTTGTAAAAATAGGTCAACAAACCCCCCCTAAAAGGGATGTTGGCACAAGGAAGGATGACTTTAATGAGATCTATGATGATTTTATTAAACAAAAGGCTGAAGAGCAGTCAAGCAGGTGCTCTCAGTGTGGAGTGCCTTTCTGTCAAGTTCATTGCCCACTAAGTAATAATATTCCAGATTGGTTAAAATTAACTGCAGAGGGAAGACTAAAAGAGGCTTATGAATTATCCCAAAGCACAAACAATATGCCAGAAGTTTGTGGAAGAATTTGTCCACAGGATCGTCTTTGTGAAGGTAATTGTGTTATAGAACAATCAGGTCATGGAACAGTAACAATTGGTTCTACGGAAAAATATATAACTGATAACGCATGGGAACAGGGTTGGGTTAAACCTATTGAAGTCAAATATGAAAAAAATCAGAGTGTTGGTATAATTGGAGCTGGACCTGCAGGATTAGCTGCAGCTGAACAATTAAGAAAAAATGGGTATAAGATTACAGTTTACGATCGTTATGATCGAGCCGGAGGATTATTAATTTATGGTATTCCAAATTTTAAATTAGAAAAATTTGTTGTCGAAAGAAGAACAAAACTTCTAAAAGATGGGGGTATAGAATTTGTTCAAAATTTTGAAGTTGGTAAAGATGCTACTTTAGATCAGTTAAGAAAAAAACATGACGCAATTTTAATTGCTACTGGAGTTTATAAATCTAGAGAAATTAAATTACCTGGAAACGATTTAGAAAATATATTCCCTGCAATGGAGTTTTTAACAGCTTCAAATAAAAAAGGCTTAGGAGATAAAGTTGAATTATTTGATAAAGGTATATTAAATGCTGAGGGAAAAGATGTTGTTGTTATAGGTGGTGGTGATACTGCTATGGATTGTGTTAGAACCTCAGTAAGACAAAGAGCAAAATCAGTTAAATGTCTTTACAGAAGAGATAAAGAAAATATGCCAGGGTCAGCTCGAGAAGTAGCTAATGCAGAAGAAGAAGGCGTTGAATTTATATGGCTTTCTAGCCCAAAGGAATTTAAAGGTACAAACAAAGTTGAAAATTTAATTATTGATCAAATTAAACTAGGTGAACCTGATGATTCAGGTAGAAGAAGACCTCAAATTAAAGAAGGTTTGGAGTTTGAAATTAAAGTTGACATGGTTATTAAAGCTCTTGGTTTTGATCCTGAGGATCTTCCATATTTATTTGATGCAAAAGATCTACAAGTTACAAAATGGGGGACAATAAAGACTGATTTCGATACAATGGAAACAAACCTTAAAGGGGTTTTTGCTGCAGGAGATATTGTAAGAGGAGCTTCCTTGGTTGTATGGGCCATCAAAGATGGAAGAGACGCAGCTGCAGCTATGAAAACTTATTTAGAAAATATTGAAATAAAAAAATCAAAAGTAGCATAATGGAAAATTATAAAAAGAATTTAGAACTACTGACTAAGAACCATGTTTACTCTCAGGAAATGGAACATGATGCATGTGGGGTTGGTTTAATTGCTTCCACAGAGGGAAAAAAATCTAGAGCTGTTGTTGAATATGGAATTGAAGCTTTAAAAGCTGTTTGGCATAGAGGTGCTGTTGATGCAGATGGCAAAACAGGAGATGGAGCTGGAATTCATGTTGAAATTCCAAAAGATTTTTTTATAGAAAAAATTCAAGTCACAGGTCACGATTACGATAATTCTGAAATATGTGTAGGAATGATTTTTTTACCTAGAAATGATTACTCTGCACAAGAAAATTGTAAAACAATTGTTGAAAGTGAACTAACAAAAAATAATTTTAGTATATATGGTTGGCGACAAGTACCAGTTAACCCAAAAGTTTTGGGTGAAAAAGCTCTTCAAACTATGCCAGAAATTATTCAAGTTTTATTTAAATCTAATGATCCAAATTTATTAGATAAAAATTTAGAAAGACAAATTTATGAAACAAGAAAGAGAATTGAAAATAGAGCTTTCGAAGCATCACTGAGTAATTTTTATATATGTTCGATTAGTTCAAAGTCTATAATTTATAAAGGGTTATACCTAGCAGAGGCAATATCTGACTTCTATTTAGATTTGAGAGATCAAAGATTTGTATCGAGATATGCAATTTTTCATCAAAGATTTTCAACTAATACAGCACCAAGTTGGAGTTTAGCTCAACCATTTAGAGCTATAGCACACAATGGTGAAATAAATACTTACAAAGGAAATAAAAATTGGATGAAAGTACACGAACAAGAAATGAGTAGTCCACTTTTTGATGATATAGAAAATTTAAAACCAGTAATTCAAAAAGGAGTTTCAGACTCAGCAGCTTTGGATAATGTGTTTGAGCTTCTAAATAAATCAGGACAATCGGCACCGTTGGCTAAATTGATGTTAGTGCCTGATGCTTGGTCAAAAAAAAGTAAGATTTTATCAAAAAGTCATCAACAACTATTTAACTTTTTAAATAGTACTATGGAACCATGGGATGGACCAGCTGCTATAGCTGCCACAGATAACGAATGGGTAATCGCAGCAAACGATAGAAATGGTCTTAGACCATTAAGGTATGCCATAACAAAAGATAAAATGCTTTTTGCTGGTTCAGAAACTGGAATGATAGAATTAAATGAAAAAAAAATTTTAACTAAAGGTAGATTAGGTCCAGGTGAAATAATTGGAGTTAGGATCGAAAAAGGAAAAGTTTTTTCAAATAGTCAAATCAAAGATTATCTGGCTAAAGAATTTAAACATTTTAACAACCAGATTATTAATTTAGATGAAAAATTATCGATTTCTAATGAAAAACATAATTTTGATGGAGAAAGTTTGAGGAGAAGACAATATACTTTTGGAATAAGCTTAGAGGATTTAGAACTTATTTTGCATCCAATGGCAGAGGATGCAAAGGAGGCAACTGGCTCAATGGGTGATGATACACCTTTAGCAGTATTATCTGACAAGTATAGACCACTTTACCATTTTTTTAGACAAAATTTTAGTCAAGTAACAAATCCACCAATTGACTCATTGAGAGAAAATAAAGTAATGAGTTTAAAAACTAGATTTGGAAACTTAGGTAATATTCTTGATTTTGATACTTTAACAAAAGAAAATATCTATGTTTTAAATAGTCCTATTTTATCAAATTCACAATTTAACAAGTTTATTAATTTTTTTGGTAAAAATTCAGTATTAATTAATTGCACTTTTTCACAAGATGAAAATTTATCTGATTCTATCAAAAGAATTCAAAAAGAGTCAGAAATTGCAGTTAGACAAGGTGTAACTCAATTAGTTTTAAGTGATAAAGATCTGTCTTCAGATAGATTGCCAATGCCAATATTATTGTGTGTTGGTGCAATTAACACATTTTTAATACAAAAAAAGTTAAGAGGCTATGTATCCATTAACGTACAATCTGGTGAAGCTCTAGATACACATTCATTTGCTACCTTAATTGGTGTTGGAGCCACAACAGTAAATCCATATTTAGCCTTTGACAGTTTATATCAAAGACACGAAAAAAAACTTTTTGGTCAATATAGTTTTGATGAATGTGTTCAGCGTTACATAAGTTCTGTAAATGCTGGTTTGTTAAAAATAATGTCTAAAATGGGTATTTCTGTTTTGAGCTCATATAGAGGTGGATGTAATTTTGAAACTGTTGGATTAAGCAGAACAGTCGTAGATGATTATTTTCCTGGAGTAATATCAAAAATTTCAGGAATTGGTTTAGTGGGTATTGAAAAAAAGATAAGAGAAATTCATAAAGAAGCTTTTGAAAGTACAGAGACTATATTGCCAATTGGAGGTATTTATAGATATAGAAAAAATGGTGAGACACACCAATATCAAGGAAGACTTATTCATTTATTACAGAGTGCAGTAGGATCAAATTCATATCAGGTATATAAAAAATATGTAGAAGGCATATATAATTTACCCCCAATAAATCTACGAGATCTAATCAATTTTAGAAAAAAAAAATTAGGTCCTTCAATAAAAATTTCTGAGGTTGAGCCAATTGAAAAAATACTTAGAAGATTTGGAAGCGGAAGTATGTCTCATGGAGCTTTATCTAAAGAAGCTCATGAAACACTAGCAATAGGTATGAACAGAATAAAAGGTGCCTCTTGCAGTGGAGAAGGTGGAGAAGATGCTAATAGATTTAAGGTAATGGATAGTGGGGACAGCGCAAATTCAAGAGTTAAACAAATTGCATCAGCACGGTTTGGTGTAACTGTGAATTATTTGAATAATTGTAATGAAATAGAAATTAAAATGGCTCAAGGTGCAAAGCCAGGTGAAGGTGGTCAGTTACCAGGCTTTAAAGTAACCAAAGAAATAGCTAAACTAAGACATTCTACTCCAGGCGTAACTTTAATCTCTCCACCACCACATCATGATATTTATTCAATAGAAGATCTGGCACAATTAATTTATGATTTAAAACAAATAAATCCAAAAGCAAGAATTGGAGTAAAATTAGTTGCTACATCAGGTATTGGTACGATTGCTGCAGGTGTAGCAAAAGCAAAAGCTGATATTATTTTAATTTCAGGTCATAACGGTGGTACAGGAGCGACACCACAAACAAGTGTAAAATATGTAGGGATACCTTGGGAGATGGGTCTTACAGAAGCTAATCAAGTTCTTACACTAAACAATTTAAGGCACAAAATTACATTGAGAACTGATGGTGGAATTAAAACTGGTAGAGATGTTGTAATTGCTGCAATGATGGGTGCAGAGGAATATGGAGTAGCAACCACAGCTTTAGTTGCCATGGGATGTATTATGGTAAGACAATGTCACTCAAATACTTGTCCTGTTGGTGTTTGTACACAGGATGAAAAATTAAGAGAAAAATTTACTGGTACACCTGATAAGGTAGTAAATTTGTTTACTTTTATTGCATCAGAGGTAAGAGAAATTTTAGCTGAATTAGGATTTAAATCATTAAATGATATTATCGGACGAACAGATTTATTAATGCAAGTTAATAAAGCTTCACCTAATTTGGACGATTTAGATTTAAACCCATTATTTGTTCAGGCAGATCCAGGAAATAATCAAAGATATTGTGAGTCTTTAGAGATAAACGAAGTACCTGAAACATTAGATCAAGAAATTTGGCCAGAAATAGAAAAATCTTTAAACAATTCTGAAAAAATGAAAAAAGAATTTATTATCAAAAATACAAATAGAGCAGTTGGTACAAGAATTTCACATCATCTTTATAAAAAATATGGTTATGAAAAATTAAATGAAAATTTTTTAACTTTAAATTTCAAAGGTTCTGCTGGACAATCTTTTGGAGCATTTTCATCAAAAGGTCTTAAATTAAGTCTTAAAGGTGATGCAAATGATTATGTCGGCAAAGGATTATCAGGAGCAACAATTGTGATAAAACTTTCAGATGAAAGCAATTTAGTTTCTAATGAAAATACAATTATTGGTAATACAGTCCTTTACGGAGCAACTTCTGGCAAACTTTTTGCTGCAGGACAAGCTGGTGATAGATTTGCGGTAAGAAATTCTGGTGCAATAACAGTAGTTGAAGGATGTGATTCAAATGGTTGTGAATATATGACTGGAGGATCAGTGGTTATTCTTGGGAATGTAGGAGATAATTTTGCGGCTGGTATGACAGGAGGCATGGCATTTATCTATGACAAATCTAATGAGTTTGAAAAAAAAGTAAATCCAGATTCGGTTATCTGGCAAAATGTTGAAACAGAATACTGGGTTAATTTTTTAAAGATCATGGTTTTGGAACACTCTGAAGAAACTGGTTCATTAGTATCGAAAAATATAGTTAAAAACTTTAAAGATGAAATAAAAAACTTTGTTCAAGTATGTCCAAAAGAAATGATTGGTAAACTCAAAAATCCAATTACATTTAAATCTAATGTAAAAGAAGTTAGTTAATTATTATTTTTAATTCTTTTTTTAATAAATTTAACCATTTTGACGATGATAAACTATGATCACCATTTTTCACAATTACTAATTTTTTTTTGGCATTTTTAAATATCTTTAAAACTTTTCTTGAATAACTAACAGGTACAGATTTATCTTTACTTCCATGAATCATTGTTACTTTTAAATTTTGATATATTTTTTTATTTAAGATCTTATTTTTTCTACCATCTTTAATTAGCTGTAAAGTAATTGGATATTCGTAATCTCCATGCTTTAAATTAATAATTTTTTTTTGTTTTATTTCTTTTTTCATTTTCTTTGTAAATTTATTCCACATCAAGCCTTCCAAAAATTCAGGTGCAGAACCGATTCCCATAAAACCTACAATCTGTGTTTTAAAAAATTTAAATTGATTTAAAGAAATCCATGAACCCATACTTGAGCCAATTAAAATTATCTTTTTTTTTTTCACTATTTTTTTTATTAACATTTTTGTTTCTTGAGACCATTTTGAGATATTTCCATTTGTAAATTTCCCAGTTGACTTACCATGACCAGAATATTCCAATGCTAGAAAGCTTAGATTGTTTTTTTTAGCAAAATTTAAAAAAGTTTTAGGTTTTTTTCCCTCTAAATCCGACATAAATCCATGTAAAAAAACAATGAAGACACTATTCTTTTGGTTGTGTTTTATATATCTTATCTTTTTAATCTTATTTAATTTTAAGTATTTGAAATTTGTCATTAAAGTTTAATAGTTTTGTCTATTATTATATAACGTTATTAAATGTCGTCTAATATAAATGTTTTACAAGTAATACCCAAGTTGGGCTATGGAGGAGCAGAAACTGGTTGTTATGATATTGCTCATTATTTGTCAGAAAATAATTGCAAATCGTTTATTGTAACTAGTGGAGGGGAATTAACTAAATTTATAGATAAAAAAAAAGTTAAATTAATTAGATTACCCGTTCAGAGCAAAAATCCTTTTTTGATATTAATTAATTCAATTATTTTAATTGGAATAATTTTATTTTTTAATATTTCTATTATACATGCTAGGAGTCGTGCGCCAGCCTGGTCTTGTTATTTTGCTTCAAAGTTAACACGAAGAAAATTTGTTACAACTTTTCATGGTACCTATAATTTTGGTGGTAAGTTAAAAAAATTTTATAATTCTGTCATGGTAAGGTCAGATTTGATAATAGCAGGTTCAAATTTTATTTTTTCACATATTAAAGAAAATTATTCTGAATTTTTGAAAGTAAAAAAAAAATTTCTTGTTATTTTTAGAGGAATAAATGTAGATTATTTTGATCCTTCTACAAAATTAGAAATAGATGAAAAAAATCTTCTTCAAGAATGGGAAATCAGTGAAGAAAAAAAAATTATTTTAGTGCCAGGCAGACTTACTTCATGGAAAGGACAAGAATTACTTGTTGAGGCAGTTAATTTAGTAAAAATTGAGTTGGGTTATGAGGCTTTTCATGTTGTAATATTAGGGAGTGATCAAGGTAGAGATCTATACAAAAAAAAATTGATTCGATTAACTGAACAGTATCGTTTAACCAATCAAATTAAATTTATAGATCATTGTGAAGATATGGCTTTGGCATATAAAGTTTCAGATGTTGTTATTTCACCCTCAATTGAACCAGAGTCTTTTGGAAGAGTTGCAGTCGAAGCACAATCTATGGAAAAACTTATTATTGCAAGCAATATAGGAGGATCAAACGAAACAATAATTAATGAAAAAACAGGTTTTTTATTTGAGTCTGGAAACGCAAAATCTTTAAGTGAAAAAATTATAAGAGCCATAACAATGGATGAAACATCTATAAATTTAATAGGTAAAGAAGGGAGAAAAAACATAATTAAAAAATTTAATGTTGAAAAAATGTGTTTTTCTACTTATTCAGAGTATAAAAGATTATTAAATTAAATGCCTATAATTACTTTACCAGACGGAAACAATTTAGATTTTCCAAAAAAAGTTACAGGACTCGAAGTTGCGGAGAAAATCAGCAAATCATTAGCTAAACAGGCATTGATAATGAGTGTTGATGGTGAATTAAAAGATTTATATTTTCCAATTGAGAAGGATAGTTCAGTAAAAATTCTTACAGCAAAAGATAAAGAGGGACTAGAAGTTATTAGGCATGATGCTGCACATATTATGGCAATGGCTGTGCAGGAACTGTATCCAGGCACACAAGTAACTATTGGACCAGTAATTGAAAATGGTTTTTATTATGATTTTGCCCGAAAAGATCCATTTACAGAAGATGATCTTAAAAAAATTGAGAAACGAATGTCAGAAATAATTGATAAAGATGTTAAAACAAGAAGAGAAGTTTGGGATAGAGAAAAAGCAATAAGCCATTTTAAAAAAATCGGTGAAAAATATAAAGCTGAAATAATTGAGAATATTCCTGGAAATGAAAAATTAACAGTCTACCATCATGGGGATACTTGGTATGATTTATGCAAAGGCCCACATTTATTATCCTCTGGTAAAATTGGTAAAGCTTTCAAATTGACAAAAGTTGCAGGAGCTTATTGGAGAGGTGACTCTAATAATGAAATGCTACAAAGAATTTATGGGACAAGTTGGGCAAGTCAAAAAGATTTAGATGCTTATTTGAAAAGGATCGAGGAGGCAGAAAAAAGAGATCATAGAAAGCTTGGTAAAGAAATGGATTTATTTCATTTTAGAGAGGAAAGTCCTGGATCGGTCTTTTGGCATGAAAAAGGCTGGTCATTATTCCAAAAATTAATTGACTATATGAGGATGAAACAAGATGAAGCTGGGTATAAAGAAATAAATACTCCAGAAGTTCTAGATAGAACTCTTTGGGAAAAATCTGGTCACTGGGAAAAATTTGGCGCCAACATGTACACTTCAACAACCCCAGACGAAAAGATTTTTGCAATTAAACCTATGAACTGTCCAGGTTGTGTAGAAGTTTTTAATCAGGGTCTTAAAAGTTACAAAGATTTACCTTTAAAAATGTCTGAGTTTGGGAAAGTACATCGTTATGAACCATCTGGAGCTCTGCATGGATTATTAAGAGTTAGAGCATTTACACAAGATGATGCACATATATTTTGTACAGAAGATCAAATTACAAAAGAATGTTTAATAGTAACAAATCTTATTTTGGATATTTATAAAGATTTAGGTTTCGAAAATGTAATTCTTAAATATTCTGATAGACCTGAATTAAGAGTAGGAGATGATAGTGTGTGGGATAAGGCTGAAACAGCTCTCTTAGAAGCAGTTAAAGCAACTAAATTAGAATATAGTATTAATAAAGGTGAAGGAGCATTTTACGGACCAAAAATTGAATTTGTATTAAGAGATGCAATTGGAAGAGATTGGCAATGTGGAACTTTACAGGTTGATTTTAATTTACCAGGAAGATTAGGAGCATCATATATTGACAAGGATGGTTCAAAAAAAATTCCAGTAATGTTACATAGAGCTTTGTTTGGTTCACTTGAAAGATTTATTGGAATTTTAATTGAAAATTATGCTGGCAAGTTTCCATTTTGGATTTCTCCATTACAAACAGTTGTAATACCAATTTCAGAAGATTTTGAGGATTATGCAATTAAAGTATCAAAAAAAATTAAAGATGCAGGTATCAGTTCTATTGTAGATCTTAAAAACACTAATCTAAATTATAAAATTAGAGATCATTCATTAGCCAAAATACCTGTTTTGTTAATTTGTGGGAAAAAAGAAGTTGACAGTAACTCTGTAACCATTAGAAGATTGGACTCTAATAAACAAGAAAATATGGAATTAAAAACATTTTTAAAAACATTCTCAGCTTTAAATAAAGCATCTTCAAATTAAGTGGCAGATTTTAAACAAAATTATTTTCAAAGAAGAACAAAAGATCGTGGTCCAAGATCTAATAATAGAATTTCATCTCCTGAAGTCCAAGTAATTGCAAGTGATGGAGAAAACTTAGGAACACTCAACACAAATGAGGCAATATCAATGGCAAAAAATCAAGGTCTTGACTTAATTGAAATTGCTCCAAATGCCAATCCCCCAGTATGTAAAATCATGGATATGGGTAAATTTAAATATGATGCCCAAAAAAAAGCCAATCTTGCAAAAAAAAAACAAAAAATTATTGCGCTTAAAGAAATAAAAATGAGACCAGTCACCGAAACACATGATTATGAGTTTAAAGTTAAAAATGCTAAAAAATTTATTGCAAAAGGTGATAAAGTAAAATTTACCATAAGGTTTAAAGGACGTGAATTACAGCATTCTCATTTAGGAAACGAGTTAATGACTAAGATTAAAGAGGACATGAAAGAAATTGGTAAGGTGGAATTGCACCCTAAGTTTGATGGAAAGCAAATGATTATGGTAATTCAACCTTTATAGGCTTTAATATAGGTTGTAAAATTTCATCATTCTTTGTATAACCTCGCTCAATTATGCCAAAACTTAAAACAAAAAGCTCTGCGAAAAAAAGATTCAAAATATCAGCTAGGGGGAAGGTGATGATGGCCCAAGCCGGTAAAAGACATGGTATGATTAAAAGAACTAATTCACAAATAAGAAAATTAAGAGGCACAACTGCGATGTCAAAACAAGATGGAAAAATTGTTAAATCGTACATGCCATACAGTTTAAGAGGTTAAAATGGCAAGAGTCAAAAGAGGTGTAACTAGTCGAGCTAAACATAAAAAAGTTTTAAAAGCTGTCAAAGGTCAATGGGGCAGAAGAAAAAATACAATACGGGTTGCAAAGCAAGCAATGGAAAAATCTATGCAATATGCTTATAGAGACCGAAGAAACAAAAAAAGAGAATTTAAATCTCTCTGGATACAAAGAATAAATGCGGGCGTGAGGGCTGAGGGAATGACTTATTCTAAATTTATTAATGGATTGAGTAAAAGTGGAATTAAAATTGATAGAAAAATTCTAGCTGAGATAGCGTATGATAGTCCAGAAGCCTTTAAAACTATCGTTCAAAAAGCACAATCTGCTTTAAATTAATCTTCACTATTGTTTTATTCTGCTGAAGAAATAATCTGTAAAGATGTCTGATCTTAAAAAAATTAAAGATGAATTTCTTACAAAATTAAAAGGGAAACTAAATCTTTCAGAAATAAATCAAATGAAGTCAGATCTATTTGGTAAAAATGGATTAGTTTCATCACAATTTAAAAAAATTGGATCTATTACTGAAACTGAAAGAAAAAAATTCGCCTCTGATCTCAATATTATTAAAGATGAGCTACAAAATTTAATTGAAACAAAAATAAATGAAATTCAGAACACTGAAATAAATGAAAAACTAGAAAAAGAAAAAATTGATATAACTTTACCAGAAAGAAGTTTTGTTAGAGGAAAAATTCATCCAGTATCACAGACAATTGATGAGATTTCTTCAATCTTTTCTGAAATAGGTTTTAGTGTAGAAGAGGGACCAGATGTTGAGAATGAATATAATAATTTTACTGCATTAAATACTCCCGATAATCATCCTGCAAGAGATATGCACGATACATTTTATCTTGATGAAAAAAAAGAAAAGCTATTACGTACGCATACGTCCCCTGTTCAAATAAGAACTATGTTGAAAGATAAACCGCCTTTTAAGATTATTGCACCTGGTAGAACTTATAGATCAGATAGTGATCAAACACATGCACCCATGTTTCATCAAGTTGAAGGTCTTCATATTGATAAAGATATAAATATGGGTCACTTAAAAGGGTGTTTAAATTATTTCATAAAAGAATTTTTTGAAGTCGATAAGATTAAAATGAGATTTAGACCAAGTCATTTTCCTTTCACAGAGCCATCTGCAGAAGTTGACATAGGTTTTGAAATAAAAGATGGAAAAATTGTTATTGGAGAAGGTGATCAATGGCTTGAAATTTTAGGATGTGGAATGGTTCATCCCAATGTTTTAAAAAATGTTAAAGTTGATCCAACAAAATATCAAGGGTATGCATTTGGAATAGGTATAGATAGATTGGCAATGCTTAAATACGGCATAAATGATTTAAGAGCATTTTTTGAATGTGACTATAGATGGTTAAACCATTTTGGTTTTGACCCGCTTGATGTTCCAACCAACTACAGAGGTTTGAGTAGATGAAGATTACATTCGAATGGCTTAAAGATCATTTAAATACAAACTTTAAAGAGGAAAAACTTTTAGAACAATTAACCAATATTGGATTAGAGGTTGAAAGTGTAGAAAACTTATCTAAAGATCTTGATTTATTTAAAGTAGCAAAAATTATAAAGACAGAAAAACATCCAAACGCTGATCGATTGAAAGTTTGTGAGGTTGATATTGGAGGAAAAGAATTAAAAAAAGTTGTATGTGGTGCTTCTAATGCACGAGAGGGTTTAATCACTATATATGCTCCTCCAGGAGCAATTGTGCCAAAAACTAAAACTAGATTGGTAATAGCTAAAATTAGAGACGTAACATCCTATGGAATGCTTTGTTCAGAATCTGAATTAAATTTATCAGATGAAAGTGATGGAATAATAGAATTATCATCATCTAAATATGCAAAAAATGTTGGTAAAAGTTATTTCCCAAAATCAAATTCAAATCTTATTGATTTATCAATTACCCCCAATAGACCAGACTGTCTCGGAGTTAGAGGAATAGCCAGAGATCTAGCTGCCTCCGGATTTGGAAAATTAAAATATTTAAAAGATAAAAAAATTAGTTCCAAGTTAAAACCAAATTTAAAAGTTAAGATTAATAAAGAAAAAGGTCAAGGATGTACTGTTTTTGGAAGCTGTTTGATTACCAATGTAAAAAATACAGAAAGTCCGAAGTGGTTAAAAGATAAAATAGTTTCAATTGGTCAAAAACCTATTTCTGCTATAGTTGATATTACAAACTATGTAATGCTTGATATTAATCGTCCATTACATGCATATGATGCTGATAAAATTGAAAAAGGTATTATTGTTCGAAATTCAAAACCTGGAGAAGAATTTACAGCTCTTGATAACAAAAATTACAAGTTAGAAAAAGGTATGTGTGTTATAAGTGATAACAAAGGTGTTTTAGGATTAGGTGGAATTATTGGAGGCACAAGATCAGGCACTGAATTTGACACAAAAAATATATTATTAGAATCGGCATATTTTGAACCCAGATCTATAAGAAATGCCGCAAAAAAACTAAACATTGATACAGATGCAAAATTTAGATTTGAGAGAGGAATTGATCCTTTATCCATTGAGGATGGTTTGAATAAGGCAGCTTTTTTAATTAAAGAAATTTGTGGTGGTTCGATTAGCAAAGTAGATATTCAAAAAGTTGAAAACTTTAAAGTTACTAATATTAAATTTGACCCTACTTTATTTGAACAAATATCTGGTTTTAAAATTTCTACTAAAGAAATGCTTAAAATATTAGAAGATCTTGGTTTTCAATATAAAAAGGAAAAAAAATATTTTAAATTATCTGTCCCATCATGGAGACCCGATATTTCACAAGAAATAGATATCATTGAAGAATTAGTCAGAATAAGTGGTTACGACAAAATTAAAACTATAAATCCTATCAAAGAAAGAAACAAATCTACTTTAAATCAAACTCAAAAGTTGTTTCATTTTTTACAAAGATCAGTCGCATCAAAAGGTTATTTAGAGGCAATTACATGGTCATTTACAGACTCAAATTACAATGAACATTTTAAAGGTAGTAATAAAGTAATTAAGATTGTAAATCCTATAAGTTCTGAATTAGACGTTTTGAGAAACTCAATATTTTCAAATCTAATTATGTATATGGGTAAAAATTTGGATAGAGGTTTTAAAGATTTATCAATATTTGAAATAGGTCCTATTTTTACTGGATCCAATCCAGGGCAACAAAATACATTGGTTTGCGGTTTGTCAGCAGGTAAAAAATCTAGATTATCTTGGATTGAAAAAGAAAGAAATGTTGATGTATTCGATGTAAAAAGAGACGTAGTTCAAACTCTAGTTGAAGCAGGTTATAATTCAGATAGTTTTTTCATTGATAGAGAAGTGCCAAATTATTACCATCCAGGTAAATCGGGGAGATTATTTTTAAATAAAGAAAAAGATCACGTGGCTGCTTATTTTGGTGAGATACATCCTAATATTTTAAAAAAGATTGATTTAAAGACAGATTCTTTAATTGGTTTTGAAATTTTCTTAGACAATTTGAAATTGTCAAAAAAGACTCTTAATGATCAAAAAAAAAAATTTCATGTGTCAGATTATCAAAAGTCAGAAAGAGATTTTGCATTTATAGTTGACAAAAATATAAACTCACAAGATTTAATTAATGCTGTTTCTAGTGTAGATCACAACTTAATAAGTAATATAAAAGTTTTTGATGTTTATGAAGGTGAAAATATCCCTGAAAACCAAAAGTCAATAGCAATTAATTTAACAATTCAGTCATTAGATAAAACTCTGAATGAAAGCGATTTAGAAAAAATAAATAAGTTAATTATTCAAACAGTAGAAAATAAAACTGGCGCTAAAATTCGATCTTAAAATTTAATGAGTACTATTGATAATATAAGAAATTTTGCAATTATTGCTCATATTGATCATGGTAAGTCAACAATAGCCGATAGGATTATTCATAAATGTGGCGGATTGTCTGAAAGAGAGATGAAAGCACAAGTCTTGGATTCAATGGACATAGAAAGAGAAAGAGGAATTACCATTAAAGCACAAACTGTAAAATTGAATTATAAATCTAAAAATGGAAAAGATTATATTTTAAACATCATTGATACTCCGGGACATGTTGATTTTAGTTACGAAGTAAGTAGATCACTTTATGCATGTGAGGGATCAATATTAATTGTTGATAGTACTCAAGGAGTAGAAGCTCAAACATTAGCTAATGTTTATCAAGCACTTGATATAAATCATGAAATTATTCCAGTACTTAATAAAATTGATTTACCAGCATCAGATTTAGAGAAAACAAATAAACAAATTGAAGATGTAATTGGTATAGATACAGAAAATGCAGTCCCATGTTCAGGCAAGACAGGAGAGGGGATTGAAGAGATATTAGAGCAAATTATTAATCAATTGCCCGCCCCAAAAGGAAATCCAAATGAAGATTTAAAATGTTTATTGGTTGATAGTTGGTATGACACTTATCTAGGTGTTGTAATTTTAATAAGGGTTATCAACGGCAAAATAACAAAAAATATGAAAATTAAAATGCTTTCAACAGACCAAGATTATATTGTTGAAAAGGTTGGAGTTTTTACACCTAAAGCTAAAGATATTAATGAGCTTAACACTGGAGAAATTGGTTTCATAACCACAGGAATTAAAGTTTTATCTGAAACTAAAGTGGGAGATACAATTTGTGACTCATCAAAACCAAAGATAGATCCTCTACCCGGTTTTAAACCAAGTAAACCAGTTGTTTTTTGTGGGCTATTTCCGGTTGATAGTTCTGAATATCAAAAATTAAAAGATGGTTTAGCTAAACTACAATTAAATGATGCAAGTTTTTCATTTGAAGCTGAATCATCTTCAGCCCTAGGTTTAGGTTTTAGATGTGGATTTTTAGGATTGCTTCATCTTGAGATAATTACTGAAAGGTTAGAAAGAGAATTTGATGTAAATTTACTGACAACGACACCTGGCGTTGTTTATAAAGTTAATTTAAATACTGGAGAAGTTATGGATTTGCAAAATCCATCAAGTCTGCCCGACCCAACTTTAATTAAATTAATTGAAGAGCCATGGATAAAGGCAACCGTTATCACTCCAGATGAATATTTGGGTTCTATTATTAAATTATGTCAGGACAAAAGAGGTATTCAAACAAATTTAAGTTATTCAGGAAATAGAGCAGTTTTGAGTTATGAATTGCCTTTGAATGAAGTGGTCTTCGATTTTAATGATCGTATCAAGTCAATGACTAGTGGTTATGCTAGCTTTGATTATGAAATAATTGGGCACAGAGAGGGTGATTTAGTCAAACTAGGAATATTAGTAAATGGTGAACCAGTCGATGCTTTGGCAATGATGATTCATAAAGATTTTGCTCAGAGGACTGGGAGAGAAGTTTGTGAAAAATTAAAAGATTTAATACCGAGACACAATTTTATGATTCCAGTACAAGCTGCAATTGGGGGTAAAATTATTGCAAGAGAGACTATCAAAGGTTTTAAAAAAGATGTTTTGACAAAAATTCATGGTGGAGGTGCAACAGATAGAAAAAGAAAACTTTTAGAAAAACAAAAAAAGGGAAAAGCACGATCAAAACAATTTGGAAGAGTAGAGATACCCCAAGAGGCTTTTATTGGAGTACTTAAAATATCTAAGGAAAAATAAATGGAGAGGTGGCCGAGTGGTTGAAGGCGCACGCTTGGAAAGCGTGTATGCAGGAAACTGTATCGAGGGTTCGAATCCCTCTCTCTCCGCCAGCACTAGTAAATTAAATTGATTTTATAATTTTTTTAATGATTGTTTTTGAGGAAAGTTTATTGGCATTATAATATTTATTTTTTTTATAAATTATTTTACTTTCAGGCTTGGTATGTATTGGCAGATAAATTGCATGAACTTTTTTTTTTAGAGATGAACCTAAGCAAACTGGTCCTGACTCGTTACCAATAATTATATCTGATTGATAAATTAACTTTATTATATCAGAAATTTTTTTTTTATATGTAAATATTATTCGTTTTGATTTGATAAATTTTTCTGGAAATTTTTTTAAAAAAAATTTTTTATTAGGGGCAAAATTTACAAAAACTTTATTTTTTTTTACTAATTTATCAATAATTAAAAGATAATTTTTTGTTGGCCAATTATTTTGATCATGATGTGAGTCAATACTTACAAAAATTTTTTTGTGTGTGGTATATTTTGAAGATTTTAATTTTCTTGTTGTCAAAAAAAAGTTATTTACTTTCTTTCTTAGATTCAATTTATTTGTATATTTTAGGAGCCTTTCAGAAATTGTGAGATGATCTAGTGATCTATCTTTGTTTATTTTAAATATTCCTACTCCAAAAATATTTTTTACTTTCACATTGCTTAATAATACTGGTAAAATTAGTCTTCGGTAGTTTGCTGTGAGAATTAAATAGTTTACATTTAATTTATTTATCAAATTTTTAAATTTAATAATGTTTATAAGTGTCCGAAAGATGCCATACCTATAATTATCAAACTCGATTATTTTTTTTAAGAAAGTTTCATTTTTGAAGACCTCTTTAGATTGATTTACTTTATTTGATAGTATGATAATTTTTTGTCCATAGGTTGCATGGAGTGATCTGAGTAAAGGAAGGTGATATATTAGATCTCCAATTCCTCTTGCTCCAATAATAACAAGTATTTTCTTTTTCATGAGATAAAATAATACATTATAATTATAAAGAATATAATTAATAAAAATATGATCCTTAATTCTAAATATAATTTTTTAATTCCTCATAAGGTAAAAAAATTAATTAGATTTGGCAGAAAATTTGATGGAGGTTATCTTGTTTGTAGTGATGCAATTAAAGAAGTTGATAATCTTATAACCCTTGGAGTTGGAGATGATATTTCTTTTGAGATAGATTTGGAAAAAAAGTTGTCACTTAAAAAAGTGCATATGTATGATTACACTGTTAATCATTTCTTATTTATAAAGATCATTTTTAAATATTTGAGACGTTTAATAACTTTAAGAACCAAGATAGAA